>CBDUUP010000507.1:0-1544 GCA_965370435.1 uncultured Anaerolineales bacterium | reverse complement strand
CCTTCTTTAGAATATCAGGGCAAAACGTATTATGTCATGAAGCCCGCACATAAAGATCAGTTTGAGAAAGATCCGGCCATGTTCCTTGGCGGTTCTGGAGACGAATACGAAGACACTGGCACCCACTAAAAATTTCCCCTATCATCGAACCTGAGCGCTGAGCTTAGGAATCCATTCCAACTACCGGTTTAAGCAAATGCGCATATGAAAGTTGATTGAAAAAAACTAGAAAGGGCGCATTTGCAAAGTGATTGACGGGAATGACGCTGATTTTATCTAATGTTCATACCTTCAATCACCTAAATGCCAGGAAAGGTTCCAGCCAAGAATCTTTCCTGGCGCCTTATAGCGATCATCGGAGATTTAATGAACTCCAATCATGATACTCAGAATGTAGCCGAACACTCTCTCCAAGATGAAGAAACCCCCAAGAAGATAATCTCTATATCGCCCTATGTATGGCTTTTCACCATCCTGCTCGCATTTGGGCTGGGATTGGCAGAAGGGTATATCCTCTGGGGAAGCGGGAACAATGACAGCCCGCCTTCAAACCTGCTCAGTGATCCAGAGATCGAAGCTCTGATCCAGCAGATCAACCCACCCGAGGGCTACACGCTCCCCGTAATTTACGGGGCTATTGGCCCCCAACTCATCGCCAGCGGGGCTATCGATTACGATCTGTTCCTCCAGGTCTACCAGGAAGCGGGTGAGCCATTGACCGAGGAGCAGATAGAAATTCTCGCCGAGGGAAAGAGCCAACCGGTGGTCATAAACCAAGAGAATGCTTATTTTCTGCTCAACTTCTTTTGGGCATTGGGCCTGACCAATCAAAACGCCATCCTCATGGAAGGCCCCATGATGCAATATGGAGTAGAGGGCGTCGGAAGTTTTGCCTCCACGGGAGGGTGGACGCTTGGCGCAAGGCCGGCGACGGATCTTTATTCCTCCACGCCGATCATATCCCTCACCGCAGCCCAGCAAGCGCGCCTTGAACAGGTCGCCGCCAAAGTTTACCGGCCCTGCTGCAATAATCCCACCAATTTCCCTGATTGCAATCACGGGATGGCGATGTTGGGGCTGTTGGAATTGATGGCGTCTCAAGAGGCAAGTGAGGACGAAATGCTGGAGGCCGCAAAATATGTCAATGCGTTTTGGTTTCCGCAGCAAACCCTGGAGGTGGCGATATACTTTCAAGAAACCCAAGAGCTTAGTTTTGCTGAAATTCCACCCATCCAGATCGTGGGGGGAGAATTCTTCTCTGGCTCTGGATTTAATTTTGTTCACCAATGGCTGCTGGATAACGGAATGCTGGACCAAACCCCCGGCGGGGGCGGAAGCTGCGGCGTTTGAGCCGCCTGGTTGATGATCCACGGTTGGAGTGAGGAAGCGGTCTGGTATTCTGAGCCGCCAAAATGAAGGATCATCTATCCGAAAGCTTTAACGAAACTTTTATGGCTCATGTTCAGAACTAGTGTACTAAGGCTTATTTAAGAGTGGAGTCTGGCGAATCCCACATATGGTGGTGGAGTCGAGGCTTTAGCCGG
>CBDUUP010000506.1:0-1628 GCA_965370435.1 uncultured Anaerolineales bacterium | reverse complement strand
TACGCCTCAATCGCCGCAGGCAGCCCCACCAGGATCGCGCTAACGACCTCCTCTTGAAACTAGAAACGCCATAAAGTCGGCGAAGGCCGACTTCGCAAATGTAGCGGTGACTTTAGTCGCCGAATCTTCAGCCGGGTCTTTTACTCCCCATCATACGCCTCAATCGCCGCAGGCAGCGACTGCGTGACTACATTCCCCGCCAGAGGCAGCCCCACCAGGATCGCGCTGATGACCTCCTCGCGGGAGGCCCCCGCCTTCTTGGCCTCCTTGACGTGGAAGGGTATCCCGCTGACCAGCCTCTGCGCTGCCAGAACGGAGAGATAAGCCAAGGTTCCGGTCTTGGCGTCCAATGCGCTGGCTTTAGACAGGTTTAGCGCCAGTTCGCCCCAGGCCTTGGCGTGCTGGGGGGCTTCGTTCATGAAAGTCAGGAACGCGTTGCTGACGTTGGGGTGTTGGTCGTTCATCGTCGTTCTCCTTTGATCTCTAGATCGTCATAATGCCGAAATATTGGTCAAGAACCCTTCCGCGACGCCAGCCAATCCCGCACCGCCGGGCCGGTGCCGATAGGCCAGGGGCGCAGCTTGTCCGGCGGGACGCGCTTGACCTCCTCCAACTCCTCGCCAACTGCCATCTCCCCCTGCGCCTCCACGTAAAAGACCAAGATCAACTGGTTCATCTGGAAGAAGGAATAATTGCCCACGAACTCCTCAATCACGCCATCCAGACCGAGTTCCTCCTTGACCTCCCGGAGTACCGCCTCCTCAGGGGTCTCCCCCGCCTCCAGGAAACCGGTCACCAGCCCGAACATCTTCTCCGGCCACCCTTTCTGCCGGGCCAAAATGATCGAGCCTTCATGAGCGACGATAGCCGCCACCACCGGCGTCGGGTTGTTCCAAAATACGTACCCGCAGGAATCCGAAGGGCATCGTTGGCGCTCTTTCCCGTCTATCTCGACGGCGGTCAGTTCAGTGGCGCATAGTGGGCAGAATTTCATGGGTGGTCCTTGTTGGAAGAGATTATTTAATCGCAACAATCGAAGAAAACAAGATGCTTCCGGGATAATAAATTATGAAGCACATTATACACTTTATACGCTGAATAATTAGCATTTTACATTTTTTCTCAACCAAGTTTAATGCTTGAGTGTATAATCTTGTCATAAGTAAATAGTACTTCAGGAGTTTTGCTTTGCAACCCATAGTAATTTAATTAAAATCAAGCTGTCCACATAAACTAGAACCTGAATTTTAGAGAAAGGATGTTGAAATGAGAAATATTGTATGGATAGGCCCAATGGATGAAGAACCTTATTCCAAAAAAGCTGCCGAAATTCGAGAACGTTTAATTAAACCCCAATGCGAAGAACACAATTTTGGATTTTATTATCCAAAATTGATTAGAGCTGAGAATTGGTACATTAAATTACTCCAGCATATTAATCGAGCCAGCGGGTTAATTTGTGATCTAAGTGGTGATCGCCGTAATGTGTATTTTGAGTATGGGTATGCATATGCCCTTAACATCCCTATTCTACTTATTTGCCGTACGGGGACAGATATGCCTACTGATTTAATGAACATCCAATGGCTTTTCTATGATTACTTTTCTGACATTGAATCACTTGTAAT
>CBDUUP010000505.1:0-1648 GCA_965370435.1 uncultured Anaerolineales bacterium | reverse complement strand
GGCCCTCCGCTGGATGAAGAAATCCGAGCTGAGGAGTATATTTGAGGGTAGCCCGCAGAAGATTTTCACCTTACAATTGGGCGTCCTGGATTACTATTTCAACCACAAGGATTGATAGGAAGATTGAAAAAATCACTCACCCAGAACACAAGGAGTTTTACCTCAATGAACCCAAATTCAAAAGATAGCCCCGCTCTACCGATCCGTCGTGATCTCACCCTCGCTTATGCGGTCTCGCTCGTCATCGCCGCCATGATGGCCATTGCGTCTGTCGTCGGTCTCCTGAACCAGACGACCATCTACCCGACGGACGAACTGCTTCAAGCCTTCGTGCCCAATGACGTGGTCAATCTCCTCATCGGCCTGCCCATCCTGCTGATTTCTATGTGGCTAACCCGGCGCGGCAAGCTGATCGGGCTGCTCTTGTGGCCGGGCGCGCTTTTCTACATCTTTTACAGCTACCTGGTTTATCTCTTCAGCGTGCCGTTCAACGTGGGATACCTGATGCACCTCACTCTGGTCACCTTGTGCGCCTATACGATGATCGGCCTGGTCGCCAACATTGAGGGGAAATCGGTGCAGCAACGCCTCGCCGGGGCGGTGCCGGAGCGAGGCGGCGGGGGCGTTCTGGCGGGGCTGGGTCTGCTGATCCTCGTTCGGATCATCGCCGTTTTCGTCACCGTCCTGCTCAACGATACCTCATCCAGCCCTTCGGAATTCGCCCTCAATGTCTCCGACTTTATGATAACGCCGGTGTGGGTGATCGGAGGGGTGATGCTTTGGCGTCGCGCCGCTCTCGGCTATGTGACCGGGTTGGGGCTGCTCTTCCAGGCCAGCATGGCTTTCGTCGGGCTGATCGCCATTATGGTCATTCAGCCCCTCTTGACCGATGCGCCCTTCAGTCTGGTGGACGTGGCGGTGGTATCCATCATGGGTCTGGTCTGCTTCATTCCTTTCGGCCTCTTCGCCCGCGGCGCGGCGAGGTGAGTTATTTGCGAGCAAGATGACTGAATTGTCCAACCTGGAACTGATCCAAAAAGCGAAATCCGTCATCCAGCCGCGGAAGATAAGCGGTGATTTTCTGGTGGGCGACGTGGGTTGCGCGCTGCTGGCGGAGGACGGCCAGGTTTACTTGGGGGTTTGCATTGACGCCTCCTCCGGGATGGGGTTCTGCGCCGAACACAGCGCCATCGCGGCGATGGTGACCGCCGGAGCCTTGAGGATAAAGAGGATCGTCGCCGTCTGGAAGGATGGCACGGTTCTGCCTCCCTGCGGGAGATGCAGGGAGTTCATGCGCCAGATCCATAAGGATAACCTGGACACGGAGGTCATCCTGGGGGAGGGGAAGGTGGTGAGGTTGAGGGAACTGCTGCCATATCATGGGCGGCCGGAATGAACGCGGGGGCAGGTTTCTTTAGCCAAGAAACCTGCCCAAGTTATTCGCAAAACAGGAAGTTTTTATAGACGCACCCTGAGTATTACTTCTTCAACTGGTCCATATCGATGGGAAGGGTTGGGGAGCGGACCTCCTCCTCCCCAAAATAGCTTTCAAGTTCAGCCTGGTTGAGGACCGTGGCGTATTCTTCGACCAGAAAGGCGGCCATCCCTTGAACGTCTCGCACCAGGCTCCGTCTAAACATTCTCCTCA
>CBDUUP010000504.1:0-1677 GCA_965370435.1 uncultured Anaerolineales bacterium | reverse complement strand
CGGCGTGGGTTGGCAAGGTCGTCAATGACCAAGAAATCAACCCCGGCCAGTTTTGCGCCTCCATCTTTCAAGGCCACCGCTGTCTCTTCAGTCAAGTATGGAAATTTCATATACTCGGGTTCTCCCCAATATCGACTCCAGCCCGTGTGAAATAATACTGCCTTACCGGCAATCTCAACGCCCTGCAGAACATCGGGGGCAATTGGTTTTTCTGGACCGGCAGTTGTACAATCTACAACCACTCCTGGCAAAACAAGTTGCTCAAGTTTCAATTCCCCGATATCAATTCCGTCCGGGTTGAAGTGATATGGGCTGTCCAGGTAGGTGCCGATGCTGGTCAAAAAACGCACCTCAGTAATTTCACATGTGCAATCTTCGTAATTGCCGCTTGCCGCCGCCTGCGAATGACTCATCCAGGGTTCAATCACGGGCTGAGGAGCTTTGGGGCTAAAAAGAGGCATTCCTGGTTCTATTTTGTGGCTTAGATCAATTAATTTCATGAGACTATCCTATAAAAATAACCGGCTTGCGAGTGCGGCAAGCCGGTCTCTATTGGGGTGGATGACGGGGATCGAACCCGCAACCACCGCATCCACAGTGCGGCGCTCTACCATTGAGCTACACCCACCAAGCTTTCGATATTCTATCACGAAGACTCAAGACTATCAAGAATTTTTTAGCTCATGGAGCAGAGAAAATCCTGGATTTAGGCGCATCGTAGAGTACAATACAGCATTGTAGAAGTGCGATAGGAGATAAATATGAAGATCACTTCGTGGAACGTGAACGGTTTAAGGGCGATGCTTAGGAAAGATTCCTGGGATTGGGTAAAGAGTGAAGCGCCTGATATGCTTTGTTTGCAGGAGATAAAAGCCCGCCCCGACCAACTTACCAAAGCGCAGCATCAAGTATTCGCTGACGCGGGCTATGAGGTGGTTTGGAATCCTGCCGAACGCCCCGGTTACAGCGGCGTGGCGACGTTTTCAACCCAAACGCCGGGCGGCGTTGAACTTGGCATGAAGAAGGCGCGCTTTGATATTGAAGGGCGGGTTATCCAAACCGTCCATGATGACTTCCGGCTTTTCAATATCTATTTTCCCAACGGACAGCGCAGTCAAGAACGCTTGGACTACAAGCTGGACTTCTACGACCATCTGTTAAAGCTATGCAAGCGGATGCATAAGAATGGAGAGCAGATCATTATCTGTGGGGATGTGAACACCGCCCACGCCGAGATTGATCTGCGAAACCCCAAAGAAAACCAGAAAACCTCCGGTTTCTTACCGGAGGAGCGCGCCTGGATAGATAAATATCTCGCCAATGGATTCGTTGATGTGTTTCGTTTCCTGTATCCTGAAAAAGAGCAATATACTTGGTGGACGTACCGTTACGGCGCCCGCAAGCGGAATATCGGCTGGCGGATCGATTACTTCCTGGTCTCAGAAGCGTTGATGCCCCGCGTGCAAGACCTCATCATCCATGACGATGTGCTGGGTTCTGATCATTGCCCGCTGACCCTCGTATTGGCGTGAAGCGAAAAAGAAAAATTCAACTATTCTTGCTCGGCCACATACTTCAAGAGCGATAACGTTAACAAGGCATCGTCCTTGGCGCGGTGGCTGTTGGGAAGCGACAATCCAGCCTGTTTCCCTGCGGCCTCCAGTTTTTGCCAACGGT
>CBDUUP010000503.1:0-1827 GCA_965370435.1 uncultured Anaerolineales bacterium | reverse complement strand
ACCCCTTCCTGATTGAAGTCAACAAACATCCCCCATAGTATTTAGACAGCCAGGGACTCGGTGGACACAATAGACCCACATATATGGTGTAGACTCTAATCACTGAGTCTTCGTGCCTTCGTGGTAATAACAGCAAGCTAACTTTCAATCAACGCCTCCTCCAACGCCTGCCGCAGCGTCCGCGCCTCCACGATCTTGATCCCCTTGGGCCAGGGTTCGCCCTTGCGGATGCGCCGGGGGACGATGGCGGTCTTGAAGCCCAGCTTGGCGGCCTCATTCAGACGAGCCGGCATCTGCCCCACCATCCGCAGCTCCCCGGAGAGACCCACCTCCCCGATCAGGGCCGCCTCCGCGCGGACCGGGCGGTCCTTCACTGAAGAAGCGATAGCAGTCGCCACAGCCAAGTCGGCAGCCGGTTCCCCCACCTTCAGGCCGCCCACCACGTTGACGAATACGTCCTGGTCGCTCAAGCGCACCCCCACCCGGCGGGTCAGCACCGCGGAGATGAGCAGCAGCCGGTTAAAATCAACCCCGTTGGCCGTGCGCCGGGGGTTGCCGAAGGAAGTCGGGCTGGTGAGGCCTTGGATCTCGACCAGCAGGGGACGGGTTCCCTCCATGGTCACCGCAATGGCCGACCCGGCCGCGTTCACCATCCGCTCGGCCAGGAAAGCCTCCGAGGGGTTGGTCACCTCGGTCATGCCCCGGGCCGCCATCTCAAACACGCCCACCTCGGAGGTGGCCCCGAAGCGGTTTTTCACCGAACGCAGCAGGCGATAAGACTGGAAACGGTCGCCCTCCAGATAGAGCACCGTATCCACAATATGCTCCAACACCCGCGGCCCGGCGATAGCCCCATCCTTGGTGACGTGGCCGATGAGGAAGACCGCGATCCCCGATGACTTCGCCAATTCCCGCAGCCGGGAGGCCGACTCCCGCACCTGGGTCACCGACCCCGCCGAGGAGGTCAGCGCCGAGTGGTAGACCGTCTGGATGGAATCTACGATCATCAGCCGCGGCTTGACCTCGTTCACGTGCTCCAGAATGGTTTCCAGGTTGGTCTCGGTGACCAGGAAGAGGTCGTCAGGGAGCTTGCCTTCGCCGCCGTCCTCTTTGCGCGTCAATCTAGCCGCCCGCATCTTGATCTGCCGCTCCGACTCCTCGCCGGAGACGTACAGAACCGGGCCTTGCCCGGCCATCTCCAGCGCGGTTTGCAGCATCAAGGTAGACTTGCCAATGCCGGGGTCCCCCCCCACCAGGACAATAGAGCCGGGCACCACCCCCCCGCCCAGCACCCTGGCGAACTCGCCGATGGGCAAAGGCATCCGCTCTTCGATATCCCCGGTGATCTCAGAGAGGCGGCGCGGGGTTGAGCGTCCCGATAGACCCCGCGGCGCGCTCTTCGATTTCGTCGGCGCCTCCACCACCTCCTCGATCATGCTCTCCCAGGCCTTGCACTGCGGGCACTGTCCCATATGGCGCACCGCCGTGCGCCCGCATTCTTGACATACATATTGAGTTTTAAGTTTAGGCATACAACTATTTTACCCCATAATAGAACATTTTAGCTATGAGATTTGACAGGAATATAGCCAACCTAACCAAGCAGACTCTCCTCTCCCGTAGGGGCGGGGTCATCCCGCCCCGGCGCGCTAATCTACTCGAATTTATTTTTTTTATTCGCGTTATTCGCGAAATTCGCGGATAAAAGTTTTTGGCTCATGTCTAGAACAAGTGCAAAGAATCCGATTTGTTTTACTCTTGAACTAGAAAGCGGTGTTTTTAGGAGTCGAGGCTTTAGCCGGGTCTGGTGTGCCGGTCTCTCCCGGC
>CBDUUP010000502.1:0-1852 GCA_965370435.1 uncultured Anaerolineales bacterium | reverse complement strand
GACCCGGTGTCGTAGCCATCGCTCAGGATCATGAAGACCGTGCGCGATTCCATCGAGCAATACACCGCAAGCCACTCCAAAACCGCCGTGGCGGTCGGCAAGAGCTAGTCCTGTAGCCAGGCTCATAGGGGGACACGCCACCAGATGAAGCGCGCCGTTGGCGCAGTCCTCTACGTCCACCACCCCCCATTGGCCGTTCAGCCGCTGGCGATAGGGGCGTCCATAGCCAGTACTGCCGCCGTAGTTGACGTCCAGCACGGCGAAACCCCGGCTGGTCCAATACTGGGTCTTCATATTCAGGTCGGCGGAGGTGGCCGAGGTAGGCCCGCCGTGGCTCTTGACCAGCAGGGGAGGCAGTTCGCTCGCGGGAGCCTGGTGATCCTGGTTCTGAGGCGGGTAATAGAGAGCGTGAGCCGTTTTCCGGTTGGCGGTGGGGAACTCAACGGGCTGGGCGATGGAGAGATAGCCGGGGCCAACCGCCGCTTCGCCGAAGCGGTGGAGGGTGACGAATTCATGGGTGCCCAGGTCGAGTTGGACGATGGCGGCAGGTTCGGTGGGCGAACCCGCCAGAAAAACCCCCTTCCCCGGCCCGGCCTGGAGGTCGCTAATGACAACGTAGGGCGTGGGGATGGGTTCGAACTCGCCGGTGTGGGCGTGGATGCTGGCGAGATGCCAGGCTCCGTTCTGCGTGTAGGCGGCGATGATCCGGGCGGAGGACTCGAAAGCATAGGTCTTGAAACCGAACAACCACTGGGGTCTGCCAAACTCGGCTTCCATCTCCACCAGATGGACGATCTGTCCCTCCCGCCAGTAATATAAGTTCCACCATCCGCTGCGGTCGGAGACGAAGTAGAGCGTCCCGTCCGGCGACCACTCCGGTTGGAAGATTGACTCCTGCTCCCCTCCGGCGATCTTTTGAGGGGATTTCAAAGCTCCGGAGGGCAGCGCTTCGGCCGTCCACAACTCGGTGCCGTCCCAGGGCATGTTGGGGTGGTTCCAGGTCAACCAGGCCAGTTGTGTGCCGTCGGGGCTGAGGCGGGGCGTGGAGTAGAAATCGTTGCCCGAAGCCAGGGTCTGCATCACGCCGCTTTTTAATTTCAAGCTGACCAGGCTGTTGACGGCCTCCTGTCCGACGTTGCTATGGTCTTCCAAGACACAGATGATGCGCTCACCAGTCGGGTCAATCACGCCGTCGGCGTAGCGCACTGGGCTTTCCGGGGTGATGGGTTCAGGTTCGCCGCCCGCCTCCAGACGGTAGAGCCGCTGGTCGGCGTAGTTGGAGAAATATACTTTCCCGCCTTCCACCAGATAAGCCCCCCCGCCGTATTCGTGGACTCGGGTTCTAGCATTGAAGGGGGCGGGGGTCAGGTCCTGGGTTGCGCCGTCGGGCCTGCGGCGGACAATGACGCTGCGGCCTCTCTCGGCGGGACGCCCTTCTATCCAATAAACGTCATCGCCATCCAGAGCGACTGCACTCACCCGAACGGAAGCCGAAGCCACCATCTCCGCGCTGATAGGCGATTTCCACGCGCCGTATGGTGTTGTTTTCGTCATAAGTCTCCTCGCTTCATTACCATCACCCTCATCAACTGAAACCGAAGGTTGAGGTTGTCTCCCCTCTCCCTGGAAGGGAGAGGGGCCGGGGGTGAGGGTCGTACAATTCTATTTCTCAAGCCCGCAGCTTAGCATCCAACTCTTTCTCCAGACGCTTCACGATGCGCTGGCGGATCTTGCCGACCTCTTCATCGGTGAGGGTGAGGTCCGGGGCCAAGTAGGTCAGATTATACGACAGGCTCTTCCGGCCCGCGCCGATCTGTTCGATGTCAGCCATCAGCCGCTCATCCTTCCCCGT
>CBDUUP010000501.1:0-1866 GCA_965370435.1 uncultured Anaerolineales bacterium | reverse complement strand
CCTGTGCGCGGGTGCATGAGAGATACTTCAATCGAATGGAACACCGGTGCCCCAGGGAAAGCTAACTGTATCAACACCATAGCGCTGACAACTTCTGCATCTCCAGATACCAAGGCGCCCCATGGCGTGGCTGGCGCGGTTGAGCCCATGGTCGGCATGGCCATAAAACTGGTTGGAATGCCCGCTTCAGCATAAACAAGCGCCGTTTCAATCCCGTGTTCGTCATGGCCTAACGGGGCAATTCCGCAAATATTGGCGCAGATTGGCGGACGCTTGCGGCGCTCTTCTTCATCCCCGGCAACAACCGTCGCCATCTCTACAAGAAAAGAAGCCAATTCAGGGAAAACGGTCGTGCCACCGCGTACGTGTTTGAGCGTGTTGGTCAACCCAGCGTGACATTCATGCAAGGGGGCAGTCAGCCCATGGTCTTGTGCGCTGATAAGAGGCCAGAAAAAACTAATCAACGGTAAAGCATCACTAATTCGGGCCATTCGGGCGACATCTTCTTTCCGCGAGTGGCGTTCCTGGCGCGTTTCCAGATCAATCACTCGGGTACCGCAACCATCAGTTGATAGATAGGTCGTCGTTCCATCTAGCGTCAGATCAAATCGCGGTTCGCGTCCCCCCAAAACAAAAGACCGCGGCGCAGTGGATAAGGCTTTCTCAACCAAATCAGGAGATATGCACACGATTTTAGAATCCCAATTCACCTTGGCTCCATGGTCGGCAAAGATCTCAAGCGCTTTTTGTGAAGGGAAACGCACGCCCACATCTTCCAGCAAATGCAAAGTGCCCGCTTTCAGGGAATCAAGCTGCGGCTGCGATAACACGTTATGTTTGTTTGTTGACGAATAGGCTAGGATATCGGGCGTTTCGGAATACATTAGGCTCTCCTATGTGGTTAGCATCATTTCTTCATCAGGAATATCTCATATTGATAACCGGACTCAATTTATTGGACTAGTTGTTATATTACCTTTAAAAGATGAATTTGTGAATATTGGAGAATGCTCGTAGGGGGAAATGATACCTGATCGTGTCCAACAATTTATCAAATTATTTCCTGGTTTCGACGTTGTGATCAATGGTCTCCCCTGGAAGTATGATTTACCAGGTACCCAAGCATGTGTCGAAGCTGGCGCAGGGAATCCCTACATGTAGATGACCCGCATAGGTATCGAACCTATAACCTACTGATTAAGAGACACAAAGATTAATAATAAACTTCGTGCCTTCGTGACCTCGGCGAGCTCGGTCGAGCTGTCTTTGTGGTAATAAATCCTCACCCCTCCAACACCCACAACACCTCCTGTCCCTCAAAATCCGCCACCACCCACACCCTCCCGTCCCCCTCCACCGCCAGGAATCGAGGCGTCAACGCCGCCGCCTCCCAAAACTCCCCGCCCTCCATACCGTAAACAACCCCGTTCCAAAAAAGCCACACCCTCCCCTCCCCGTCCGTCGCCACCCGCGACACCGGCAGCGGCCATCCCACCTCTGCTGCCTGGGTCCACACCCCATCCTGGATGCGGTACAACGCCAGCGCGTCCCCGCAGCTCGCCCCGCCGCACAACACCAACACCGCCCAAACCTCCCCTCCAGGGCCAGTCTCCAGATCCTTCACGTACCCGAATCGCTGCCCCTCCACCGGCGGCTCCGGCGGCCTGAACCCCGTCCACCGCCCCGCAGCGGCCGTATACCGCCACACCTCCGCCTCCAACCCCACCCAGACCTGGCCGTCCCCTCCCCCCTCGATCAAATTGGCGCACCCCTCCGAGACCGGGCTGGCCGCCCCCTGCCAGGAATCCCCATCGAACCACCTCACCCCCCGCCCCCCAAAAGGCCCCGGCCCGCCCCAATCACACT
>CBDUUP010000500.1:0-1888 GCA_965370435.1 uncultured Anaerolineales bacterium | reverse complement strand
TAGATAACCCAGATTTTCAACAAAACAACTGATTCTACATAATTTTCGTGCTCCCCCCGATCATCGCGGCCCTTGACAAATCAGAACAAATGTGCTATAATACAAATCGGTGGAAATCTCTCCCCGCGCGCACCTTAACAACACCCCAAAATCAGCCCTGGCGAAGCGGCCATCAGCGTCCCGAAAAAAGAAATCGCACCTACAACCCCCACAACATCCACAACAGCATATTCCTCTCTACCAGACATCAAAAAAACCCCTTAAAAACGCGTTTCCCAGGCCGCCAAAACTAACAACACCCACAACAAACACAACCATGTTGCGCCTGTCATCAGAAGTCCCAACGGCGGTGGCCGATTAACCATTGACGTTTGACCATAAATCTGCCATAATCCTATCTGCAAGTGGGAAACGCCTCGGCTTTCCCCTTCTATGAGTCTAAATCCAACCCAATAAGGAGCGTGAATGGAAACACTCTGGGATTTTCGATACGCCCAACGTACGCAGCGGATGGGAAGTTCGGCCGTTCGTGAGTTACTGAAGATAAGTTCATTACCAGGGGTAATCTCGTTCGCTGGAGGTCTGCCCGCGCCCGAAGTTTTCCCCATTGATAAATTCATCCAAGCCAGCGAGACCATATTATTAGAGCAAGGCAAAGTGGCCTTGCAATACAGCATCACCGAAGGCTACGTCCCTCTGCGGGAAATGATCGCCCAGCGCGTTGCCCGGTATGGCATCAAGGTCACGCCGGAAAACATCCTCATCACCAGCGGCTCCCAACAAGCTCTAGACCTCATTGGCAAAATGTTCATCAATCGGGGCGACCGAATCTTGGTTGAGGATCCCACCTATCTGGGCGCGCTGCAGGCCTGGAACGCCTACGGGGCCGAATACGTTCCGGTCCCCATGGACGAGGATGGCATAATTATCTCTGAACTTGAAAAGGCGCTGCGCACCGGCCCGAAGTTCATGTACATTCTGCCCAATTTCCAAAATCCTACCGGTATCTCGCTGTCGGTGGAACGGCGCAAGAAGCTGATCAAGCTGGCCGACCAATATGGCGTCCCCATTATTGAAGATGACCCCTACGGCCAATTACGTTATGAGGGCGAACACTTGCCCTCTCTGGTCGGGTTGGACAATAAGTTCCATGACAATGGCGACGACGGCTACCAGGGTAACGTGATCTACCTGAGCACTTTCTCCAAGATATTGGCTCCAGGGATCCGGCTGGCCTGGGTCATCGCGCCATCGGAAGTCATCCGCGAACTCGTAAAAGGCAAGCAAGGCGCAGACCTACACACTTCAATATTTAGCCAGATGTTGGCTTACCAGGTCTCTCAGGATGGCTTTCTGGAAGATCATATAAAAGTTATCCGGGAGGCGTATGGCGGGAAACGGGACATCATGCTTGAAGCCATGAAAGAAAACTTCCCCCCAGAAGTTAAATGGACCCACCCGGAGGGCGGCCTGTTTCTCTGGGTGACTTTGCCAGAGTACCTGGACGCGAGGGAACTTTTGCCTCTCGCCGTGGAAAAGAAGGTCGCCTTTATCAACGGGGCGCCATTTTTCCCGGGGGGCGGCGGCCACAACACACTGCGGCTCAATTTTTCCAATGCTTCGCCGGAGAATTTACGCTTGGGTATTCAGCGTCTGGGCGAAGTCTTCAAAGAGGCTATCGAGAAAGAAAAAGCTTCCTGATCATTTTGCTGATATAAAACTTCCCGTGGGTTAGAAATCCACGGGAAGTTTTCATTTTCACTTATCAGCAAATTACACCTATCCCCTGCGGGATTCGTAGACCACGAATAGCTCTCCATCCGAAACTTGGAAGGCTTTGAACTCCAAAGTGCTGGGTTCAATAACTTCTTCGTTGGCATAGTTTTCC
>CBDUUP010000499.1:0-1889 GCA_965370435.1 uncultured Anaerolineales bacterium | reverse complement strand
GGATTTGATCCAGGAAGAGGAAAAGGCTATTTTCTTCGGGCCGGGCCTGCCGCAGGTTCACGATTACGCCGCTCTGGGATTGGATGCTGAACCTGAACAATTCAGCCAGGACAAGGATTGGATGCCCAGTCTGGTCTTGATCGCCAAGAACACCTACGTCTGGATGGATCAACTCTCCAAGAAGTACGGGCGCGAGATCACCCAACTAGACCAGATCCCCGATGAGGAGTTGGACATCCTGGCAGGCTGGGGATTCAGCGGTCTGTGGCTGATCGGCCTGTGGGAGCGCAGCCCCGCCTCCAGGCGCATCAAGCAGAGGATGGGCAACCCCGACGCTGTCGCCTCCGCCTATTCGCTGGCCGAGTACCGAATCGCCGATGACCTGGGCGGCGAGGCGGCCATGAATGACCTACGCCAACGCGCCTGGCAGCGGGGGATACGGATGTCCAGCGACATGGTCCCCAACCACATGGGCATTGATTCGAAATGGATGATCCAACATCCCGGCTGGTTCATCGGCCTGGACCACAGCCCC
This sequence comes from uncultured Anaerolineales bacterium, assembly GCA_965370435.1. GTDB lineage: Bacteria > Chloroflexota > Anaerolineae > Anaerolineales > UBA11579 > CBDUUP01. Next base: position 1,354 of record CBDUUP010000499.1, on the reverse strand, counting down.
TTCCCGTCCTATTCCTTCAACGGCCCGGACTTGTCATCCGATGAGCGGGTGGGCATTTTCGTGGAAGACCATTATTACGACCAAACCGACGCGGCGGTGGTCTTCAAGCGGGTCGACCGCTGGACGGGGAGCGAGCGGTATATCTATCATGGCAACGATGGCACCAACATGCCATGGAACGACACCGCCCAGTTGGACTACCTCCAAGCGGAGGTGAGGGAGGCCGTCATCCAGACCATCCTCCACGTGGCGCGCCAGTTCCCCATCATCCGCTTTGACGCCGCCATGACCCTGGCGAAGAAGCACATCCAGCGGCTCTGGTATCCAGAACCGGGAAGCGGGGGCGCCATCCCCTCCCGCGCCGGACAGGGCCTCACCCGGGCCGAATTGGAGACCAGTATCCCCCAGGAATTCTGGCGGGAGGTGGTGGACCGGGTGGCTCAGGAAGCCCCCGACACCCTCCTGCTGGCAGAGGCCTTCTGGCTGATGGAGGGTTATTTCGTCCGCACGCTGGGCATGCACCGGGTCTACAACAGCGCTTTCATGCACATGCTCCGCGACGAGGACAACGCCAAGTACCGCTCGGTGATGAAGAACACCCTGGAATTCGATCCCCAGATCCTCCAGCGGTTCGTCAACTTCATGAACAACCCCGACGAAGAGACCGCTATCGCCCAATTCGGCAAGGAGGACAAGTACTTCGGGATCTGCATCCTGCTGGCGACCTTGCCGGGGCTGCCCATGTTCGGCCACGGACAGGTGGAGGGCTTTCACGAGAAGTACGGCATGGAATACCGCCGCGCCCTTTGGGACGAGCAGCCTGACGGCGCGCTGGTAGACCGCCACCAACGCCAGATCTTCCCTCTCCTGCACCAGCGCAAGCTCTTCGCCGAGGTGGATGACTTCCTGCTCTACGATTTCTTCACTCCGGAGGGCCAGGTCTACGAGGACGTGTTCGCCTACTCCAACCGGCGGGGTGAGGCTGGCGGACTGGTGATCTATCACAATAAATATGCCCAAGCTCAGGGCTGGGTGAGCGCCTCGGTGGCCTATGCCGTCAAGACTGGGCCGGAGAGTGAGAAAACGCTCGTGCAGAAGACTCTAGGCCAGGGCTTAGGTTTGCATAATGAAGATGGTTATTACGCCATTTTCCGCGACCACCTCACCAACCTGGAATACATCCGCAGCAGCCGGGAGCTTCACGACCAGGGCTTGTACGTCGAACTGGGCGCTTACCAGGCCCACGTCTTCCTCGATTTCCGGGAGGTAGAGGATGATGACCAGCGCAAATACGCCGACCTGGCCGCTTCCCTGGACGGGCGCGGCGTCCCCAGCATTGAAGAGGCCTTGCGGG
>CBDUUP010000498.1:0-1929 GCA_965370435.1 uncultured Anaerolineales bacterium | reverse complement strand
ACCAGGCTCTGATCGCTATCGTGGGGGTGATGCAGCAGGCCAACTTCCAGGGCGCACGTTATGGCTTCAACACCACCGGCTTCAAACGGATAACCTACCGGCCAGAACTCCACCAGTGGCGGGTGATGACGCTCAATGACCAGGATCACCTGGTAGAACAGAGGCATTACGAGACTCCTTATCATTTCACCCTGCTTCGGCACGCGGAATCGGAGGGCAATGCTCAAAGGTTGTTCCAGGGACAAATGGATTTCCCGCTCAGTGAAACTGGACGAGGGCAAGCCCAGGCCTTGGCGGCGCGCTGGCAGAAAGAAGAGGCCGTTTTTGACCAGATCATCGCCAGCCCGCAGTCACGCGCTTACCAGACCGCCGAAATCATCGCGGAACCATTGGGCTTGTCTATCAGCACGGACGAGGGGTTGAAAGAAGTTGATTGCGGGAATATGTCGGGAATCACGATAGATCAGCTTCGTGGAATGGACGGCCAGCGTCCAGACCGTGTAAACATCTTCACTCCTCTTGGAGAGACCGGAGAAACCTGGTGGAATTTTTATCTGCGGGCGGGAGAGTTCTTGCACCGGCTGCTCGAACGCCCGCCGGGACGGTATTTGATCGTCGCTCATGGCGGCACTCTCAATGCTCTCTTGCATGCCATGCTGGGAATCAATCCCAGAGCCGGGCGGCAGACCCCCGCATTCCAGTTTGATAACGCTGGATTTGCTACCGTCACCTATGATCCGGGAAATCATAATTGGCGGTTGGTGCGGGTGGGGGGGGGAAGAGTGATTAGGTGACAAGGTAATTAGGTGATTAGTGATTGGTGATTAGGAAAACAAGGATATAGGTTGATATGGCAAATAAAGTATTAGGTAATTCTCAGTTGAAAGTTCTCGTCTTTGGGGCTGGGGCGATGGGAACGTATGTTGGGGGAAGTTTAGCCTTGACCGGGCATCGAGTCGTGTTCGTGGAACGCCCGGAGGTGGCGGAGGGGATGCTCAAGCGGGGGATGCGCCTGCGAATTGACGATGTCGAACACCGCATTCCCAAGCCCATTATCGCGCCATCCTTGAAAGAAGCCCTGGCGCAAGGCCCTTTCGACGTAGCTTTGTTCGCGCTGAAATCCTTCGACACGCAAAGCGCATTGGAAGGCATATCGCCCTTCGCTGCGGAGATGCCGCCGATCTTATGTTTGCAAAATGGAGTGGACAATGAAGCAGCTATGGCGGAAGTCCTGGGGGAAGATAAGGTCATCGCCGGAACCGTGACCAGCGCGATCAGGCGGCGGGATGCGGGAGACGTGGTCCTGGAACGATTGCGGGGGATTGGTATAGCGGATGGACATCCCCTCTCCAAGCGATTGGAGGCGGAGATGTTCAAGGCAAACATCCATCCCCGGCTATATCCAATTGCGGCGGATATGAAATGGTCCAAGATGCTGACCAACTTGCTGGGCAACGCCTCGTCTGCCATCCTGAACATGACTCCGGCGGATATTTTCGCTCACTTCGGTCTTTACCGGCTGGAAATCGCCCAACTGCGGGAGATGATGGCGGTGATGGCGGCCCAGGGAATTGGAGCCACCAACCTGCCGGGGACGCCGGTTCGAGCTCTGGCGCTGGGAGTGCGACTGCCTTTGAGCCTTTCGCGCCCTTTGCTGGCTCGGGCTGTGGGCGGCGGGCGGGGCGGGAAGATGCCGTCCTTCCACATTGACCTGCACAGCGGGCGGGGCAAGAGCGAGGTCGGTTTCTTGAACGGCGCGGTGGTTCGAGCCGGGGAACGATTGGGCATACCCACGCCGGTGAACCGCCTGTTCAACGACACTCTCCTATCGCTCACTAACGGCGATGAACCGCTGGATACCTACGCAGGTAAACCGGCTAAATTACTCGAACGCATCGACTAAGAAACTATAAAATCAACAACATACCC
>CBDUUP010000497.1:0-1938 GCA_965370435.1 uncultured Anaerolineales bacterium | reverse complement strand
ACTTCATCCGGGTAAGGGGTAGGCGTGGAGGCGGCATTCGATCCACATGCGCCAAGCAGCAGCGCCAGCAATACGATAACGATAAGTTGTTTTCTCATAACACTTCCTTTTTATTAGTATATAGTATCGTATATATAACGTGAATCCAGCCAAAAAAGTTCCCTATCGCAACGGTTCTTGTCTAGTCTCAACCTGAGGTAATCTTTACTCCTTTTACCTCTCTCCCAACCTCTGGTTGCGATGTTGCATGATCTTCTCAGCGATCACTTTAGCGCCTTCCCGGTAAATGATCTCATCATGGACGCCGGGAACCGGGTGAATGGTGATCTCGCCCGAAACCACAGAATCCCAGCCCAACTCGGGATCCTGTTTAAAGAAATTGGCTTTCTCCTCCGCCAGGAACAAGACCACTTTGCCGGGATATTCCCCCGGAACGTATTTAGCCAGGGGATTATGGATCACCCTGGGCTTCCCGGCGACGCTCTCCGGCAGCGCGCCCAGTAGACCAAAGAAGATGAATTTCAGAGGAAGCCAAATTTGCAGCAAAATAAACCGGATTAATTCCTTGAAAAATACCAGCCCTGGCCTGAACTTCGCTTTCCTCTCGACACCTTGAATCGAACCAAGCTTCTCTTTCAGGAAAGCTCGAAAAGAGGGGGTAAATTTCCTGAGCGCAAAAAAGCCGGGGCCATGCGAATCCATCAAGAAGATGCAGCCCATCTCCTTGTTCATGGCGAGCAGCTGCCTCCCCATTTCATAGGCGATCACGCCCCCAAAAGATAGCCCTCCGATGAAATAAGGCCCTTTGGGTTGGACTCTCAGCAATTCCTGGATGAACCGGGCTGAGATGTCTTCCACCTTGAGCTTCTTGTTCCCCTTGTCCGACTCGGGCAGTTGCAGGGCATAGATGGGCAAGTCGGTTCCCAGGCTTTCGGCCAACTCTCGATAGGCGATCGCATCTCCATAGATCGGGGTGACAAAAATGACGGGGACGCCTTCTCCTGTCTGGATCGTCGCCAATACCAGGGGTGGGGCGGCTTCATACTCCCCTAACTTCTGGGCCAATTCTTCAATAGTGGGGGATTGGTACAAAACTGAGGGAGAGAGTTTGATTTTCAAAGCCTCCTCCAGCATCACAAACACTTGGGCGGCCATCAGCGAGTCGCCGCCCAGATTGGCAAATTCATCCTGAACCCCTACAGGTTGAATCGCCAGCGCCTCCGACCAAATATCCACTAATGTCCTCTCTAACTCGGTGCGAGGGGCGACGTATTGAACTTCCAAATCAGGTCTCCTTGAAGATGGAATGGGCAGCGCGCTGCGGTCAACTTTTCCAGAAGGCAGCGCCGGCAATTGATCCAGAATAATAAAAAAGGAGGGAATTAAATAGTCGGGCAGTCTAGCGGCGAGGAAATTTCGTATCTCATCTGTTGACGCTTTGCTTTCATCCTTGACTACCAAATAAGCAGCCAACCGCAGGGTGTTGGTTTTGTCCGGGCGAGCATCCACCACCGCTTGATGTACCTGGTCATGCTCCAATAGCGCCGATTCGACCTCGCCCAATTCGACCCGCATCCCTCTGATCTTCACCATGCTGTCCTTGCGGCCCAGATGGTATAAAAGGCCGTTGGGGAGAAAATACCCCAGGTCTCCGGTAAGATTCAACTGTTGGTCGCTGTCGTGGGAATTCGGCAGGAAGGATTCTTGAGTCAACTTTGGACGCTGCCAATAGCCTGGAGAAAGATAGCGGCTTCTCACCACGATCTCGCCAATTTCGCCATCCGGAACCGGGTTCCGGTCTTCATTCCAGAGCAGGACTTCTTTCTCGCCCAGCTCATAGCCAAAAGGCACGCCGTGATCGCCCAGTTCACTGTCATGGTCAAGGAAACATTCCGCCACCCACAGCGCTTCAGAAGTGCCTCCGCCCACTCGTAAGAC
>CBDUUP010000496.1:0-1984 GCA_965370435.1 uncultured Anaerolineales bacterium | reverse complement strand
GATGATAGATGAGGTTGAGATATGGGGCGCCTTTTTGGAATATATCCTAGTGCATCGAAAGATCATTGGCGAGTATGAAAATGCAGAAAGTGAGCAGGCTGGGAATATATAAATCGTAGATTATTCGCAGCGGCAAATCCAAACCTTTACTCGTCGTTTTTGAATATTCCTGTATAATAACCCCATGATCGAATTGAACATCCCTGGTCGGGGCGTACTTCAACTGCACCATCTGGTCAGCGACGTGAATGGAACTCTGGCTGTGGATGGGCAGCTCATTGATGGCCTGGCGCGCCCGCTCACGGCACTACAAGACCGCCTGACCTTGCACCTGCTCACCGCCGACACTCACGGCAAACAAGAGAACATTGACCGGCAGCTTAATTTGGAGGCGGTACGCGTCCAGCCTGGCGGAGAAGCCGCCCAGAAAGACGAATACGTCCGCCAGCTTGGCGAAGAACATGTTGTGGCTTTGGGGCAAGGCGCGAACGATGCCGCCATGCTGAAAATTGCTGCGGTCGGTATATGTATATTATCGCCCGAAGGAACCGCGGTCGAAACTATGCTGGCGGCGGACATTCTGGTCCCTGATATTTTCGCCGCCCTGAATTTACTTGAAAAACCTTTGCGTCTCGTAGCCAGCTTGCGGCGGTGACTCCCGTGTGCTGGCGGCGACAAGTGATGGACTTAAACCATGAACCTACTCCAACCTGAAACCCCTCCCGAAGAGCCTCGCCGCGTTTCACGTGCCCGGCGAAGGCGGCAACAGCGCATGCTGATCCCTTTGGAATCTGATGAGCGCGCCCAATTCTTAGATAACTTGGCCCGCCGCGCTGCGCCCACCTTTGATTTTTTCCTGTTCTCCGTGTTATGCGGGGCGACTCTGGGAGTAGGACTGCTGCTCGATTCACCGGCCCTGTTGGTGTTGGGCGCATTATTGGCCCCGTTGATGACCCCCGCGGTGGGCATTTCACTCGGCACTGTGATCGGTTCGCCGCGTTATTTTGGCCGCAGTCTGGCCGGATTTTTGATTGGCAGCCTTTTCGTGTTCCTGGTGGGCGCATTGTCGGGCATTGTCGCTAAAATATGGATGCCCCTGGACTTGACCCAGGCTCATCTTCACGCCCAGCTTACCTGGGCTGGTTTTTTCGTCCTGGCTTTTGGGGCCGTACTCACCGCGGCATCGTTGGTGCGCTCTGAGAAGAACCCAGTCCTGCCCAGCGTCGCCCTGGCGTATGAGCTTTTCGTTCCCCTGGCCGTAGCCGGATTCGGCCTGGGCAGCGGAGAACCAAACCTCTGGCCGGATGGACTTGAACTCTTCGCCGTGCATTTAGCCTGGGCCACTTTGCTGGCCGCCCTCACGCTAGCTATTTTGGGTTTCCGCCCGTATACCCTGTTTGGCTACACGTTGAGCATGGCGGTGGCGCTGGTGGGTGTGATCCTCATCATCGGCGCAATGGGCACTGGGGCGGTATTGGATGCCGTCGCAGAACAGCCCACGCCAACCATAACTTTTACCGCCACGGTTCCCACCTCTATCCCAACTGCGTCCATCACTCCCATTCCGCCCACCGCGACCACAACGCCTACCGATACCTTGACCTCGACGATCACGCCGACCGTCACTCTCACGCCCACCCCGACCCTTATCCAGGCCATCGTCAGCGCGGCGACCGATGCCGGAGGCGGCATTCTGCGCAGCGGCCCGGGGTTTGATTCGCCCGCCATAACCGCAGTCAATAACGGCACTCTGGTTTATGTCTTGTCCGCCGAGCCGGTGGAGATCGAGGGATTCTTCTGGGTGGAGGTCTACATCCCGGAATTGGATCTTCAAGGCTGGATGTTGCAAACCCTGTTGGTCACCGCTACTCCGGCCCCCAACTGGGACACCCCCACCGCATCCCCCCCGCCGCCATAATTTTTCAACCTCTCTTTTGGAATCGAGGCTTTAGCCGGTTCACCCTCGCAATTCTTCCGGCTAAAG
>CBDUUP010000495.1:0-2030 GCA_965370435.1 uncultured Anaerolineales bacterium | reverse complement strand
CAAAGACAAGGATTTCCGCTTGGGGCCGGAAAAGGCTGCGAAAATAAAAAAGGTTTTAGAGGGAGAAGATTGACGCCCCAGCAGTCAGAAATGAAAAAATCTCCCGCAGTGATGCGGGAGATTTTTTTATCTCAATTATTCGACACTCGGACAGACAGTGAATGTTTGTCCGTTTCAATTGCGTAAAGTTTTCTTAGCCCGACAGGAACTCATTCAGGGATTCTTTGCTGATGCGGTAGGCTTTGCCAATTTTCTTGGCCTTCAAGTCGCCAGCTTCGATAGCGGCGATCACATCCTCCGCAGAGACCTTCAGATGGGTGGCGGCCTCGGCGGGGGTCATAATAGCGGGGATTCCGGCGGCTGCGGGGGCTGCGCCTTGCGCCTGGGGCTGCTGGGCCCCGGCCAGGGCATTGCTCATCACGTTGCCAATTCCGATCCCGGCCCCGATCCCGGCGGTCAGTCCCGCGCCGCCTCCCGGATTCTGAGCCGCGTCGCGCATCGCGTCGGCGGCCTGAAGCTGGGTGTAGGTCGCCATGTCCAGGAGACCCATATCCCGCAGTTCTTCCGCCGATTTCTTGGAAGGCGTCATTGTGGAGACCACGAAAGCCTTCAACGTCAAGCCGCGGGCCTCAAAATCGGGCTGAACTTTCGCCCGGACGCCTGCGCCGATCTCTTCAATGAGACCGAGCAAATCCTGGATTGTTTTGTAACTCCCCTTCATTTCACCCAGCATGTCGGTCATACTGCGAAGCAGTCGGGACTTAAGATCATTCTCAATATCGCTGGTGCGATAATTGCCTTGCTGACCCACCACCTGGGAGACGAATTGGAGCGGATCTTCAATTTCGTACGCATAGGTTCCGTGGCTCTGAAGCAGCAGCCAGCCCAAGCCTACCCCCGGAGTCTCCATGACGATTGGTTGGGGCGTTCCCCATTTTCGGTCCAGGAACTCCCGCATGGCGACGAAGTAAACTTCCGCCGTGAAGGGAGTCCGATCGCCAAAAGCTTTGCCGATGAAATCAACCACCTTGGGAATGTTGGCGGTAGCGATGGTGTGGCGGCCGGGGCCGAAGCTGTCCAGCGCCTGCCCATCGCGGAAGAAAACCGCCGCCTGAGATTCGCGCACGATGACCTGCGAACCGATCCTGTAATCACCCGACCCCTCTTCGGGGAAACGATGCACCAATTCCTCCTTCATCTCATTTGGATATTCAATTACGTCAAATATTCTAGCCATAGCCTACTCTCCTACTGGAAATCGTTTTTGCTTGATAATTCATCCTCGGCGTTCTATCCGCCAACGTTCAGGGCGACCTCTTCACGCTTTTCGAAAGCCTCCACGCACTGGCGGGATACGGTCACCAGGTTGCGGATAGCGGCGGGAAGTCCATCGGTTCCCACCGAGGCTTCCACATTATCAATCGCTCCGGCAACGCCCTCTTCCAGAGAGAGCATTTCCAGGTCGTATTGATACATCAATGCCAATTCGTCCTCGTTGATCTTCACCGCATCAAAAAAGCCTGAGTAACCGTATGAGGCTGTGCTCACCTTGTCAATGAAGGTGCGCAGTTTGGTCGTCGCCGCCTCCAGATCGTCCAGATAAGAAATTTCGCCCTGGTTTACAAAATCGGCCTGCAATTCAGAAATGCGTTTCCATAGGCCGTCAAAATGGCTGGCGATTTGTTCCCGGAGCAGCTTATCCGCCGCCCGGCGATTCTGCCTTTCAATGTAACCTCCAAAACCAGGAATCTTACTGGCAATTTTTTTGAAGATATCCTGATCCCCGGTGACTTGGTCCATAAGATCGCTCATTGCTTCCTCCTGGAAGTGGTCGAGTTAATAAAGTATGAAGTCTAATCAAAATTATACCTGATATTTTCCATATAACCCCAACAAAATAGCATTAATCGGGCGCTATTCAGTTTGGGGGCGACACAACGACTAAAGTCGCGCCAACAACTTCGAAGTCCGCCCTTCAGCGGACTAAAAGAGAATTTAGTCGGCGAAGGCCGACTTTGTAAATGTCAGAG
>CBDUUP010000494.1:0-2077 GCA_965370435.1 uncultured Anaerolineales bacterium | reverse complement strand
CGGGAGGTTTCCCTGGCGGCGGTACTTGAACCTTTCAAGGAATTGGTCAATGGCGGCGTGTTCCGCTCTCTGATTGACACTCGCCTGGAATCTCTGGATGAGACCTTCGACTCAACCTTGCTCGACGAGACTGGAGAAAAGATCGCCCGCCTGGTGGAAGCGGTCAAGGATTTCGCCGGGGGTAGCGGCGATGAGGATGAGATTACCGAAGAAGTGAGACGGAAATTGCTGGCTGTCTTGCAGCTTCCCCATCACCGGGAGCGATTCCCCCTGCCGCGTTCCCGCAAGTATAAGGCCGCCAACGTCCTGCTCCGATCTCGGTTGAATGAAGACCCCCTGGTGTGGGGAACCCTGCTCGGATGGACGTTCACCCACGCTCTGGGAAAAACCGTCACCGAGACCGAGGCAAACCAACTCGGCCGCAGTTGGCTGGATGAATGGCTGTTGAAAAGGAGTCTCGCCAACGCCTTGCAGGATTTAGGCGCGGATGAAGCAGCCGCCCACCGTGGCGCAGATCTGGTCAAGCTATTGGTCGGACACCAGGATTGGTATCTGTTGCAGGCCAGCAAGAAACGCAAACCCCGCGCAGTTCTCCAATCCTGGCTCGCGGACCTAGAAGTGCGGGATTTCCTGGGCGTCAACCGTTTCCAGGAGGCTTTATGGTTCAACAAAGAAGCCTTCGAAGAATTCTTGTGGTGGATGCTGGCCGTCGCAGTGATTGAGATCAGCGCGCAGGTTGAGAAGGATGAAGCCGATATCGCTCAAGAGATCGTCTCCGCCTATGACATTATCAAGAAGTTAACCCAAAACTTGGAAGCCTCAGAATATCAACTTGAGAAGCTTCTGGAAATAGTAAATTCGTGATGTAGGGGCGGGGTGTCCCCGCCCCCACGGCTGGGCATAGGGTACAATTCTCCTACCTATGGAATCAACTCTCCGCATCCTCTTCCTCGCCGCCGAAGCCGCCCCATTTGTCAAGGTAGGCGGTCTGGGCGACGTGGCTGGCTCATTGCCCAAAGCTTTGCGCGCCCTGGAAGGGGTAGATTTGCGTCTGGCGCTGCCTCTCCACGGCAGCATAGACCGCCAGACATACGGCCTGAAGCCGATTGAGGCATTCACCGTCGCTCACCGGGATGGCCCGATCATGGCGGAGGCCTATACCGCCGAGGTGGACGGCCTGACGGTGTATTTCATCTCCGGTCCGCCCATCCCCCCCGATGACCCGGTGTATTCCTCTGACGCGGGTCGGGATGGCGTCAAATACACCTTCTTCTCCCTGGCGGCCTTAGAACTGGCTCGCTGCCTCGACTGGACTCCTCACATCCTGCACGCCCACGACTGGCACGCCGCCCCCGCCGTGTACCATCTTTCCCGCATCCGGCCAACCGATGCGTTTTACGCTTCCACCAAGAGCCTCCTGACGGTTCACAATCTACCCTATCTGGGCGTGGGGGCGGGGGAAGCTCTGGGGGCATTCGGCTTGCCGCCTGCCGCAGATTCGAACCTCCCAGAGTGGGCGCAGGGATTACCCCTGCCATTGGGTTTGCTCAGCGCAGATCATATTTCCACCGTCTCGTCTGGCTACGCCCAGGAAATCCTCACCCCGGAGTTTGGCTCCGGTCTGGACGCGTTCTTGCGAAGCCGCGCCGGTTCAATCTCCGGTATCCTCAACGGCCTCGATCCAGAGACTTGGGATCCGGCTCTAGATACCGCTCTCCATGCCAACTTCGACCGGGATCATTTGGCTGAACGCAAAGAGAATAAGCAAGCTCTACAATCTGAATTGGGATTAGAGATTTCCCCGCGGGCGCCGCTCCTGGGGATGGTCACTCGCTTGGACCCCCAGAAGGGCGTGGACATCGCTATCGAAGCGTTGCGGCAGATCGCCGACTGCCCCTGGCGAGCCGTCATCTTGGGCACGGGCGACCCCGCCCTGGAGGACGCAGCCCGGCAACTGGAGAACGATTTCCCCAACCGGGTGCGCGCCATCATCGCATACGATGAGAGCCTCGCCCGCCGCATCTATGCGGGCGCGGACGCCTTCCTCATCCCCTCCCGCTACGAACCCTGCGGCCTG
>CBDUUP010000493.1:0-2107 GCA_965370435.1 uncultured Anaerolineales bacterium | reverse complement strand
AGCGACTGGCGCGCCTGGGGCAGCAGCCCCCACGCCAGCAGGATCACCGAAACCGCCAAAATGGTCAATCCAAACAGGATACGGAGTAATTTCATTGCGCACATGCTCCTATTATACTTGGTGTTGAACGAAAAGCGTGCTAGACTCTTCCTCGCACATCCGGATATATCTTCGACGTTCGACTTCACATATTTGTTCCCCTTGAGAGATACCTATGACCTTAAATTCCGATCTCTACCAAATCGCCGACCAACTGCGCGCAACAGCCAACCTGGGGTTGCAATTCGGGCAAACGGAGTATGACCTGGAAAGATATCGGATCATACTGGCCGCCAGCGCACGTCTCATAGCCGCCATCGAAGCGCGTGACCCTGAGGAAGTGTTGCTCATGTTTGAAGATAATCTCAACCACTTTTCCCCGCTCATTGGGGCTGAAGGCGTCGTCCTGCGTGATGAGAAGATATTACTCATCCAGCGCAAGGACAATGGTTTGTGGGCCGTACCAGGAGGACTATCCGACGTAGGCGAAACCCTGGCCGAAACCGCGCTGCGTGAACTCCTAGAAGAAACCGGGATCCACGCGCGGATAAGTAAATTGTTGGGAATCTTTGACTCCCGGATATGGAAAACTCAATCCAAATCCCACCTCTACCACACGATATTTCTGGTCGAAACGGATGATGATCAACCCACTCCCGATCCCCTTGAAGCCCTCGATGCAGCCTACTTCGCCGAAGATGACCTGCCATCTCTCTCCCCCGGCCACCGCCTGCGTGTGCCCTTCCTCTTCAAGCTGCTGCGCGGCGAAATCCCTACCCCATATTTTGACCCTGGACCCGAAAACTCAGAATAAATAAAATATACCCCACCATCTACAATCAGCGTTATCAGCATCGCAGTGATTCAGTGGTTCAGTGTTATCAGTGATTCCCCTTCGCCCCCTCCCACAACGCCTCCATCTCCTCCAGCGACATCTCAGACAAAGCCCGGCCCTGCTCACGCGCCGTAGTCTCGATTTTTCCAAAGCGTTCACGGAAGCGAGCATTAGCTACCCGTAAAGCGCTCTCCGCTTCGACCCCATACCAGCGCGCCAGGTTGACCACCGAAAACAACAGATCCCCAATTTCAGCCGCCCGCTCTCGCTCATCAACCGCCTCACGCACCTCTTCCATCTCCTCCATCACTTTGTCCCACACCCCCTGAATGTCGGGCCAGTCGAACCCCACCCGGGCTACCCGCCTTTGGCAAGTATCCGCCTGCGCCAGCGCCGGTAGAGCATGCGCTACGCCATCCAAAAGGCCTTTTTTTCCCTCGCCGTTGTTCTCACGTTCGGCCGCTTTCAATCTCTCCCAGTTCTGGATCACGTCTCCGGCTTCCTCCAATTCCAAGTCAGCAAAGACGTGCGGGTGGCGGTGGACGATTTTCTTGTGGATACCTTCCAGCACGTCTCCCATCCTAAATTCACCATACTCCTCGGCGATTTGAGCATGGAGGACAATTTGCAGAAGCAAGTCGCCGAACTCCTCCTGCATGGCCTGGGGATCCTCGGCGTCCAGAGCTTCCAGAGTTTCGTAGGTCTCTTCAAGCAGATTGGTGCGCAATGTCTGGTGGGTCTGTTCGCGGTCCCAGGGACATCCCTCCGGCGCACGCAGGTGGGCGACCAACTCCTGGAACGCCTCAAAGGATGTCTCCTTCGCCAACGGCGGCAGATAGAGGGAGGTCATTAAACTAATATGTTCACTGCGGTCAATCTCGTATAAAGCAACATTCTCAACCAATAATTCCGGGGTGCCTGCGCCATGCACCAACTGCGCCGGATGTTGGTCATCATAGACCGCCATTAAGGTCAATTTGACCTCGGCGGCAATTTCCTTCGAATACATCTGGGCGATAAGGGCCGGAGTGTTGGGCGGGAACATCGGATGATGAGCGGCAGCCAATTCCAGGGCGTCCACCAGGATCATTTGCGGGAAGGGGTCAAGACCTAAAGCGGTCAAGGTAGGCGCGAGAAAGCTCAGTCCCTCCACGATCCGTACCGGGATACCCTCAGCCTGCGCCCGGCGGGCAATCTCCGGATCGCGCCGCAGGGCTTCGCCGATGTTGGGGA
>CBDUUP010000492.1:0-2119 GCA_965370435.1 uncultured Anaerolineales bacterium | reverse complement strand
AACTGGTCAACCGTGGGGTGCGCCTTTTGCCCGGTGATGAGGGGCGGATGGTGGAAGCCGGGCCGATCAAGTTAGATTTGGAAAAGAACCGGGTGCAATGCAAGCGGAAGAAATCCCGACTCACGCCGCGGCTGGTCAGCATCCTGCATATGTTGATGCGGACTCCCGGCGAAGTGGTGCCGAGGGATAAACTCTTCAAAAAGGTTTGGAAAACTGAATATCTCGGCGACACCCGCACCCTGGACGTGCACATAAGCTGGCTGCGGCAGGCTCTGGGGGATAATTCGCGCAAACCCAAGTACCTCAAGACCATCCGGGGGGTAGGCTACCGGCTGGACGTAACGGACTGAGCATCAATACCTATTCGTAATTGAAGGAGCGCGGATGTGAATGCCGCGCTCTTTTTGGTTGTCCTGCATGCAGATGTTGTCATGAGGAACCTCCCGCAGGTTGGCATTTAAATTTTATCGGTTGGATTGTTCCAGGTGTGAGTCTGAAATGGAGGATATTACAGGAAAACCTGTGGGAGGTTTTGATATAATTCCAACCAAGAGCATTATTCTACTGGTTATCAACACGCAACTTTCTACAAGGAGAAATACCCCATGTCCCCAGCAAGCGATGAAGAAAAGATCAAAGCGATCATTGAGGCCCTGTTCGACAGCTTCGAAAACACCGACGAGGAGAAATTCCTTTCGGTCACCCATCCCGAGGTCCGAGCGGTGAATATCGGCAACAGCAACGAAGTCTTGGTCTCTACCCGCGAGGAGATCGTGAAATTCAGGATCCGGGGGCTGCGCAATGCCAAGCAGCAAAACCCAGAATTCTACGCCCGCAACGAGATAAAGACGGTCAATCACATAACAGTCCACGAAGTGATCGCCTCCGCCGAGGTCGAATACCGGATGGTCATGCCGGAGGCGGTGGGGCTGCATTGCAGCTATATTCAGTTGGTGAAGATGGAGGAGGATTGGCGGGTGGTCAATATCCTGGACCGGGGGATTGAAGAATCCCAGTAAACTCCCGATGCATACAAAAAAGCCCTGGCAGAGACCAGGGCTTTAATTTTATTGGCTTGATTGAATGGGTCAGTCCACGGGTGGGGCGGCTGCCTCGGGTTCGGCTGCGTCCATGGGAGTGGTGGCCCGCAGGAAGCCGATGAACATCAGGAATGCGCCGATCAACTCACCGATATACAACATACCTTCGACCCCAAAGCGGCTGAAAGAACCGCCAATGGCAGGGGCCAGCGCGCCCGCCGCGATCAGGATGTTCCCCAGGGTGCGGTGGAGCAATACTCTCTTGCGGAAGAAGATGAAAGCTGAATACACCGCCCCGCCGACCAGCCCCACCGTGCCGTAGATGTTAAAAAACGGTGTCAGCAGGCGAACATTGCGGGGGATAACGTCTTTCCCGGTCAATTCGGCGCCGGTCAAGGCGCTGGGGTCAAGTTCTGCGCCGAAGACCATTATCAGCCCATACAACGAACCGAGGGCCAGGATCACCATCAAGGCGTTGGCCCATTTGCGTTTGGCCAGCAGATAGACGGTGCCCTGCCCCAGCCAGGCGGCCACCAGGATGGCCCCGAACAAATACCATAGCCGGAAAATAAGATCGTTCCAGCCGTAAGCGCCATAATATCCCTCGGTGAAGCCGCCGATGGCGTAGAATACCATGCCGATGCCCCATAACAGCAAGTGGGGGGTTCGACGGTCTGCGTATCGCCGGAACACGAAGACGGCAAAGATAACGCTAATCAAAGAAGACGTAAATGGAACCCAGGTGTTGAGGAAGGTCATTGCTATACTCCTTATGGATCGAAAAAATATCTAATTACCGAAAATGCCCAAAGCCACGCCGATGGCGATGACGACCATGATGAAGACGCCTACGGTGAGAATGGCGATGGCGACGGGTACGGCTTTCTCGTAGAATTGAGGGTACTGTCGTTGGGGAGGGGTTTTCTTTAGATCAGGCATAGGATCACGACAAATTTAACTGGTTAAAAGCAAGTTTAACCGCCCAATTCAACCCCGTATACTTAGATTTACATAGATTTTTTGGGTACAAATGCCCGTAAAATTGAGGGACGTTTGTCAAATTAGCGACTTTAGTTGCA
>CBDUUP010000491.1:0-2123 GCA_965370435.1 uncultured Anaerolineales bacterium | reverse complement strand
CGCCCGCGCCGTGGGCGGGGACTTCTTCGATTTCATCAAATTGGAAGATGATAAGGTCGGGATCGTCATCGGCGACGTTTCCGACAAGGGCGTCCCCGCCGCCATCTTCATGGCCCTCACCCACAGCCTGGTGCGCGCCGAGGCCCAACGGTCGGCTTCGCCCGGCGAAGCGCTGCGGCGGGTCAACGGCCACATCCAGGACATGAACGCCACCGGGATGTTCGTCACTATGGTGTACGGCGTCCTGGAAACCCACACTGGAGAGTTCACCTACGCCCGCGCCGGCCACGAACTCCCCCTCCTCTATGGGAGCGACGGCGCCGAGATCAAAACCGCCCAGGGCCAGGGCCAGCCTCTGGGGATGTTCCCCGAACCCCTGCTCGACCAGCAGACTCTCACCATCCCGCCGGGAGGCATGCTCCTGATGTACACCGACGGTGTGACCGACGCCATGAACGCGGCCGAGAATTTCTTCGGACTGGCCCGCTTGAAGGAAAAAGTGCAGGCCAGCCTCAAGACCTCCGCCCCAGAGATGTGCCGCCAGGTGATCGGCGCCGTCTCCGATTTCCAGGGCGCCCACCTCCGCTTTGACGACCTGACCCTGGTCGCCGTCCGCGCGGGTTGAGGGAGTATTCACCCCAAAGAACGCGAGAAATTCGTCAATTGGATATGGGGGTATTTTACGTTTAAATAGGGGGGTATTCCCCCATTGCGGAAAATCGCACAATAATTTATCCTCTTCATTGTGCGATGGCGACCCATCGAAGAGTTACCTTAACTATGTCCATCAGGAGGTAGAACCCATGAACCGGACAAAAGTACCCCTCGTAATCGGATTGCTTCTTATAGGCGTTCTGGTGTTGTTCAAATATCCAGGCGCAGCAGCCTCGCCGCGGGCGGAGGATGGCCTCTCCCAGGTTGAGGATGCGGAGGCCATCCTGGACAATCTCGAAAGACTGCATCAAAAACAGTCCGACGCTGCCCTGAAGCCTGGTTGGCTTCATTTGGTTTACGAGGTAAAGGCGGACACCGATGAAGCCAACAACGGAGAGTTGTCCAACGGGCAGGAGATCCCCCTCAACTACATCTTGGATGAATGGTACTACCTGGACGGCCAAGGGATGGTTCTGGAGGCCGTGACCCTGATGCTCTCGCTGGATGGGAAAGTCTTGCAGGCCTCTACTTTCCAGGAGGGAACCTGGCAGAATTTAACTGTGGATGAAAAATTCAAAGTCACAGAACCTTTTACCATCTCCCTGGATTTCGACTTTCTGGCGGACATGCAGAAGGCTTATGCCAATAACAGCGTCCTGCTGCAATCCTCAGTTGAGTTCGACGGTGTGGATTCCTTACTTTTCACCATGAGCGACACTTTCGACAAACCGCTGCAAGCGGGTTCCTACGCACAGCCCATTATCCAGGCCGAGAAACGGGCCATCCTCGACGCGGACAGCGGGGAGATACTTTCCCTGGAAACGGTTTTCGTCATGGCGGATGGGACTGTGAGGATTTCGCTTAGCATCACCCCTCTCACACTGGAAAATGTAAGCGAACCCCCCGATTCCATTTTGTTATATCTAACCAATAAATAAAGGAGGCTACTTATGAAACGCCCTGCTTATAAAACGATTGTAGTTGTTACGTTGGCTTGCGTTCTAACGCTTATAGCGGTAGGAATTGTTTTGGCTGGATCCAAAACAAAGACAGGAACGATAGATGGTAGATCTTGGACGGCTAGGTTAGGCATCGGTCCCAAAAATCCCTATGATTGGAAAGCTACTGCATATGCCCATATGAACCCGGGGCCACGCAGCCCCATGGTTGTAGGATGGTATTGGTGGACAACCCGAGAGTATTGCGGGTCAACCATCGTATATCAGAGACTCCATGGGGGCGCAATGGACACATCTCCTCCATATGACACTATGTCTGCGTATTACATTGATGTGTACCACACCAGTTGTTCAAATCACTATCTCTCTTCTTATGCCAGGTTTGACTTCAAGAGTGGAAGCCAAACGGCAATGCCTCAGTTTGAATATAAGGAACGTAGAAACATCTATTAAAAAATCGCCTTAGATGAAGTAACTCCAATAACACCCACCCGTCCCTATTGGCCTACC
>CBDUUP010000490.1:0-2174 GCA_965370435.1 uncultured Anaerolineales bacterium | reverse complement strand
GTGTCGGGGACGGGGTGGCCTTCACCGTTGGGCAGTTCACCTACGCAGCGGGGGAAGGACGCGGGGGAGAGGGCCTGGTCTTTTTCGCCCCAGATGACCAAAGTGGGATGTTCCACTTCTGGCAGTTTGGGGGTGAGGTCATTCATGGTGGCGGTGGTGTGCAGGATGTTGGGGTCGGCGCGTTTGAAATCCAGGGCGACCTGGCGCCGCATTTCGGGCTGCATCTGGCGGGCGGTGTAGCGGCTCAGGCGTACGGAGGAGCGGATCAGCCATTGGGGAGCGGCGCGCAGCGCCCAGGCGCCGACTTCGGGCCGCCGCAGGCTGAACTGCATGTGTTTGGTCAGTTGGCGGGGGCTGATGAACGGGTCTACCAGGAGCAGCCCGCGCACCTGGTCGGGATGGGCGTAAGCGTAGGTGCAGCTTATGTAAGCCCCCATAGAGTGACCCACCAGGATGGGCTTTTCGGTCAAGTTCAGCCCCTCTATCCAGTTCTCGAAATGGGCGTAGAGGTTTTCGGCGTGATAGTCGCCGGGGTCGGCGGGTTTGACGCTCTCGCCGTGGCCCAGCAGGTCCAGGGCGTGGGCCTGGTAGCCGTTGTCGGCCAGCGCGGGGACCAGATAGTCCCAGTTGCGTAAAGAGGAGGCCATCCCGTGAATGAGGATCACCGGAGGGCCTTCACCGGCGGTGACGGAATTTACCTGATGTCCGTTGGTTTGTTTATTGAGTGTGTTGTTGTTCATACCGTTTGGCAAGTTCACGCCGCAACACCTTGCCGATGAAGGTGCGGGGGAAGTCGTCTAAAAAGATGACCAGGAGGGGGACCAGTTCGGGGGGCAGTCGGCGCTTGCAGAAGGCGAGCAACGACTCGGCAGTGGGGCGTTCTTGGCCTGCGATGACGAAGGCGATGGGCTGCCCGGCGATGGCGACGACGGCGGCTTCTTTTACCTGAGGGATCTCGTAGAGCACTTCTTCCACGTCGCGGGGGAAGGCCGGTTCTCCGGGTTTGGCAGGATACCACATGTCGGCTTTGCGGGCAATGATGCGGAAGTAACCGTCGGGGTCGCTCTGGGCTACGTCGCCGGTGAGCAGCCAGCCGTCGGAGGTGATGGCTTTCTGGGTGGCTTCCTGGTCTCCCCAGTAGCCGCGCATGATCTGCGGACCGCGCACCGCTAACTCCCCGATCTGGCCGGAAGGCATTTCTTCGCCGGGCCTCTTCAAATTTACAACCTTGGCCTCCGTGGAGGGCAAGGGGATGCCGATGGTGCCGATCTTGCGCAGGCCGTGGAGCGGGTTGGCGTGGGTGACGGTGGTGGCTTCGGTCAGGCCGTAGCCCTCCACCAGCCGCCCTTTGGTCAGTTTTTCGAAGGCCTCCTGCACTTCCACTGGAAGGGGAGCGGCCCCGCTGATGCAGGCCCGGATGGAGGAGATGCCGTATTTGCGCACCCCGGGGAAATTGTTGATGGCGACGTACATATTGGGCACGCCAGGGAACAGGGTGGGTTTGGTGCGCTTGATGGTGTGGAGAACCTCTTCGGTCTCGAATCCAGCCTTGATGATCATGGCAGCGCCCAGGGAGATGGGTACGTTGAGAGCCGTCATCAGGCCGTAGGAGTGGGAGAAAGGCAGCACACAGAGGAAGCGTTCTTGCCCCTCCTGGGCGTCCGCTATCCATTGGCGGGTTTGCAGGGTGTTGGCGATCAGGTTGCGGTGGGTGAGCATCACGCCCTTGGGTTCAGCGGTGGTTCCCCCGGTGTATTGAATTACGGCCAGGTCGTTGGGGCCGACTTGCACCTGGGGGGATTTGCGGCTGTGGGAGTATAGGATGCGGTTGAAGCGGCGCATGTCGTCTTGGAGTTCGATTTGCAGGCTGAACTCTTTCCGCTTCTTAGGACTGAAGAAGAGGGCGACCTGCTTGGAGAAGGGCAGGTAGTCGCTCACGTTGGTGAAGATGACCTGATTTACGCTGGTTTCGAGCATGGCCCGGCGGGCCAGTTCTCCGTATTGGTTGATGGTGACCAGAATGCCGGCCCCGCTGTCGTCGATCTGGCGAAGGAGTTCGTCCGGTTCGGTCAAGGGCCTGGAGAAGACCGCCACGGCTCCGGCTTTTATAGCGCCTAGATAGCCGATGACCAACTGGGGCAGGTTGGGCATCAACAGCATGACCCGGTCGCCTT
>CBDUUP010000489.1:0-2188 GCA_965370435.1 uncultured Anaerolineales bacterium | reverse complement strand
CGCCGCGAAGATCGGCTCCGGCTTCATCACCATCCCGCCCCCCCCGCCATAAGGATCATCATCCGTGACGTGGTGGCGGTCAGTCGTCCAGTCCCGGATGTTGTGCAAGTTAACCTCCAAAAGCCCGCTCTGCCTGGCCCGCTGAAGAATGCTGGCCTGCAAATACGGCTCAAAAACTTCCGGGAAAAGAGTGAAAACGTCAAAGAGCATGGGAAAAACAGTGAATAGTGATCAGTGGATAGTGAATAGTAAATCGTACGCGATGCCTAGTCCGCAGAAAACAGGAAATTGTAGAGTGAATGTCTTACTATCCACTGCTTACTGTCCACTGCCCACTTTCCACTGACCACTATCCACTGTCCACTGATTCTACCCCAAGATGAACGCTTGGCAAGCCAATTTCGCCCCTAACCTTAAGATTCTTTAACATTATTCTTGACGCCAGGGAGCGCACGGGGTAAGATGAGCATATGTACTTAAAAGGAAGCAAGTGGCACATGTCCAAACGCCGCCGGAGGCGCTCCCGTCCCTGGCTGGTTGTAGCCCTCCTTTTCTTGATCGCCGGAGGCATCTACCTCAACCAGTTCGTCATCCCCAACATCGAAATGCCCTTCATCCCCACCCCCACCGCCACCCGCGATCCCGAATCCTACATCAATGAAGCCATCGCCTACTTCGAGGAGGGCAACCTGAAGTTAGCCATCAACGCCTACGAACAAGCTTATCTGGCCGACCCCACCAACCCCTCCATCTACGTTGAACTGGCCCGCATCCAGGTACTCAACGGCGATTACGAAGCCGCCCTGACCACCGCTTCCAACGCCCTCATGCTCAATCCCCAAAACCCCACCGCTCTGGTCATCCGCGCCTGGGCTTATAATTTCCTGGAAGATTACGAAAACGCCGAGACCACCATCCGCCAGGCCCTGGCCCTGGACCCCAACAGCGCCCTGGCCCACGCCGTCTTCGCCGAGATCCTCATCGAATTCTTCCTTTATGA
The DNA here is from genome assembly GCA_965370435.1 of uncultured Anaerolineales bacterium. Classification (GTDB taxonomy): domain Bacteria; phylum Chloroflexota; class Anaerolineae; order Anaerolineales; family UBA11579; genus CBDUUP01. The sequence goes on along the minus strand of CBDUUP010000489.1, from coordinate 1,188 downwards.
GGAAGCCGCCAGCGAATCACGGGAAGCCCTGCGGCTCGCCCCCAACATGCTGGAAGTGCAGCGGGCTCGCGGCTGGGTTCTATACCGCACCGGCAACTACGAAGAAGCCATCGAGCCCTATGAAAGGGCCATTCAGATCAACGCCTTCATCCCCCTCCTTCACCTGGAGCTGGGGAGAGTCTACTGGGCGATGGAAGAATACGACCTGGCCGAAGTCGAACTGGTCACCGCCAGCACCCTCAACCCCTCCGACCCCCAGGCCGACATCTACCTGGCCCGAGTCTACGCCTCCGCCGGACAGTTCGGCAAGGCCGCCCAGGCCGCCGAAGAAGCCGTCAAAAAAGACCCCGCCAACCCCCTCCGTTATGGACAACTTGGCTACTTATACTACCGCAACCAACAATATGAGGATGCCGTCATAGCCTTCACCCTCACCATTTACGGCGGCACAACCGAGGCAGGCATCGTCGTGATGGGCGCGCCCCTGGATTATGGAGTCATGGCCGAGTACTACTACTTTTACGGCTTTGCTTTGATAAAAACCGGCCGCTGCGAGGAAGCCTTCCCCATTTTCCAGGCTTTGCTGGTCGGCGTCCCCTCCGATGAAACCGCCATCTTCAACGCCAACGCCGGCATCGAGCAATGTCTGGAAGTCCTGGACGTTACCCCCACGCCGCTACCTACCGCAACCCCCGAACCTGGCCTCACTGAAGCGCCATAAACACTGAACCACAAAAAGCGCAAAGGGCGCTTTTCCCCACCTACAAAAGAAAACCATGTACGTACCTAACCGGCGCAAGAAATTATTCCACCAGGAGAAACCCCGCTCCAATCCCTACCGCATTCTGTTGTTTTTGGCGCTGATTGCCGGGGGCGTGTGGATTTTGATCCAACAGGAGCGGGGCGAGATCGTCCCCCTCTTCCTCCCCACCCAGACCCCCACCCGCTCGGCGGCCTCTTACGCCGAGGAAGCCCGGGCCTTATTCGAAGCCGGTATCCTGATCCGGCAAGACCACAACGCCATCTCAGCCTACCGCGAAGCCCTGCGCCTCGACCCCGACAACCCCCAGCTTCTGGCGGAGAAAGCCCGCGCCCAAACCTACGCCTCCAGCCTGCGCACCCCCGACCGCCAACTCACCGAGATCCTCGAAGCCGAAACCGACCTCCGCCACGCCGCCGAGTTAGCCC
>CBDUUP010000488.1:0-2207 GCA_965370435.1 uncultured Anaerolineales bacterium | reverse complement strand
CCCCCCTGCAATTCCTCCCCCGCCTCAGCCAGGAATTGAACCGGCCCATCTACGTCAAACGCGACGACCAGATCGGCCCGGCTCTGGGCGGCAACAAGACTCGCAAACTGGAATACCTGATGGCCGAGGCCCAAACCCGCAACGCCCGCAAGGTGGTCACCTTCGGCGGTCTGCAATCCAATCACACCCGCCTCACCGCCGCCGCAGCCCTCAAATGCGGCATGCAGCCCCACCTCTTCTATTTCGAACGCCGCCCGAAAAGAATGACCGGCAATTTACGCCTGAACCAAATACTTGGTGCAAAAATGCACTTCATCCCCTTCGGCGGGGGCGGCGACGCCAGCATGACCCTGGAGACTGCCATCCGGCTGGTGCGTCTGGTGGCCTGGCTGCGGCTTGGCCCCCATTACTTCGTCCCCGTGGGCGGTCATTCCTGGCTGGGCTGCCTGGGCTACGTGGACGCCGCTCTCGAACTCGACCAGCAAGCCCGCGCTCTGGTCATCGAAAACGCCCATCTGGTCGTAGCCGTCGGTTCCGGAGGCACCCTCGCCGGACTGATGGCCGGGTTTGCTCTGCTTGAATCCCCGCTCCGCCTCCTCGGGATTGACGTCGGCAAGCTGTGGAAAGGCTTCCCCGCCTCCATTGCCAAACTCGCCAATGAAATCTGCGCTCACCTGGACAGCCCTCACCGCTTCACCCCCGCTCAAGTCCCCATGATCGAAGGTACCTACGTCGGCCCCCATTATGGCGCGCCCTCTGAGAAGGGCATGCGAGCGCTCCACCGTCTGGCCCGTCTGGAAGGCCTCCTCCTGGACCCCATCTACACCGCCAAGGCCTTCGCCGGATTGATTGACCTGATAGAGCGTAACGAACTCGGCGACGACACACCGATTATCTTCCTCCACACTGGCGGCCTCCCCGCCCTGTTCGCTTGACGTGGGCGTGATTGACATTCGCGTTTATCCTATCTTATCCGGCCCAAAAAACTTTGCGATCTGAAAGCCAGCCTATCAGTCCGCCGAAGGGCGGACTTCGTAAATGTCAACGACTTTAGTCGTCATGCGACTTCAGTCGCTGAGTCGCTCTGATCTCGAAAAGCAGATATAACTTTGTGCCTTCGCGTCTCCGTGTAAAAGTTTTTCTGAGATACAATTCTATCCATGCCCGACTATCAATCCCTCATGCAAATCCTCTCCGTCCCCCGCCCCAACGGCAGCCCCGCGCTGACGCAGACCCGCCGCGCCCTGCAAGACTGGCTCACCCAACGAAGCATCCCCCACCGCGCCCACGCCTTCCGATTATATCCATTTTTCTTCGAGGCCATTGGCTTATGGCTCATCCTCTCCCGCACCTTGTTAGCCTTCGCTGTCTGGTTCCGCTGGGGATGGGCTGTATTGCCTGTCGCTCTGATTGGGCTCCTCGGCGGCCTCCTGGACGTTCTACTGCATTGGCCTCTGGTGACCTGGCCGGGCGCGCGCGTTGCCGAAAACATCCTCATCGAATTCGAACCGCTGGAACCCGCCGCCCAGGAGATCGTCCTCTCCGCCCACTACGACACCAAGACCGAGCCGTTGGATCACCGCCAGCGGATGTTCTTCCTCCAAAAATTACCCCTCGGTATCCTTCTCAGCGTGCTGCTGGGCCTCCTCGGTCCGTTGGACGGCTGGCTCCTGGCGCAAGGTTCCTCCTGGGCCAGTCTCACCTTCTGGCTGAGCGTGGGCTTGACAATTCCCTTGCTCATCCTCACCTGGGGACTGGGCTTGAACTTCTCCATCGGGCGGTTCATCCAGCCCAGCCACGGCGCGGTGGACAATGGAACCTCCTGCGCCGCCCTCTTGGGCCTGGCTGAAAAACTGGCCGAAGACTCTAACGCCCTCACCCGAACTAAAGTCACCCTCGCCCTCTTCGCTGGAGAGGAGGTCAATCTGCAAGGCTCCCGCGCCTACGTAAACGGCCGGGACTGGCCCCTCCCCGCCATCGCCCTCAACCTGGAAGCCCTCGCCCAGGACGGCGTCTACCTCTACTGGGAGCAGGACGGCAGCGTGTTCAAACTCGTCCCCACCAGCCCGGAGGTCAACCGCATCCTCTCCGCCGCCGTTATGGAAGTGACCGACGCCGAAGCCCAACCCGCCGGACCGGTCATCAGCGACGGCGCCTCCTTCCTCGCCGCCGGGATTCCCACCGCCGTGATGGGTACTTTCGATACC
>CBDUUP010000487.1:0-2240 GCA_965370435.1 uncultured Anaerolineales bacterium | reverse complement strand
ATCTTCATCACCAAGGGAAACCTGCGGCAAGGTCTCAGGTTTGGTTTGGTATGGTTGGCAGTCTTCGCGGTGGCCGCCGTCGCCACGCAACCGGATTTCAACGAACTATTGGCATCGCTTCCCGCCGGCCTCCCCTGGCTGCTGTTGTTCATCTTCTCCAACGCCATCATGGAGGAGCTGTGGTTCCGAGGGATATTCTTGAGGAAATTTGAATCCCTGATCGGAAGGAAGGCGGCCATCTTCGTCACTGCGGTGGTCTTTGGCGCGTCGCACATCTCCGCCACCTATGATTTCCCCGGCGGGGGAGTGGTTTTTGGCCTGGTGGTGTTCGGCCTGGGTTTGGCGGGCGCGCATGCGATGCTCAAGGACGATAGTGTGATCGGGCCAATCTTGTTCCACGCCGGGTATGACTTGCTGATCATCGTTCCGGTTTTGAATTCGTTGTGACAAGGCAATGAGCAGGTCGAAATTGAATAGGATATATTTACCTAGAAATCAGGAAGAACCATGAAACGAATATTTACGAGAGCGGCCCTCCTATGTTTGGCCCTATTGTTGTCCGCCTGCTCAGTTTTTCAAAAGCCGTCTGCGCTGCCAGCCCCGGAGAGGAAGTGCAAGGGGGAGGTTTGTATCAATCAGGTCTTTCTAACGCTTTCGGGCGATCAAATGCTGGTGCAATTTGACATGACTGACAGGGATGGTGAGGTGAGCGCGGGGGCGAATCTGCGGATCACGACCGGTCTGAGGATTGGTTTGTTCCTGACTTCCAGCGATGAAGATATGTTTTTGTATGGCGGCCAGGTTCCTAATGAATTGATCGATTGTTACACCAGCAATGACTTACCTTGGGCGGAGGGAAATTTGGCCGCGGTTTGCAACGTGCTGTTTTCAGTGAGCGAGATGGAGGCTATACCGGTGAGTGGAATTGTTATCCGAGTCCAAGAGCTAGAGTTCGGTTTCGAGCAAACGGTCCTCCTGGCCGCAGGCCGGTGAGGGTGGGGCTTGCGCCCCGCGGACTTTGACGAAAAAAATACGCTAAAACGGGGATCTACTAATTGCAGTCTTTACAGTGATTTACTTCAGTCTCTCGATGCGGGCGCGATGCGCGCATTGTTTTCCTCATTTCATTTTTTCCGCCTCATGCGATCATTAACTATTGCGATGAACGCTCCAAATGCCGCTAAAGCGAGACCTACAAAGATCACGGCAATATTATTCTTGAATAAATCTGCTAATTCAATACCGCCCGTCGTTCCTCCTGCGTCGGGTGAGTCGGGTTCTCCTTCTGGTTCTGGCGTTAAATGGTAGGCCGGTGTCTCTGCAATGCCTGAGATTTCTTCCGGCTCAGCCGTATCTGCATTGGTCGCAACTGGATCACCAAAGCTCAACTCGATATGGCTGATGTCCTTACAGACGGAGTCAGAACCGATCTTGTTCACCATGACCGTAGAGGATCCCAGCCCCCTCACTTGGTAACAGCCATTGTTTTGATTTTTGGGTGGGTCTAAAAAAATGAAGCAGGCGAGCCCTTGAACCTGTGCTTTGGCCTTGACCGCTACTTTGGTGATGGTGTTGGGGTAGGCGTTGTAACTCCACGGCTGTTCCTCGACTTTAGCATCGAAATTGGTGCAGTTCCCTGCCGGGCCAGCCATCTCGCAAGCGGTCATAATGACCATCATGGTCAACATGAGGATCATTGTTTTTAGACCGTATCGAATCCTAGACCGCTCCATCGCACCTTCCTCCTCGCTGCATGTTGGCTCTAAAGGCTTCAGAGACTCTCTCATTGTAAGATTAAAGTCCGCGGGGAGCAAGGGGTGGACGGCCGCCAGGAGGTGGAGGGTGAAGTAGGTGGCGGGGAAGTTATTGGAGGTGTGCGAGGGGTTGGGCATTGAGAATGGTTAGCGGCGCGCCGACCCTCACCCCGCCGGCCTTCGGCGGCTGCCCCTCTCCCTGGAAGGGAGAGGGGCGCGAGCGGGGTGAGGGTGAATGGCCCTTGCTCCCCACAGCCTTTGATTGTACAATGGAAGCGACTCCTCCGACGCCGTTACGCCGAACCCATAGGGAGGCGAATTGACCATATGACATCCAACGAGAAAAGACATCGCATCCATCCAGCCCTCCGCCAACGAGCGCGGGAACTGCGCCAACCTCAAACCCCGGCAGAAGAAAAACTCTGGCATGTCCTTCGAGGCCGCCAACTCGGTGAGTATAAGTTCCGCCGCCAGCATCCTATAGAC
>CBDUUP010000486.1:0-2316 GCA_965370435.1 uncultured Anaerolineales bacterium | reverse complement strand
CGTGATCGTGAAAGTGAGCGTGGGGGTCAGGGTGATCCCGCCCATTAAGGTGCTGGAGGGCGTGACCGTGATACCGCCCTCCAGAGTGGTGGTCGGGGTGAGGGTAATGCCGCCCTCCAGGGTACTGGTGGGGGTTCCAAAACCGGTGGAAGTGGGGGTGAAGGCCCCGGTGGGCGTGAGAGTGTATCCTCCTCCCTGGCCGTTGGTGGCGGACCAGGTTTGCATGACAAAGGTTTCGATCTGGCCGGGGGGCATCTCGCCGCCGCCTTGCTCGGCCATCTGGGTGGATAATGCTTCTATGGTCTCGGCCAGGGCGGTGATCTCGGCTTCGCTGCCGTCTGGCTCTCCGGCCGTGGTGGAAGAGGGGCCGCCGAAGAAGCTGTTCAGCCCGGTGATCCCGCAGACCAGCAGAAGAAGAAGCAGCACCGCGCCGATCCAGATGAGGCGGGACGAGCGCTTCTGGGGTTCCTGCTCTTCCTGCTCTTGCTGCGCTTCTTGCGCGGCCAGTTCATCGGCGGTGAAGATCATAGTCGAATCTTCGGAGGCGGGGACCAGGATGTTGGGGGCGGGGCTGAATTCTGGGTCCAGGGTGTGGGCCAGCGCAGCCTGGAATGCCTCGTTCAGGTCGACCACCGAGTCGAAGCGGTCTTCGGGTTTTTTGGCGGTGGCCTTGAGGATGACGTTTTCGAGGACCGAGGAGAGGTGGGGTTTGATGAGCCGCAGCAGGGGCAGCGGTTCGTTGATTTGTTTGAGCAGCACCGCCATAGGGGTTTCGGCGTCGAAGGGCAGTTGTTCGGTCACCAGGAGGTAGAGGATGACGCCCAGGGAGTATTGATCTGAGCGGGCGTCCACCTCGCCGCCGAAGGCTTGTTCGGGGGACATGTAGGCCGGGGTGCCGATGACGGCTGAGCCAGTCAGGCTGATGGAGGTATCCAGGATGTGGGCCAGTCCAAAATCGGTGAGAGCGGAATTGCCCTCATCATCGAAGAGGATGTTGCCCGGCTTCACGTCTCGATGGATGATCCCCTGGTGGTGGACGTAATTGAGGGCGCTGGAGATCTGGTTCATCAGCAGGGCGCCTTCATCGGGGGACAGCGGTCCCTGGGCCAGGCGGTTGGCCAGGCTGCCCCGGTTGTAGAAGGGCATCACCACGTAGATTCGACCGTTGACCTCGCCATAGCCGATCACGGGGACGATGTTGGGGTGCTTGAACATCATCAGCACTTCCACTTCTCGTTGGAAACGCTTGAGCATGTTATCGTCCATCGCCATGCTGGTATGGATGATTTTGATGGCGACGAAGGTGTCGTTGTTGGGGTTGTAGGCTCGATAGACGTCCGACATCCCCCCGGATTCGACCAGGTCTATGATCTTGTATCGCCCCAAAATGGAGCCTGACTTGAATTGGGCCATAGGTAATATTCCGGCGCGCTGGAGTGTAGGTTTGAGGATAGAGAACGCGCCCCTTAATTATAGGTCTGGGGGAGGGAGGAAACGTTTCAGTTTCAGGGTAGAGTCAAAACGGAGGGGATTGGGTGGGTTTGGAGGCTGTGTGACTGAAGTCACACGGACAGTTTACGAAGTCGGCCTGCGCCGACTTTATGGGCTGGGAGTCGGTGGGAGGGCGGATTTTGTAAATGTCGTCGCGGCTTTAGGGCGACTAAAGCTGCTTGCATCGCACGCTGATTCTTGCTATACTGAGTTCAGAACCCCAACCTGATTTTCCCCGTGAAGGGGGTATGATGAACGCGAGCATTGGTTCCATCCTTTTTACTAAAATTCTGGAAGAACTTATAAAATGGTCCGCGAAGAGAGGCGCAGGGAATTGGCTCGATAATGAGGCCAACCGTCAGGCGCTTGCCAAAGCCGCTGCCGATGCCGGGACCTGTATGGAAAGCAAGCCCATTGACCAAAAGATCACCCACTGGCTTGCAGACTTGAAGATGAGCGATATCCGAAATATGGCGGAGGCGATTGATAATTTCCGAAAAACCGCCAATTACCATGTCCTTGCCGCGCCCGTCCGGGTAAAGCTGCAAGAGCGTGGAGACCTCTCCCCTGAGGAAATCAAACAAGGCGTTGACGCCTTCGTCAACTGCCTTCGCCAATCGCTGCTCCAGATAAATGATTTGGCTCATCCTGTGATTGGGTCGCTGATTCTGGATGCTGAAAAGAAATTCACCAGGCGGTTTGACGCTTTGGAAGACTTGGTCAAGAAATTGCCGGATGAAATCGAAAGCCGCCAGCGACCTCCCCTCCCCCCCTACACCCCGCCGCCCCTACCCCCGGCCGATAAACGAGACGAACTCCCCCCCC
>CBDUUP010000485.1:0-2324 GCA_965370435.1 uncultured Anaerolineales bacterium | reverse complement strand
TTTCTTGCAGAACGACCTGGTCGTCCAGGAACTGATCTACGAGACGCCCGAAGCCCTGGCCGAACTCCTGACCTTCCTCCACACCCAGGACGACCAACTTCACCGGATCGAGTTCAACATTCAGGATGAGAGTTTCTTCTTCATCTTCAACGATCCACGCAACGATACGGATAATTTCATCCCCTCGGTCTATCACGAGAGCAACACGTCCGGCGTGGGCATTATGTACCGGGTGATTGACGTGGCCGGTATCTTCACCGACCTGGTGGAACACAATTTTAACGGGGTGAACTGCGAGCTTAAGGTCACGGTGGAGGACAGTTTCTTCCCCCAGAATCAAGGCAGCACGGCGATCCATTTTGAGGGCGGGCGAGGCGTTGTGCAGGAGAGCGATGACTTTGAGGTGGAGATTATGTTGGATATTGCGGAATTCTCATCCCTATTGATGGGCGCGGTGGATTTCAAGCATCTCCACCGCTACGGCTTGGCGCAGATCTCGGATGATGATTTCGTAGAGACCATACATAGGTTGTTTTACGCGGAGGAGAAGCCTGTTTGCATGACGGATTTCTAAAGCTTGAACACTGAACCGCTGAAAAAAACTGAAACGCTGAATTCATTCCTCTTGGGAAGAGGCGTACTCTCAATAAATCTCTAAAACTTTTTTATCCGCGAATTGCACGAATAACGCGAATGAAAACTTTAAAAAATATTCGCGCGATTAGCGTTATTCGCGGATAAACGTTTTTGTTTTTTTTAGTTTCTTCTCAGGGAGACGCCCCACCGGGGCGTATCTACGCGTTTGGTTTATTCCGGCGAGGCTGCCATCCGGCCGTAGAGGTGGTTCATCTCCTTCAGGCGGTGGCGGAGGGGGTCGGTGAGGGCGTCGGCGGGCATGCGCCAGGTCCAGTTCCCGCTGGGTTGGCCGGGGAAATTGAAGCGCGCCTGGGTGGGTTGGTTGAGCAAGTCTTGCAAAGTGGTCAGGGCGAAGACCGCAGTAGAAGACCAGGCGGCGCGGATCAACTCCCAGGACACCTCCTCCCCATCGCTTTTCATGTAACGGCGGTAGAAATCGCGTTCACCCTCCGAAGCGGTCGCCCACCAACCGCGGGCGGTATCGTTGTCATGCGTGCCGGTGTAGACCACGCAATCGTCGGTGTAATTATGGGGTAAAAAAGGATTCTCTGGGTCGGAAAAGGCGAATTGTAAAACCTTCATTCCCGGCAGATTGAATTGGTCACGCAGCTTGAACACGTCGGGGGTGATCTCGCCCAGGTCTTCGGCGAGGAGAGGAAGTTCACCCAGGGTATTTAGCGCAGCCTGGAAAAAATCCGCCCCGGGGCCTTCGACCCAGCGCCCAGTCTCGGCGGTGGGCGCTTCCGCCGGGATCTCCCAATATCCGGCGAACCCCCGGAAGTGATCGAGACGGGCAATGTCCACCATTTGCAAGACAGCCTGGATCCTCCCCAGCCACCAGCCATACCCATCGGCGGCGTGAACCTCCCAGCGGTAGAGAGGGTTGCCCCAACGTTGTCCGGTGGGTGAGAAATAATCCGGCGGCACACCGGCGACGATGGTTGGCTGGCCGGCCTCATCCAGGAAAAATAAATCCGGACTGGCCCAAACGTCGGCGCTGTCGTGGGCGACGAAAATAGGGATGTCGCCGATGACCTTGACGCCTTTCCTATTGGCATGAGCGCGCAATGCCTTCCACTGGCGGGAGAACAAGAATTGTCGGAAAGCCTGGCGCCGGATGGCTGGTTGGTGGCTCTGTCTGGCCTCGTCGAGAACGGCGGGGTCGCGCTGGCCGAGGGGGAGAGGCCAATCCGTCCAGGGCGCGCCGTTGTGGTGCTCTTTCAGCGCCATGAAGAGGGTGAAATCTTCCAGCCAATCCCGATTTGCTTCCTGGAAAATACGAAATTCATCCCGCAATTCCGCGGTGGCGATGTCCTGAAAGCGGCCAAAGGCCTTATCCAACAAAGACAACTTCCAGGGAATCAACTTGCCAAAATCAACCTGTCCCACCGGAAAGTCGGGGGCGCACTCAAGGTCTTTTGAAGCCAACAGGCCTTGCTCCAGCAAGAGGTGGGGGCTGATGAGATAAGGGTTTCCGGCGAAAGTGGAGAAACTCTGGTAAGGTGAATCCCCGTAGCCTGTGGGGCCGAGCGGCAAAACCTGCCAGAGGCCGCAGCCCGCCTGGGCGAGGAAATCCACCCATTCATAAGCTTGCGGGCCGAGGTCGCCGATACCGTAGGGGCCTGGCAGGCTGGAAGGATGGAGGAGGATGCCGGAGGAGCGGGAGAATGTCATATTCGTTGAGCTGA
>CBDUUP010000484.1:0-2334 GCA_965370435.1 uncultured Anaerolineales bacterium | reverse complement strand
CTGCAACGCCTTCGCAACAACAGCGACAAACCGATGGGCAAGCGTTCCGCCTGCGTCATGGCCAGCGTTGAATTCGTTGATTACCAAACCGGCAAGGTTACAGCTGGCTATAAATAGGCCAAACACAGACAGCGCTGCGTCGATACTCAACCCTTGATAGTGCGGCACATCCGCTCCTTCGCCCCGTCCAGCATCTCCGATCCGCTGGCGGATGCGGCAATATTGATAGTTTTATTGGATGTAGAGCTCCCGCTGGATGGGAGTATGGCAAGCAATTCCCGCGGGAGGGATTACATTCTGTGGGTTCGGGCTATGGGTTGGCGGCGACGACTTTCATTTGGGTGAGGTAATGCCCCAAGACATTATCCCAGCCAGACGCGTAGCCTGCGCGGGTCTCTTTGGCCTCGTCGCCTAAGATTTCCCAACCGCGGTGGATCAACTCTAAGCGGGTACCCTCGCCTTCAGTTTCAAAGCGGACTTCGAGTTCCTGGGCAGTGTTCTCGTCACGGCCGGGATGCCAGGACATCATGAAGCGGTGAGGCGGCTCCCAGGCCAGGACGGTTCCCCAAGGCGCTTCGCTGCCATCCTTTTGAATCTCGTACACACGCCCGCCTTCGTGTCCTTCCACATGGCAGGATTCGGCCTCGGCCTGACCCACCGATTTGGTAGCCAGCGGCCACCAGGTGGTGATACCTTGGGTAAAGAGGTTGAAGGCGGCCTCCACCGGCAAGGAAACCTGTAGAGATTTCTCCACAGGGGGCAGGACACTTTCGGGTTTATTAGCGTCCATCATTGTTATTCTCCTTTTGCTTGATTTTCTGCTGCACGTTGAAAGGCAGCCAGGACATCGTCCCAAAGATTTTCGACATAGCGGCGCAATTCAACCAGGCCGTCCGGCGCGAGGCTATAAATGCGGCGGGCGCCCTCTTTTTTTACATTGACCAAGCCAGCGGTCTTGAGCACGGATAGGTGTTGCGAGACGGCCGGCTGGCTGATAGAGACGACTTTGGTGAGGTCATTGACGGAGCAAGGTCCTTTTTGCAAGCGCTCTACGAGAGCGCGGCGATTGGGGTCTGCAAGAGCTTCGAGCGAGAGTATATAAGTCATAAGTTATATAAGTATACACTTATATAACTTGTCTGTCAAGGGGGGAAAATTCGGGGCTGGGGAGCTGGGGCACGCTCCTTCACAAGGATTTCCCCCAACCCCAATCATACGAACAGGCTATCAAATCGCGCCGCGTACCCACCGCCGCAAAGCGGGTCGGCGTAACGCAGTGGTTGGGTGGCATCCGGACAATGACGAAGCCAAAGAAATCAAAATGTCTTCCGGCCTTCATCAATAAAATCTACTATCTCTTGAGTGGTTATTCCCAAGTCAATCCCTTCCACATCTAAGGGAGATTGCGTTTTTTGCTGGAGCCTGATTACAAAGACTCGGCCATCCTTGCGCTTTATTCTAACCTCGCCCTCTTTTGCTGCTTGATCTAAGAGGGAAGCTAAATTTTGACGCGCTTCTGTGTAGGTATAAACATTCATCACACGACCTCGACTACTTCAATATTCATCTCTTGCGCAACTTGAGCAAGCTTTCGATCCAAGGTAATTAATGCCGTCTGGTATTTCATTGCGCATCTAAGCAGGTATGCATCGTAGGCATATATACCAAGTTCTGCAACAATCGCTAGTGTATTTTCTAACTCAACTTCTGTAAAACGTATCGGTATTTGACGGTAGATTTCTATCGCATCAAGAGCTTGTTCAAGAGAAACTCTTCTCCGTTTTATCATCGCTGAAAATGCATGGCCAATTTCCCAATGAATTGAAGATGGGGCAAGCAAATCAGCACCTTTGGTGATTTCGATCAGTTGTTCTTTTTCAGGTTCGTTTGCAATTACAGCAATAATGACTGAAGCATCAACAACAAATTTCATGATTTTCATCCGTGTATATTACCTGTACAGTTGTACATAACATCATACCAGAATTTCCATACAAGAATCGTCCATCCACAAATCGCGCTGCCCAACGTAGGCATAACCGGCTCACCGACTTTGAAATCCGAGACAATTTGATTCTAACCAAAGTTAGCAATTTTCGCGCCGCTTACTCACGCCGAAGGCGGGCTGGCTCTATACAGGGTTAGCCCGCTCTTGGCTGACCAAAGCCTTATGCTGTGAAAAATACAGGTGATTTCTCAGCCACTGCAAGCTTACACAATCATCCGGTGAAAGTGTTACAGTTTTGCCTGCATATCCTCCCCCGTTTGAGCATGAAGCGAATTAATTATTTCTTGAATGAGTGAACTTTGCGAAGGCAATATACTTTCATAAAA
>CBDUUP010000483.1:0-2338 GCA_965370435.1 uncultured Anaerolineales bacterium | reverse complement strand
AATTTCGGCCACTTTCTCTTCGAAGGCCAGGTGCAGGGTGGTCCAGGAGGAGCCTAGGCCGCGGGAACGCAGGGCTAACATGAGCGACCAAGCGGCGGGCAATATAGAGCCGTAGAGGGAGGCCTGGGAGACGACCCGGCTGTTTTCAAGGCGATCTTTGATGCAGGGGATGACGAAGACCGGCACCCGGTGGAGGTTCTCGGCCAGGTAGTTGGCCGAATTGAACACCCGGAGAGTTTGGGCCAGGGGCGATCCTTCTTCGGGGACCTGGACGGGGTTGACGTTCTGGGTGGCGATGTAGCCTTTCCAGGCCATGCTGTAATACTTGGCGATGGCGGCCCGTTTTTCCGGGTCGGTGACGACGACGAAACGCCAGGTCTGCAAGTTGGAGCCGGTGGGGGCCTGGATGGCGATTTCCAGGCATTCCTGGATGATCTCCGGTTCGACGGGGCGTTCCAGGTCGAGGCGTTTGCGCACCGAGCGGGTGGTGGTGAGAAGGTGGTCTATTGCGGCGAGGTCCATGATCGCTCCTAAGGGGATTATTTTATGGGGCAAGCTGCTTATACTATACCTGGAATTGCGAGGAAGCGCAACTGTACTGTAAACTTTAAAACCTTTTTTACCACAGAGACACAGAGACACAGAGTTTTTCTCTGTGTCTCTGTGGTGATATAAATGATATAAGCATTATTTTGATGTCCACATATGCAATCTGCCTGTGGGTTGGACTATAATAGGCGTATGATCCGCTTGGTCAAACCGCTGCTTTGGATGAGTTTGTTATTGGCCGCTTGTGTGAGCGCGCAGCCAACCGTCACACCTGTGGAGAACACTGCCACCAACACGCCCGTCTCCACCCTCACGCTGACGCCCACCTCCACCCATACCTCCACCCGCACTCTCACGCCCACCAACACCTTGACGCCCACTATCACCAACACCGCCACCATCACGCCCACGCCGACCCTCATCACCGGCCCTGCGCCCACTTTCCCGCCCAGCGCTTACCGGATCATCACCCATGGCGATAGGGAGAAACCCTACATCGCGCTCACCTTTGACGCCGGGCAGCAGCCTCACGACCCGGCCGGGTTCGATTATGGCATCTACGACATTTTGATCGAGATGGATACACGCGCCACCTTCTTCCTGGGCGGCCATTGGGCCATCAACCATCAGACCGAGACTCGCCTTATAGCCAACAACCCCAACTTCGAGATCGGCAACCACACCTGGGCGCACCCCGACCTCACCACGCTGACCCCCGAAGAGATCAGCGCGGAGATCGTGGGCGCGCAAGACGCGCTTTACTCGCTCACCGGGGAGGTCCCCCGCCTTTTCCGGCTGCCGGGCGGGCATTTCAATGATATGGTTCTGGGCATGGTGAACTGGCATGGACTTTACAATATTTACTGGGATGTCTCTACCGGCGACCCGGTGCCCAGCTTCACCGCCGACATCCTCATCAAGACGGTCCTGGATCGCACCCAGAACGGCTCCATCATCATCTTCCACGCCAACGGGCGGGGCTGGCACACCGCCGAAGCGCTGCCCACCATCATCGCCGAGCTGCGCGCCCGGGGGTACATCTTCGTCACTGTCTCGCAGCTTTTGGGGCTAGACCCCATCGAGCCTACGGCGACGCCGAAGGGGGAATGACGCTCTTAATTGAATTTTAATTGACTCCGACCTGATTTTCCTGTATACTGTTATAGAAGGCTATGGGCGGTGCCCCAAGCAAGCCATCATCGCGACCCAAAACCACCCAAAACTATCATTACAACAGGAGGAACCCATGAACGTATCTATCCGTAAACTCAAGGTGGCTGTTTTGCTCTGCCTGGGGCTGGTATTGCTGTTGGCAAGTTGCAGTACCAGTGATCAAATCCCCACATCGGAAGTCTTAGAGCTACAACCTTCGGACCCTATCCCGGTCACGTTGGCCCTTTCGAAAGCGCCAGCGCTGTACGAGCCTGTAGACTTGATCATCACCGTCCTTACAGAAGATTTCACTGAAGTACCCGGCACCCAGGTGTGGGTGGAACTGCCGGAGGGTGCACACTCGTTGGATGGGGATCTGTCCTGGCAGGTGGATCTGGTTAAAGACGTGCCGGTGATTTTGTATGCCACCATCGTATTTGTGTGTGAAGGAAAATGGTATACGCATGCCTACTCCCGATATTATTATGAAGGAGGCTACATCGGGGGGATAGCGAGATTAGGTATCTATTTTCGCAATGGTCAAACCCTTTTAGAATTGGCACACGAAACCCCGGATAGAGGCGGCTATCCAGAAGTCCTTGAAACTGGAGAAGGAATACTGGTACCCCGGCCAACC
>CBDUUP010000482.1:0-2365 GCA_965370435.1 uncultured Anaerolineales bacterium | reverse complement strand
GTTTTGCTTTTTTCCGGTGGGGTGGTGGTTTTTGGGGGTACACCAACGCCTTTTTTTCCGCATAACCCCTCGACTCCTTCGCAATCTTGCTAGTGGCAACGCAACATGTGACGCCCCAAATGGTTATTTTCTACAAAACTTTAGCGCACCCGCCAAGAGAAACCTGGCCTGGCTTGTCCGGGGAATAATCATACCGCTTGGACTTCTTCATCCTCGGCGGGGGATTGGCGGCTGCCGAAGAGCAGCCAAAGGGTCCAAAGCAGGCCGAAGAACATCGCGCCCCCGGCGGTGATTTGGAGGATCTCCGCGATGCTATAACCGCTGTTGTCCAGCCCCCAACCGGCGACTGCGGAGGAGGCCGCGCTCATCAAGGTGAGGGCGGCGAATTCGGTGGAGAAGACCCTTCCCCGCACCCGGTCGGGCAGCAGTTGGAGCAGCAGTTGAGTGGAGAACACCCAATTGAGTCCCGCTCCAAATCCTCGCAAGAAGGTGCCGACCAGCACGATCCCAAAACTCGCCAGGGTACTGGCCAGCAGCAAACCTATTACAGAGATGCCGTAAGCGAGAATGATTGCCACCCGCATGGGGCGATCCCGGTCGCCGGTGAAGCGCCGGGCTACGATGGGGCCAAGCCCGGTGGCCGCGCCCACCACGGCGTACATGATCCCCAGGCTGATGCCGCCTCCCTCGCCAATGACGAAGATCTCCTCCGTGATCCGCACCTGAAGCACCTGGAACGCGCCTGATACCGTCAATCCAAAGGCGGCTTTGGTGAGGGCGATGACCAGGATGTCGGATCGCTTCGCCAGGTAGCGCAAACCATCTACATATTGCACCAGAGCGGCCCGGATGCTGGTATCCCCCAATCGAGGTTTATGCTGGTAGACCACTCGGGAGACGAAGAAAGCGGAGAGAAGAAAGGTCCCCGCGTCAATGATGAAGGCGGGATAGGCTCCCCAACCTCCGGCCACCAATCCGCCCAGCGCAGCGCCCAGGGCCAGCATCACCGACCAGGCCGCGCTGGTGAGGGCGTTGGCCGCGCCCAGTTCGCTTTTGGAGACGATGTCCGGCAGGATGGCGGCGCGGGCGGGGAAGAAGAAGCCGCTGATCCCCAGTTGGATTGCGGTGAGGGCGTACAGCAGCCAGACCTGGCCTGGCTCGCGCACCAGCAGGAATCCCAACACCGTGACACCGCGCAGCAGGTCGGTGAGGATGAGCAGCCGCTTGCGGTTGTACCTGTCGGCTGCCACCCCGGCGATGGGACTGACCAGGAAGGGAGCCAGCATCCGCACCACGAACAGGCCGCCCACCGCCAAACCCGATTGGGTCAGCGCGCCCACCAGGGAAGCCGAGGCGATCAGGTTGAACCAATCCCCCAGCAGGCTGATGATCTGTCCCAGCCAGAGATTGCGGAAGTTGGCGTTGTCCCGCACCAGGGCCAGGTATCCGGTTGTGCGGCTGCTTGCGTTTGTGGTCAAGGGATTGCTCCTGAGGGTGGAATCACGAAGGTGATTATACCTTACGGAAGCAAGCATAAACTGAGTCTCGCATTTTGTGGAAAAACAGTAGATTGGCTAATACAAAAAGCCACGAGATCGTGACTTTTTGTAATCTGCTACAACTGGAATTCTTGTCATCCAAGTTAGTGTTCGGTATCTTTAGGTGGATCGGAGTCATTCCCAAAGCTATCTTTACTCTGGATGACCCCATCTTTGCGTTGAACAATCAATTCAACCTCGTTATTCTTTGCAATAACCTTTGCTATTTTGGTTGCTTCGGCTTTAGTCTGTGTCACGCGCGTACTTTTCTTTGCGCCTTCCCGTTTGACGGCCCAACCTTCCTCATGTGGCGTAACCCAGATATTTCTCTTCTTGGTCATATTGAACTCCTTTATTTATGTTATTCTCAAATCTAGAACGTGATTGCTCCAGAGTAGCATTTAGTGTAAAACGACAACCTTACGCCATATATATGTGGGAAATAACGCATTGTTACCCATATATAGCGGTTTCTATCCCACATCATAGCATATTTGTTTTATGAACACAAGAGCTATTTTTGTATAAGTTTTGTTAACATTTTTAGTTAGTTTGGAAAATACAATCAACCACAAGGTTTATCAGGCAATTCTGCAATACATTTAGACATTACGTAGTTGAACATATTCTGCTCCGTATTTGCTGTTTTTCAAAAGATTTCCCCTCATATGTGGATGTATGATTGAAAAAGCACCCTGAACTGGGTAACTCCGAAATATTATTAAAACGCGAGCGGGGATTGAAGTATTTGATAAAATTAGGGTTATAATGGTCAATACCTTCGCCATTTTGAGAGTATCGTCTCACTGACTTCTAGACTGGAGATT
>CBDUUP010000481.1:0-2365 GCA_965370435.1 uncultured Anaerolineales bacterium | reverse complement strand
TTTAAGGACACGTTGGAGTTCAACCAGCCGGGCAGCCATCATTACCAAGTAAGCCATCATTTGATTTGAGCCTATGAAGTCCCTAAGCGCTCCCATCATAGTGGCTACTAATGGTGAAGCGTTGGTTAGCAATTCGAAAAATGTCGTTTCTGCTGTTTGATTCCAATGCCAGGTATCTTCAAAAGCTGTAATCTGGGCCTCTGCTTCTTCTCCGCTTTCGTCTTTGAAGAGCACGTTATAGGAACGGTTGGAATTGAACGGCGGGTCTAAATAGATGAGGTCAATGCTTTCATCGGCGATATATTCTCGAAGAATAGGTAGGTTATCGCCGTAAAATAGAGTGTTATCGGTAATCGGATTGGGTGTCATGGGTTACTCGTCTCCCGGAAAGCAATTAAGACTATCACATACTACAAGTATACAGCATTTTTATCAAAACAATATGGAAAATCTTTCTCCATACCTGATTACCTTTTCATCCCTCATCCTTCCGCCTTCATCCTTCTTCTTTTATGCGCACTCTTCGAAGGGCCATCATTGCCAGAAGATTGAAGCCCACCGCGGCCACTGCGCAGAGGGCGAATCCCCAGGCGTAGAATGTGGGGGAGATCAGGTCGCCCAGGGCGCGGCCGAGGGAGTGGGCGGCGACGTTGGTCGCCATCAGGGTGGCTCGGGCGGCGGGGTAGACTTCGGTCATGAGGGGGACGCTGCTGACGATGGTGAACTCGAAGGTGACGTAGAACAGGGCCAGGCCGATCACCGCGCCGGTCAGGGTGTCTTTCAGCAAGATGAGGACCAGGGCGGCCAGGCTGTTGGCCAGCAATCCCAGCCCAATGGCCCGGACCTTGCCCAGGCGGTCGGCCAGCCCGGCCACCAACCCCTCGCCGCTGAGTTCTGCCAGGCCGATCAGGGCGGCGGCCGCGCCCAGCCCGGCGATCTCCAACCCAAAGGAATCTTTCATCCACACGCCGAAGACCAGATTGACGGTCTCGTTGGCGGCGCTCATCAGCAGGCCGACGGACAAGCCTGCCAGCGCGGGGCCATAGGTGAGGACGGCCCGGAGGTTTTGCCATAGATTGGGTGATTGGGAGTTGAGGTTTGAATCGGAGGGGAGAAGCCAGGCCAGCATCCCCAGGGAGATCAGTCCCAGCAATGCGAGCAGGGGGAAGGGGGCCAGCCACCCGGCGCGGGCTATCAGGAAACCCATAAGGGGGACGCCGATCAAAAAGGCCAACGACCAACTCAGTTCGGTGACGGCGAGGGCCAGGCCCCGGCGTTGGTAGGGGACCCGGTCGCCCAGGTAGGCCTGCAAGGAGGGGTCGAAGAGGTATTTGCCCAACCCGGACAGCAGCAAGGTGAGGACGAAGACCGGATAGGTGGGCCAGAACACCACCAGGGAGATGCCCACACTGAAGAGCAGCAGTCCCAGGAGCATGCCCAGCTTGCGCCCGCGGCGGTCGGTGATAGAAGCCAGGAAAGGCCCCGCCGCGCCGATCATCCAGCGGGCTGCCAGGGCCAGGGAGAAGCGGTCCAGGTCCACGCCCAGACCGGCCCCGAAATGCCGCAGCAGAGGGTACACCATCCGGTGGCCGGTGTTGATGACCGTGCGGGCGGCGGTGATCGCCAGGATGCGGGTGGGGAGGCTGGTTTCGGGGCGGTTAGTTTTGGAGGGCAATGGCTTTTCGCTCGCGCTGCACCCACCAACGGGCCATCTGCCAGGCGGCCAGCGAGGTCAGTAGGGTCAAGCCCCCGAAGAAGACCTGGATGCGCCAGGCGCCGGAATCACGGATGGGCGAGGGGGGGTGCAGGACTTGCTCGGCTTGATTCAGGGCATAGAACAAGGCCAGCACGAAGACGGCGTTCAGGCCCGAAGTCCAGGCGGGTTGGTCGAATAAGGTAAGGCCGATCTGTAAGACCAGTCCGCCCAGGGCGAAGACGAAGGCGATCCGCCAGCGAGGTTCGGACAGGAAGAGGCCGTTCCAGTTGGCTTGCATGGCCCAGAGGGAGATGGGGAGGTAGGTGATCCAGAAGAAGAGGCCGGTGCGTCCCAACGCTCGCGACCAGGTGTGCCAGGCCGGGCGGCGGAAGACCAGCCCCACCACCCCGGCGAGGGCGGCGGCGATGAGGGCCAGCAGGGCCGACCATACCCAGGCTCCGTGCAGGTAGACGACGCGGACATTTACGCCCAGGCTTTTCTCCGCCGGGCCGAAGGCGGCGAAGATGGCGATGAGGAGCAAGGAGATGAGAAACCAGAGGGTTGGGGATTTTGGTGTCATGGCAATATCCAGGGTTTATTTTGCGTGTTGGGAGAATGGGGATGAGACCCGGCCCAATGCAAGGGGGATATTGTAACGCAAAAAAACTG
>CBDUUP010000480.1:0-2397 GCA_965370435.1 uncultured Anaerolineales bacterium | reverse complement strand
CCCTTGATCCAAGCAATCAACGCGGAGGGCAGAAGATCGCCCTCCGCTGCCCATTTTCCACTATAATACGCTCATGGCGACCATCCTTATCATCGAGGACGAAGTAGAGTTGGTCAAAGTCCTGCGCTCCTACCTGGAGGAGGCCGGTTTCAACGTGCTGACCGCCTCCCGGGGCGACACCGGCATCTCCACCTGGGAGCATAAACGCCCCGACCTGGTCCTGCTGGACCTCAATCTCCCCGGCGTGGACGGGCTGGACGTGGCCCGCCAGATCCGCCGCCGGGGCGACACGCCCATCATCATGGTCACGGCTCGCGTGGAGGAGACCGACCGGTTGATCGGCCTGGAGTTGGGCGCAGACGACTACATCACCAAACCCTTCTCCCCCAGAGAGGTCGTGGCTCGTGTGCGCACCGTACTGCGCCGGGCCGGTACTACTCCCGCGGCTCCCCAGACGCTTCACCTATCCGGTATCGAAATTGACCCCGCCGCCTACCGCGTGACCCGCGACAACCAGACCATAGACCTGACCCCCACCGAAATGGACATCCTGGCAACCCTGGCCTCCCAACCGGGACGCGCTTTCACTCGCATGCAGCTCCTGGAAGCCTCCCAGGAAGGCGCCCACGAAGGCTACCAACGCGCCATAGACGCCCACATTAAAAATCTTCGCGCCAAGCTGGAGCCAGACCCGAAGAATCCGATTTATATTGAGACGGTCTTTGGGGTAGGCTACCGTTTCGCGGATGGCAGGTAGACAGGTGGGCAGGTAGACAGGTAAACACGGAAACAGGTACACACGGAAATGAATCATATCAATATTCACTCACATATCTCAGGAACACACACATCCACCGGGCGGTGTTCCCCCTGTTTCCCTGTCTACGTGTATCCCTGTTTACCTCCTTTCCCGACCACTCAGACCACTCGGACCATTTAGACCACTTAGACTAATCCCCCATGCGCACACGTATCCTCCTCTCCTTCGCCCTGATCGTCTTCATCGCCATCGCCGGGGTTTTGTATTTTGCTTTGGACCGCACCGCAGAGGAAGTGCGCGCCTTCATGCACCGTGGGGGCGTGGCCGGAATAGAAGGTCTGGTCTCCGATCTGGAAGCTTACTATCAAGACCATCGTTCTTGGGATGGCGCTGAATCGCTGTTCATGGAACCGGCCAATTGGTCCGGTATGGAGCACGATAATGAACACGACATGGGGCGCGGGACGGGGATGATGGGCGGCCAGGAGGGCGACCCCCGCCGGACTCCGATGATGGGCCAGCATCTCATGCTCGCAGACGCAGGCGGAAACGTAGTGATTGACACCGAAGAAAAAAATCCCTCCCGGCAATTGAAAAGCGATCTGTTGTCCTCCGCAATCACCCTCTACAATGGAGACGAAATCGTCGGCTACCTGCTGCCCGAAGGCTACCGGCCCACCGAGTCGGACGTAGACATCAACTTGCTCGCCCGCCTTAGAACGGCCTCCCTCCAGGCGGCCCTCATCGCCGGGTTCGCCGCTTTAGTATTAGCGCTGCTGCTGGCCTATGGACTGACACGCCCGATCAACCGCTTGACCCAGGCCGCCAGCCGCATGGCCCAGGGCGACCTGAAACAGCGCGTCCCCGTCCAGGGCAGCGACGAACTGGCGACCCTGGGACACGCCTTCAACCACCTGGCCGATTCACTGGCCCGGTCCGACGAGAACCGCCGCGCCATGACCGCCGACATCGCCCACGAACTGCGCAACCCCCTGGCCGTCCAGCGCGCCAACCTGGAAGCCCTCCAGGACGGCATCTACCCCCTCACCGCCGAAAACTTGCAGCCCATCCTGGAAGAGAACCAACTGCTGACCCGCCTGGTGGACGACCTGCGCACCCTGGCCCTGGCCGACGCCGGACAATTGGAACTCGACCGGACTCCCACCGACCTCTCCGCTCTGATAGCTCGGGTTGTGGAGCGATTCAGGCCTCAGGGCGAGGCCAAACAGATCCAGTTTGACCTGAACCTCTCTGATTGCGCACCGCTGAATTTAGATTATGGACGGATAGAACAGATCCTAGTTAATCTGCTGACCAACGCCCTGCGATACACTCCGGAGGGCGGCCAGATCGCCATTGACCTAACCTGCGACCCGCAATCCGCAATTCTGTCTCTTCGCGATTCCGGCCCCGGCATCCCCGAGGAAGCCCTGGAAGAGGTCTTCAAACGCTTCTACCGGGCCGACCGCTCTCGCAGCCGGTCCGATGGCGGAACTGGGCTTGGCCTCGCTATCGCCCGGCGAATAGCCCAGGCCCACAACGGCGACCTCACCGCCGCCAACCACCCCAACGGCGGCGCAGTATTCACCCTCACCCTTCCCATCCTCTCCTTAGGTGGCTGGGGAGTAATATCGGTG
>CBDUUP010000479.1:0-2410 GCA_965370435.1 uncultured Anaerolineales bacterium | reverse complement strand
AAACACAACTACCCTATTAAAAGTGTAAGCCCTAGTCGCCTAATAAGTCTCCATATGCTTTTGCATTTGTCGCCCTTGTATGGTAAACTCAATTGACTTATGAGCTTTGCTACGCCAAACCGATAACTAACTGCCCGAGACTTAAATTATGACAAAATCACGCGTCGAAAAAATGGTAGATCGTTTAGAAAGTATGCGCGCCGCCTCGCCCGACATCATCGCTTCGGCGGTGGTCTCTGTGGATGGACTGATTATGGCGTCTGCCCTTCCCTCAGATGTAGAAGAGGATCGCGTTTCGGCCATGTCAGCGGCCATGCAATCCCTGGGCGAACGCATCGCCTCCGAGTTGGGCCGGGGCGCATTGGATGAGATTTACATTCGCGGCGATGAGGGCTTCGTGCTGCTGGCGGGCGTTGGCGAAGAAGCCGTTCTCACCGCCTTGACCCGCCAAGAAGCCAAGCTGGGCCTCATATTCCTCGAAATGCGCCGCGCCGCCGAAGATTTGACAACTTTGGTAGGATGAACCCTAACCTTAACCATCCCAACGCTGGTTGGAAACCCGCGGGGAGGCGCCTCTAGAAGGCCCTCCCCGCTTCTTATTTGCCACCCGGTCCTTCAGGGTCCCCCTGTTTTTCCGGGCCGAACCGTCATTCAAGCGGAGGTTTGAATGGAGCCGAGATACATTTTCATCACCGGGGGCGTGCTGAGTTCAGTGGGGAAGGGCGTCACCGCGGCAGCCATTGGATTATTGTTGAAAGCCCGGGGCTTCCAGGTCGCCGTCCAGAAATTAGACCCCTATATCAACGTAGACCCCGGCACCATGAGTCCCTACCAGCATGGCGAGGTCTTCGTCCTCGACGACGGGTCCGAAACCGATTTGGACCTCGGCCACTACGAACGCTTCATTGACATCCGCTTGAACAAGGTTTGTAACGTGACTACCGGCCAGGTCTATGCCGAAGTCATCGCCAAAGAGCGCCGGGGCGACTTCCTGGGCGGCACGATTCAGGTCATCCCCCACATCACCAATGAGATCAAACGCCGCATTGGTTTGGTGTCCAAGACCACCGGCGCAGAGATTGTCCTGGTCGAAGTGGGAGGGACCGTCGGCGATATCGAATCTTTGCCCTTCCTGGAAGCCCTGCGTCAGATGCGCGGCGACGTGGGCAAAGAGAAGAGTATGTACATCCACCTCACCTGGGTGCCGCGGGTCGGCGCGACCGGCGAATTGAAAACCAAACCCACCCAGCATTCAGTCCGAGAACTCCGCTCCATCGGCATTTCACCCCAGGTCATCATCCCCCGTTCCGACCATCCCATTGAAGATGATCTATTGGAGAAGATCGCCCTCTTTTGTGACGTGGAGCA
The DNA here is from genome assembly GCA_965370435.1 of uncultured Anaerolineales bacterium. Classification (GTDB taxonomy): domain Bacteria; phylum Chloroflexota; class Anaerolineae; order Anaerolineales; family UBA11579; genus CBDUUP01. The sequence continues at coordinate 1,042 of CBDUUP010000479.1, read as the reverse complement.
AGAAGCGGTGGCGCCCATCGTGACCACCCAGGCGTTATATGATGTCCCCCTTCTGCTGGAGGAATTTGGATTGGGCGACTACATCCTGAAAGAATTTGAATTGAAACCCCGCCAGAAACCCGATTGGAAAGAATGGAAACGTTTAGTCGCCGAAGTGTACCGCTCAAAGCCAAAATTGAAGGTCGCCTTGGTGGGCAAATACGTCGAACTACACGACGCTTACATGAGCGTGCGCGAAGCCCTCTTCCATGCCGGTTTAGCCATAGGCGTGGAAGTGGAAATTGCCTGGGTGCATTCGGTAGAATTGGAGAAGGGCCGCGGCTGGGATGAAGTCAAGGCCGCTCATGGCATCCTGGTCCCCGGCGGATTCGGCGACCGAGGCATAGAAGGTAAAATTCAGGCCGCCCGTTACGCCAGGGAAAATAAAGTTCCCTACCTGGGACTTTGCCTGGGGATGCAGTTGATGGTGGTTGAATTGAGCCGCAGCGTTCTGGGCGATGAGCTGGTGAATTCCACCGAGTTCAACCCCGGGACCCCAAACCCGGTCATTGATTTGATGCCCGACCAACGCGACATCACCGACATGGGCGGGACTATGCGTTTGGGCCTCTATGAATGTGAATTGCAACCCGGAACCAAAGCCGCCGCAGCCTATAATGAGGACTCGGTCCAGGAACGCCACCGCCACCGCTTTGAATTGAATAACGCCTATCGTGAGATGCTGAATGAAGCCGGGCTGTGTTTTTCAGGCCTGTCCCCGGATGGACGGCTGGTGGAGATCGCCGAGCTTGCCGACCACCCCTTCATGCTCGGCACCCAGTTCCACCCTGAATTTCTCTCCCGCCCCACCCGCCCTCACCCACTTTTCGTAGCATTTTTGGAAGCCGCTCAAGAGAACGGCCAAAGGGAAGAGATCCAAGAAGAGGAGACACCGGTCCAAGAGAAGGCTTAAACTTTCTGGACACCCATGAGGTGAGCTATGAATACGATCATTGAAGCAGTTTTCGGTCGCCAGATACTAGACTCGCGGGGCAACCCGACG
>CBDUUP010000478.1:0-2448 GCA_965370435.1 uncultured Anaerolineales bacterium | reverse complement strand
GGTTCCGGGAGGAGAGCATCAAATTGCGGGCTTCGGACACGGCTTTTTCAGACAGGGGCACGTGTACGGCCATCTGGTCGCCGTCGAAGTCGGCGTTGAAAGCGGTGGTGACGAGAGGGTGGAGGTGGATGGCGCTGCCTTCAACCAGGATGGGTTCGAAGGCCTGGATACCCAGGCGGTGGAGGGTCGGGGCGCGGTTGAGAAGCACAGGGCGGTCTTTGATGACCTCTTCCAAGACTTCCCAGACTTCTGGGCGGTTGCGTTCGATAAAGCGTTTGGCGCCTCTGACGTTGGCGGCGTAATTGCTGGAGACCAGGCGGGCGATGACGAAAGGACGGAATAGCTCTAAAGCCATGGTCTTGGGGAGGCCGCATTGGTGGAGCTTGAGCTTGGGGCCTACCACGATCACCGAGCGGCCAGAATAGTCTACCCGCTTGCCCAGGAGGTTGCGGCGGAAGCGGCCCTTCTTGCCCTTGAGCATATCGCTGAGGGATTTCAATTCCCGGCGGCCGCGGCGGGAGAGGGCTTTGCCGCGGTGGGAGTTATCAATGAGAGAATCAACCGCTTCTTGGAGCATGCGCTTTTCGTTGCGGACGATCACGTCCGGGGCGCCTAATTCCAGGAGGCGTTTGAGGCGGTTGTTGCGGTTGATGACCCGGCGGTAGAGGTCGTTGAGGTCGGAGGTGGCAAAGCGGCCGCCGTCCAACTGCACCATAGGGCGCAAGTCTGGAGGGATGACGGGGAGGATGGTGAGGATCATCCATTCGGGGCGGTTTTTGGAGCGGCGGAATGCTTCGACAACGTTGATGCGCTTGGTGGCTTTCTTGCGTTTTTGCTTGCTGCGGGTGGTGCGCACTTCGTGCCAAAGCTCTTCAGAGAGTTTGTCCAGGTCGAGGCGCTTGAGGATGTCGAAGAAGGATTCTGCGCCCATGTCGGCGCGGAAGACCTGCCCCCACCGGGAACGCAGTTCCCGGTATCGGGCTTCCCCCATGAAACCCAGGGCTTGAAGGTCTAGAAGTTCGTCGCGCAGGCGGTTCATCTCGTCACGGGCGATGGCGGATTGTTCTTCAAGCTGGCTGCGAAGTTGATTCATGGCCTGTTCTGTTTCGGCTCGCATGCTGGCAACTTCGAGCTTGATGTGTTCAAGTTCGCGCTGTTTTTGGTCTTTGAGGGTGTTTTCCAGTTCGGCGAGGTAATCTTTGACGACTTCCTGGACGCGTGAGATGTGGTCGTTGGAGATGGTTTCGCCAGCTTTTACAATGACGGCATCGGCGGCGGCGAAGCGGATTGCTTTGCGCACCGAGTCGCCCAATTTTTCTTGCAGGCTGGTCTCCAGGCGCTGGCCTTCCTTGATGAAGGGTTCCAGTTGGGAGGCAATCTCTTCGGCGTAGCGATTCTCTACGGCGTTGCTTTTCTCTTCCAGTTCAGCGAGAAGGAAATCGCGGTTTTTATTGATCTCTTCGATCTGGGCGTTGATGGTGTCGGAAAGTTGTTGATTGGAGAGGCCGGATTCCTCTTCTAAACGGGCGAGGGCTTTCTGGCGGGCTTCTTCGTCCACGTAGGTGATGATGTACTGGGCGAAGTAGAGCACCCTTTCCAGGTTTTTGCGGGAAATGTTCAGAAGCATGCCCAGGAAGGAGGGCACTCGGCGGGTGTACCAAATATGGGCTACGGGGGCGGCGAGTTCGATATGCCCCATGCGTTCCCGGCGGACGGCGGAGCGGGTGACTTCTACCCCGCATTTGTCACAGACAATCCCTTTGTAGCGGATGTTCTTGTACTTGCCGCAATAGCACTGCCAGTCGCGGGAGGGGCCAAAGATGGCTTCACAAAATAGGCCGTCTTTTTCCGGGCGCAACCGGCGGTAGTTGATGGTCTCGGGTTTTAGGACTTCGCCGTATGACCATCCTCGAATGGTTTCCGGTGATGCCAGACTAATCCGTAGTGCGGTTAATCCTTTGGTTTCCACTCACAACCTCCTGAAAACTTGGTTTTTGAAAATAGTCCCTAACGCGCAGCCTAAAACTGCCCTTGGAAAGCTTAGGTTTAGCGATGCTTTAGGCATAAGTGTTTGGGATACGGATAAATGGAACAAACGTGCTATATACAAAACAAACGAAAGCAAGCACTTGAGAGATTTTCTCTAAAGCGCTCGCTGATGTTATTCGATTATGGGTACTTGACGGTCTATTATATCGAAATGATGGCTATGAGTCAAGGTTTTTTGTTATGTAAAATCTACAAACATTTCACCACAGAGACACAGAGTCCGCCGCTTCGCTTAGAGAGAAAAACTTAGTAATCTCGGCAAGCAGTTCAGAGAAGTTCGCCGGGGTCTCGGTAGAGTTGTCTCGGCTCCCTCCCTATTCATTGGGTTACGTAGTTCTATAAACGTGTTGCATTCAGAGCATTTATATACTATCATTGGGGTATCATAGCTGAGAAGGC
>CBDUUP010000477.1:0-2462 GCA_965370435.1 uncultured Anaerolineales bacterium | reverse complement strand
TCTTTGATCAGCTCCCGGTCAATAGCATGGCCGATGGCCTGCCGGGTCCGCAGATCGCCGACAATCGGGTTATCCAGGTTGAAGCCCACAAACCAAATGGTTGCTTCGGGTACCTGGAGAACCTGGTAGTTGGCGTCATTCTGGTAAATAGATAGTTCACGCCAGGGGGCGTTCATGACCATATGTACATCACCAGCTTCCAACTCGATCAGGCGGGTTGCATCTTCGGGTATGATTTTGACGGTGATTTGAGATACGTTAGCTGGTCCTTCGTGCCCTGTCCAGGCGGCTCCCCAGGCATAGTCTTCATTTCTAACCAGGGTGAAGTGATCGTTTTGCACCCATTCTTCCAGTTTGAAAGGCCCCGTGCCAGAGATGCACTCAGGGGTGAGCCCATAACCCTCACCGCAGGCTTCGTAGGTTTCCTGGCTCATCATCAGGCCCCACGCGCCGGACAGATTGAACAGTAGACCGGGGAAGGGGCCGTCCGTGTGTATGGCAACGACGTATTCACTCACCAATTCGACTTCCGTCACTGGGGCGAAGAGATAGCCGCAGCATCCATCGCCATCTCGGACCAATTCGATATTCCACTTCACAACCTCGGCGTTGAACGCAGAGCCATCATGGAAAGTGATGCCCCCTTTCAGATAGAAGGTCGTGACGGTGCCGTCTTCAGAGACCTCGTAGCTTTCCGTCAGGCCTCCGGGCTGAAATTGGTAATCGGAGTCCATCGTTACTAACGAATCGTAGACCATCATCACAGGTTCACCGGCGGTGGCCATGATGGAGATATCAAAGGTTTCTGTATATTGTATGGGGACCGTGACTACCAATTCCTTGGGTCCCGTAGGTATCTCCGTATCTGGAACCTCCGTATCCGGGATTTCTGTATAAGAAGGGACATCCGTGTCAGGAACCATTGTATCTGGAACTTCCGAACCAGGGGCCTCTGTGATATCGCCGCCGCCTTTGCAGGCTGAAAAGGTTAGAACCATCAGAATGGTCAGCGCTAATAATTTTATTAACTTCCTGTTCATGAGATACTCCTTGTGTATTCTGTAGTTGGTTTACAATTGACGACCTTGGCGCTTTGGGACTTGCCATACTAATCCCCATTCGTTGGGGTGAGTAGGTGGAAATATGTGAAATGTGCTCCCCTATTCCCAGAGATCCAAAATATTCATGTTATCAAACCCAAACGTTAACCGTCACGGAGTCGCTATCCAGTAGAGGAAAAAGTAGAACGGAAAAAGCAAGAAAGTTTCGTTTAGATTGAGGTTTGTCGCCTTTCGGCGATGAAGTTTTTTTCCTTTACCAACTTTATCCAAAAGACACTGCTATTGGGCGACGAGATCGCCGCCCAATAGCAGATGTTTAGATATCGTTCAGGTCAAGCTGCTCATTTACTCCGAAACGTCCAGATCAATGGTGAGCCAAACCTCGGTGGACATACCCGCTCGCAAGGGGATGGGCACGAAGCCCGATACCGTGGAGCGCGTAATTGTCACCCAGGGGCGTTGGAAGATCGGCGCCCAGGGATAATAGGTGTCGATCAAGTACTGGTGAGCTGCCTTGTACTCTTCGTCACGCTGTGCCCAGGAGGAGGTTGAATAATCGGCATCGTCCATCATAGTATCTAGAGCGGTGTCATTGGTGCCGACGTAGTTGGGATAGTTGCCGTCCAGGTATTGGCTGTGATGGAACCAGGGGAGGATGTCGTTGTTGTCCCAGGTGTAGCGGCGCAGGCAGATGGCCCATTCTTTTGACGCCAAAGCATCGTCGTAGGTCGGTTTATCCATTTGTTGGATGTTGGCCTTGACGCCGATTTCGCCTAGCATATTCTGAGTCGCCTCAGCCATCCGCCGGGCTTCATCGCTGTCGTAGGTGATGTAGCCAATGTCTAACGCGGTGCCTGCTTCCACACCTTCTACACTCTCAGCTACCAGAACGCCGTCATCTCCCATCACCCAGCCAGCCGCAGCCATAAGTTCATTGGCCTTGGTGAGGTCAAAGCCAGGAGCGGTCACGCCTTTGTCGCCGCCCAACTCACTCGCCAGATAGGTGGTTTTAGCTTCACCCAAACCCATGTAAAGGGTCTCTTGGATCAGGTCGCGGTCAATGGCGTGGCCGATGGCCTGCCGGGTCCGCAGATCGCCGACGATGGGGTTATCCAGGTTGAAGCCCACAAACCAAATGGTCGCTTCGGGAACCTGAAGAACCACGTAGTCCGAGTCATCTTGGTAGGTGGGTAGTTCACGCCAAGGGGCGTTCATCAGTATGTCAACGTCGCCAGCTTCCAACTCGATCAGGCGGGTTGCGTCTTCGGGTACGATTTTGAAGGTGATTTTTGTTACATTGGCTGGGCCTTCGTGCCCCGTCCAGGCGGCGCCCCAGTCATAGTCATCATTTCGTAGCAGGGTGAAGTGATCGTTTTGCACCCATTCTTCCAGGATGAAGGG
>CBDUUP010000476.1:0-2473 GCA_965370435.1 uncultured Anaerolineales bacterium | reverse complement strand
CCCTAGGGTTCATCTACCGGCGCGGACAAGTAGGATTGAAGATCCACTCCCGAGGCCAGAACGATGCGCCGAAACTCATCAAAAAGAGTCTCGTTGAAGAGATTAAATTCGAGGTCTTCATAAGGAGGGAGGGTTGTCAGGAGAGCCAGGGAAAGCCTCTCACGCACGGCCTCCGGCAGCGTAGGAGAAAAAGAAAACAAAGCATTTAATGGGTAGATCGGTTCGGTGATGTAAAGAATTTGCATCTTCTCATCATATTCATCGGGATCATCTACGTAAATAGAAAAACGACCCGTAAGGATCATATCGGGGAAATCTACCGGGACAGCGGCAAAGTCACAAAGTCCGCGAAAAATGGGAATGTCCAGTGATGCGATTTCATAATCTTGATGACTGGGGCCCTCTATCGGAACAGGCAGGACATTTTCAACCCCGTTCAGCCGCAGCAGGCCAAGGGGAAGTATGTAACTGGGGAGGCCATAAAAACGCTTACGGTGAGGGGGCATATTTTTTGTCTCCGGCCAGCAAACACGGGAACCCTCGAGCTGTTGGAACACCTCGGGGGGTTCGCCGGGCAAGAAACCGGTGTCGGTGTGTGAGATGAAGGCGATGGGTTGATTTACCTGCTCACCCCAGATTGGCCCCGGTTCCACCCACCCCCGCTCGTTCCCCACCAGGTAAACTAGCGGATGCATTGTCGTCATGTGAATCCTGCCATCCCTCAGGGCTTCCAAAGTCTCCATGTCGGTCTGGGGATAGGGAACGAGGACGATGTCCAATCCCGACGCCTGGCTCAGCGCTCTTGACCAGGTTTCGTACATTTCGATCCTCTCGAGATCCTCGGGGGAAGTTTCCTCGCTGAGAATGCCCCACGCAATGGTGCCTTCCGGGAACGAGGTTGGGACAGGGGTTGTGGTTGGGATCGGGCTGGGCGGCGGCGGGGAGGTGTCCGCCGGGGTGACAATCACGACCTCACTAAAAGGCGGTTCGGAAGTGGTGCATGCGCCCAGGAGCAGAATTATCCCCAGAACGAGGAATACGATCCAGGCGGGGTTCAGAAGATGGCGATTTTTGGGATTATTGGTTAAGTTGTTCATTTTATCTCCTCCTTTGAGGGGAAATAGAGAGGACTACATCAAGGTGATAGGATGAGAATCAGTTTTTTGGGGAATTATGCTGGAAGGATGTTTCACCCAATAAAATTATATTATGTTTTCTACCCATGTCAAGGGAATTTCCCCTGTGTCTGTCCAAAGATGGTGGGCAAGTTTTTTGTTATTCACCAATTGACAGGCTCATGGCGGCAAGTTTATGATGACTGCATTCCACCGTATCAGGTTAAGGACTCAGTAGGAAACAGTGAGTTGTCACTGCTCCCTTTGTTCATCGTTGACGACAGGTTTTAGGTCAGCAGCGTTAGCTCATTCGGTAGGCAGGGTTTGGGCGAATGCGAGGACGTCGGCAATATCATCCATAAACCAACCACCGGCAAAACCTGAAGGCAGCCCCGTAAAACTCGAAGGCATGTCCGTGCCGGGCTGGCCATACCTAACTTTGTGGATGAATTCCCAGGGGTTTTCTGTGGCGATGGTGCCTATGTAAACTGGGTTATCCTCATCGCCGAAGTTGATGCCGGTCCCATCCATGCCGTGGCATTCTGCGCAGGTGAGTCTGTATAAATCCTGCCCCCGGTACACGATCCCGGTTGAGGATTTGTCTGGGTTGATGTAAGGGGAAGGGTCGGCCATGCCATTTTGGAAGAAGCCGGCCAGCGCAGCGATGCCCTCTACACCCATCACCGAGAAATCGTGGTCGGGATTCATGCCGCCTGTGAGCCAGTCGGTGATCTCTTCCTCCGACAGGGTAGCGGCGTTCAGGACGCCGGGGAAGCCGGTCAGATGGGAGCCGGAGCCGTAGGCCCCGTCCAAACCCTGGTAATCCCAACCGTGGCATTCCTTGCAGCGCCAGGTGTCCTTGCCGCTGCGGGTGTTGGTGTCCTGGGCAGCCCACAGGGGGTGGTCTTCGGTCGGCTCCTCTAGGCCCAAAGCCGCCCACCATTTGTCGTACACCTGTCCGCCAAGGCTGACTACGCGATCTGGTACGATGGGGAGGGTTTGGACAAAGGCCAATACGTGGGCGAGTTCATACATTCCCAACACTGACCAAGGGTGGAGAAGGCGATACTGATGGACGAACAACCAGGGATCTTCTGTAACCGAATGGGCCAGATATTTGGGGTTATCCTCGTCGCCGAGGTTTACACTGGTTCCATCCGGGCCGTGGCATTCTACGCAGTCAAAAAAATAAATATACATTCCGTCCCAAACGTCACCTGTGGAGGATCCATCGCTGTTGATGATCAGATCGTAATTCCATATCTCATACGAAATGTACCAGGCCAGGTCAATCAAGGATTGATCATCCAACACGGTGGAGAAGTCGTGGTCGGGGTTGGCGCCGCCTTTCAGCGCGT
>CBDUUP010000475.1:0-2475 GCA_965370435.1 uncultured Anaerolineales bacterium | reverse complement strand
CACCCAAACTCGCGCCAAGACTGAAATGAATCTTGAAGTCAACACCCGCTTGCACACCACCTATGTTTCCTGTACAATATGCTCGGTCTTTTGGAAACATTAATGATGCATTTTCAACCCTTTTCTAATTACTGGAGAACAATGGAGCATATATGAAAATCCTTACCTATTCCTTCAAGCTGGGCGACTTTCAATGTCATGTCATTCAGGAGAATACCATCCCCCACAAAGCCGGTGACCTGATAGTCAACGCAGACCTTGAACAACTTGAGCGGGTTGCGTCCGAATCCAATATAAACCTTGAAGAGATACCGGTGGATTTCAACTGCCTCCTGGTGAACACGGGGGAGAAAAACGTCCTCATTGATGCTGGATTCAGGAACGGCAACGTGACCGCAGGGCTTGAATCCCTGGGGATGTCCCCTGAGGATATTGACGTCCTCATCATCACCCACACGGACTACGATCACATCGGCGGTATCTTGACTGACGACGAGCAGCCGGTGTTCCCCAGAGCTTCCTATTTCCTGCTGGAGAGTTCCTGGGACCTATGGTCTACTCCAGAGAAGCGCAAAGAACTGACCGCCCTTCACCATTGGCCCGAAGAGAAGACCCAATTCATCTGGGAAACCTATTCGAAGATCGTAGACCGGACTGCCTTTGTCGCCTCGGAGGAAGAATTCATCCCCGGCTTCCGATTGATCCCCGCGACGGGACACCGGTATGATCACAGCGTGGTGAAGATCGCCTCCTCGGGCGAAAAATTGCTGCACCTGGCCGATGCCGTGGCCCATCCCCTGATCATGGCAAATCACAGTTGGGCCTCAACTTATGACTCGGTCCCCGAGCAGGCGGCGGCGACCAAGGGCGAACTGCTCGATTGGTCGGTGCGTGAAAGCGCGCTGATCTTTGGCTCCCACTTCCCCTTGCCGGGAATAGGGACCGTTCAGCCAAGTGATGGCGGCTGGCGCTGGCTGCCCAGGGAAGGCTGATTTCCAAGGAATAGACAAGTCGCCTTTCACCCTCAAGCGCCATAAATTCTACTCCCCAACTTATCAAGGAGACACTCATGGAACAATATCAACTTTCACAGGACGAACGCCTGATGGCCGCATTAGCCCACGGAAGTATAATGATCGGTATGATGGGGATTGTGGTTAGCGTCATAATTTGGGTGACCCAGAAGGAAAAATCAGTCTATGCGGCCAGGCAAGCCATGCAGGCCGCGGTGTACCAATTGGTGGGTATGATGGTTTACTTTGGAGTGATAATTTTTGGGAGCATCGCCATGTTTTCAGCTATCCGAATCATGGAGAATCCGGTGCGGTTCATGCTGTGTTTTTTTGCTCCCCTGGTCGTATGGGGTCTCTATGGCTTGTGGGGCGCGTATAAATGCTGGCAAGGAGACGATTTTCGTTATCCTCTGATTGGCAATCTCTTGGTGAAAGAATAACGTAGAGAGCATACACAGGATAGACATTGTATCTATCTCGTTCATCCTGGCGCAAATGATTTATTGACTCTGATTAGGAGAATCAAGATGCTAGAAAAAACGAATCAAATAGGCGCCATCGTCGCGGTCTCCATCTTTGTTTTATACATCCTCCTGTTCATATTTCGCCTCATGGACAAAGCCGAGCTTGGGCATTGGCTGGCCTCCCTCCAATTTCTGGCCGCCATCCCGCTCATATATCTGCTCCTCAAAGCCCCCCAACTGGAACGGCCCACGCTGTACTACATTCAGGTCATCCTGATGCTGGCGTTCTTGGCGCTTGAGCTGCTGCTGGACTACATCTTCAAGATCGAATTCCGCCAAACCCAGTGGATGGTGATTAGCTATGTAACCATCTTCTTCGCTTCTACAGGGGGGATGTTGGGCATTGCTGCCAACGCAGGGCGGGGATGGACCATATCCGCCGTCATCCTCTATTTGGTCATGGCCGTGTTAGCTTTTGTGCAGCGCGCGGTGACCGGCATGTAAGTGATTTCAAGATAACAGACATACTGTGTAGTTCCTGTTATTCTTGCAGTAATTCTTCCAGGCGTAAATCCAATTCTTCCATGACCGCCTCATACCCCTCGACATAAGCGAGGTTATTCATCTCATAGGGGTCGTTCACCAGATCATAAAGCTCCAGTTCACCGGTATCATATTTTACATATTTCCATTCCTGCGTTCTGATGGCTTCAAAATAGGGTATTTCAGAGCCAAAACCTTCCAGCATGGGCCAATGTTCAATTAACACCGCGGTGCGCCATTCTTCTCCACTGCCATCCAAAATCGGCATAATTCCAAGACCATTAACTGATTCCGGGATTTCAATGTCTGCAAGCTGCGCGAGTGTGGGAGCGATATCAATATTGAGGATGAGGCTTTCATCAATCCGAGGTTCTGTGATCACGTTGGGATAATAGACTACAAATGGGATCCGGATGCACTCCTCATAGGGGCAGTTTTTTGAATTTTCAAGTCGG
>CBDUUP010000474.1:0-2497 GCA_965370435.1 uncultured Anaerolineales bacterium | reverse complement strand
TTGATTTCTATAAAGCAGGAAAGAAGTACAATAATCATCTTAACTTAGCGCTTAGGTCACATCTGTTTTGCTAAAAGGGTTGCTGCCATTTGATGGTCTACGGCTTTGGAGAATAGAAAGCCCTGACCAAAATCACACTTGAATCCACTCAAGCTATCCAGTTGCGATTCCTTTTCAATCCCTTCGGCTATGGCCTCCATTCCCAGGTCATGCGCCAGAGATACGATAGTACGGATTATTTTTTCCATTTCGTCTTCCCCATTTAGCTGGCGCAAGAATGAGCGATCTATTTTTAGGGTGCCAACCGGCAGCGTGGATAGTTTATACAGACTGGAATAACCAATCCCAAAATCATCAATTTGAACTTCTATTCCCAACGCCTTGAGCTGCTCCACCCTGCTGATTGAGAATTCCGTATCTTCCATGATGGCTCCCTCGGTGATCTCCACTTGCAGAGTGCCAGGAGGAATGGTTACTTTATAAAGCGTCGATGCGACTTGCTCAATCAGGTCGGGATGGGTAAATTCCTTGCCGGACACATTCACACTCATTGTTAGCGGAGGATCGCTAGGAAATTCATCCTGCCAGGTGTTGAGCTGCATACAGGCTTCATAAAACACCCATTGGCCGATACGGTGGATCAATCCAGTCTCTTCGGAAATGTGGAGGAAGTCATCAGGGCCCATAAGTCCCCAGCGAGGGTGTTCCCATCGCAATAAGGCTTCAAAGCCCCTTATTTGCCCAGTCTCCAATTCGACAATGGGCTGGTAATAAACCCGCAACTCATCGTTATCCATCGCCAACCGTAGATCATGCTCCAACGCCATACGAGTTAGGGCATGCTGCCGCATTTCCTGAACGAAAATTTCATAACGGTCTTTGCCCCGTGACTTGGCATAGTACATGGCGATGTCCGCATCACGAAGCATATGTTCGGCGACCTCATAGGATTCGTCGCTGATCGCTATGCCGATGCTGGCTGTAGAATACACCTCTTGGCGGTCAATCATGAATGGCGCTGTCAACGATTCCCGTATTCGGTCGGCGATCATTATGGCATCCTGGATATCTTGAATGTCTTCCAGCAAGATAACAAACTCATCCCCGCCAAGACGGGCCACTGTGTCCAGCGCTCGAATGCAGCCTTCCAACCGGCGGGAGGCCTTTTTTAGCAGTTGATCTCCGGCAACATGTCCCAGGCTGTCATTCACAACCTTGAAGCGGTCCAAGTCCATGAACAGCACGGCGAAACTATATTCCGGTTGGCGAGATTGGCGCGCCAGGGCGCGGTCCAAACGGTCTGAGAACAAGGCCCGGTTGGGCAAGCCGGTCAAGGAGTCGTGCATCGCTTCATAGATCAACCTTTCTTCAGTTTGCTTGCGAGCGGTGATCTCCACCAAACTCCCTTCCATAATCTGCTCACCGCTCTTGGGGACACGGACATACCTGCAAATATCACGCACCCAGATGCGTTTACCATCATAACGGTATAACTGCATTTCCATGTCGTCCACAATGCCATACTGCTGCAAGTGATTCATCTCTCGCTCTCGATCCTCTCGCATAACGTACATATCAATCACATTGATGCCCAACAAGGCCTCAATATCTGGATAGCCTAACATCTTCACCAGGGCGGCATTGGCGCTCAATATCTTTCCATCTAGCGAGGTGCGGTATAGGCCAACGGGGACGCCTTCAAATAGACTACGATATTTCTCCTCGTTTTCATTCACCCTCATGTTTAGGCGGGTATTCTCCAGGGCTATCGCTACATGGTTAGTTAGGACCTCCAATGCAGGAAGCATTTCATCGCCCAAATCCTTCCCTGCGAGGCTGAGGATTCCAGTTACTTTACCTTTAATAATCAAAGGGCCGAAGAAGGCGGTTATACCATCTATAGATTCAACTAGCTTCTCCATTCGTTCACTTGACAATGAAGGAAGACTCTGGGCGAGGAACTCATTGGTGTTGGTGACAACCAACGCTTCCTTATTCTCTACTACGTGACGGTAGATATCCACCTGGTCAACCGAGAACTGAAACCCCATTACATCTGGCCGGGTGACTTTCTCAACTTCGTTGAGCGCTTTTCGCACCGGATTGGGAATAGCAACGTTTGGGAATACCAAGTTTTCACCGGTTTCGTCAAGCATGCATAATCCGCCCCAAAATTCATGCTTCTCAAACGCATCTTGGATTGCGCGGGACAAATCTCCCTCAGTATGCGCATACTGCTGCAATGCGGCGGATATTTGGTTAATTACGCGGATCAACTCGTTCGTCGCTTGGTGATCGGGAGGGCTGGTCGGAATGGGGTTCATTTTTTTTGTCATGTAGTCTCTTCTTCTTTGCATGGATTCTGAATCCAATAAACTGCTTTGCATCAACCAATGCGTTACGTTGCAAGAATAATTCCACCAGGGGTTGGCCGTGTATTAGGTGTGCACGCAAATGTTGTCAGACAGAGAGAGGGAGGCTATCACGCTGGGCACAC
>CBDUUP010000473.1:0-2515 GCA_965370435.1 uncultured Anaerolineales bacterium | reverse complement strand
ATTTTCTTGTAAATGTGAGAATACATTTGAATATGATTGAAATTCTTCTTCAGATAATATTTCAAATTTTTTCTCTTGAACTTTATAAGGGAATATTATCAATTTGAATTCACTTGACAACTTATAACGTCTCACATCACGTCCCTTGATAAAAGGTCGTAATACACTTTTACCATATTTGTTGATGTTGGCAGTATCTTTACTCACAACATAAATACGGTCAGCTCCGCTCTGTACTCCAGACCCAAAACGTTTAGTAAGCTGTTCAAGTGGTCTCCCAACACTTTCTAACTTCTCAAATAGAATACGCGTCTCTTCTTTTTCGAAATGCCAGATATTTTCAGGAAAAACAGCCCAGGGCACTTCAAATTCGGTAACAAATTTAAGTCCAGCTAAAGCTTCCGAATACATGGGATTTGAATCAGAGAGATTATCAAGGAATAGAATACATGAATAATTTGTGGCCTTTGAAAATATCTTCTCATCACCAAAATCCACAATTCCTTTCACTAATTTCTTTTCGACTAAGAAAGAACGCAAATTAGAAGCCGCTTTTGTATGGAAGAATTTATTCGGTACTATCATTCCAAATACGCCTTCATTTGAAACCAATTCCCATCCCCTCTCGATAAACAAATAATACAGGTCAAACTTTCCCTTTGCGGTTTGATATTTCTCCTTCAAGTGTTTTAAAGGGTCTTTTACATAATAACCTGCCATCAACCACGGCGGATTCCCAATCACCGCATCAAACCCTCCCCCCGCCATGATCTCCCCAAACTCCGCCCCCCAATCGAACACATTGATCCGCAGCCGTTCCTCCACGTCGAACATCCCCATCTGCGCCCCCTCATAAAAGTCCGGCCCGATCAAGGAGTTGCCGCACTTCACATTGCTCCCCAGGTCGGGCAGCACCCGTTCCTGGAACATCTGCAGTTGGGCCTGGTTCTCCCCCTCCAGCACCTTCAACAGCAACGAGAGCTTGGTCACCTCCACCGCCTGGCTGTCAATGTCCACCCCGTAAAGGTTGTTCAGCAGGATGCGCTTGCGCTCCTCAATCGTCAGCCGCCACTCCCCCCGCTGGTCCTCGAACACCCGCGGCGGCCTCCCCTTGGCGTGCTTCTCCGGGTCTTGCAGGTCGATCTCCAGATGCCAGTCCAGCAGATACTGGTACGCCTGCAAAAGGAAAGTCCCCGACCCGCAGGCCGGGTCCAGGATGCGCAGCCGTTCCGCCTGGCGTGGAGTGACACCCTCCAACAGCTTCCCCACCGTGTTCTCCACAATGTAGTCCACAATGTAAGTGGGCGTGTAATAGACTCCCCCCGCCTTCTTCACCTCCGGCTTCTCCTCCACCTTGGCCCGGCCCCCCGCCGTCAGCCGGATCACCTTCCCCAGGAACTGCTCATACACCTGCCCCAGCAGGTCGGCGGGCAGCACCGAGAACTCATAAGGGCTTTCCGGGTAGTACAGGTTCTTCAGGATGTCCTTGATGACCTTATCGTCAATCGCCAGGTCTTGGGTGATCCTGTCCGGCGACCCGCCCCGCCCCCGTTCCTCCCGGAAGTGGAACAGCCCGGAGTTGTAGCGGTCGTCGGCCTGCCGGAAGATCCCGCAAAGCTGGGCGTAGATCGAATCGCTCTCTTGCAGGTCTCGCAGCCGCCCATAAGGCTCTATGCCCCGGTCCTCGCTGATCCGCAGGAAGATGAGCCGGTCAATGGTGCGCTGCACCGCGAAGTTCACCTCCCGAACCGTGATACCCTGGTTGCGCAGGGCGATGTTGCGGGCCAATGCCTCCCGCCAGCCCTCGATCTCCGCCAGGAAAGCGGCGTCCACCTCCGCCGTCCCCCGCTTGGCCTTCTTGGACTCCACGTACTTGTCGAAATCCCCCCGCAAAACCGCCTGCCGGGAGAACACCCCCGCAATCTCCTCCCAGCGCTCGGCGTACTGCTCATAGGTGATGTACAGCAGCCGCGCCGTGGAGGCCTTGTCGTCCTTCACCGGGCGCACCCGCGTGTCGTAGACCACAAACTCCTCGAAGTCGGTCAGGATGCTCAATGGCAGCTTGGCCGACCACGCATACCGCCGCACCTGGAAAGCCGGGCTGGCGTCCTCCTTCAGGTTGACGAAAGGCTTCTTCGCCTCCACAAAGAACTTCCTCGCTCCCCCGATGCGGAATCCATAATCCGGCGCTTTGGTCGCCCCGCCCACCCTCACCGCGTCCTCGTGGATCACGTCCTTATAAGCCTCGGCGTACCCCTGCTCGTTGTCCACGTCCCAGCCCAGGGCCTTGAAGAACGGGTCCAAAAACTCCCGCCGCAGTTGCGTCTCGTTATACCGCGCCGAATGATACTCCCCATAATTCCGCCCGAACCGTTCCACCAATCCAAGCGCTACCTCAGGAGCAGCCATATCCTATCCTCGCCAATAGATTTTCTATCCATCCCCCAATTTTACCCCCATTTCCCCTCCCCGCCCCCTCAAAAACCCTCCCGCAGGTTCCTCTCCCCCCAAAGCA
>CBDUUP010000472.1:0-2523 GCA_965370435.1 uncultured Anaerolineales bacterium | reverse complement strand
GTTGCTGCGGGGTTTTGGGGGGAGCCGCGTCGGGGGGGGGGTGGGGATCGTGTTGGCGATGGGGAAGCACGCTGAACCGCCTTCAAAGATGGGGCGGAGACTGGCCTATATTGGCGGGGGGGTGGGAATATTAGCGTTGGTAGTTTGCGGGGGGTTGGGGATCCTTTTCCCGGTCCCGGCGAGCGCGGCGCCCACGGGGCCTTACCCTATCGGCAGGGTGTCGTACCATTTTGTGGACACCAGCCGGAATGAGCTATATGGGGAGGATCCCAGCGCATATCGGGAGATGATGGTGACGGTCTGGTATCCGGCGGAGGCGGGAACTGGCGGAGAAAGGGGGCAATGGATGGAAGGGGTGGAGTTGGGGGCGCCGGCCATCGCCGAATTCCTGGATCTGCCTTCCTGGTTTTTAGACCACCTGAAATACTCTTACGGTCATGCGAGGCTCAACGCGGAGGTCTCGACGGCAGAGACGAGCTACCCGGTGATGGTCTTTTCTCATGGATGGGGGGGAACGCGGTTTCAGAACAGCTACCAGATGGAGGAATTAGCCAGCTTTGGGTACGTGGCGGTGGCGATTGACCATACTTATGGCGCGGTGGTGTCGGTATTCCCGGATGGGAGGGCTGCGAGGCAGAACTATGGCGCCATGTCGGGGGATACGGAAGAGGAATACAACCAGAGCGCTTACACGCTGGTGAACCAGTGGGCGGATGATATTAGTTTCGCGCTGGACCAGATGGAGTCTCTCAACGCCGGGGAATTGGACGACGACCGCTTCTTGGGACGGCTGGACCTGGACCGGGTGGGGGTGTTGGGACATTCGACGGGAGGCGGGGCGGCGGTGTTGTTCTGCACGCAGGACGAACGCTGCAAAGCGGGATTGGGGATGGACGCCTGGGTCGAGCCGCTGTTGGTCCCCAGCCATGACTACAGCTTGAGCCAGCCGTTCCTGTTCATGTACAGCGAGGAATGGGAAAGCGGCAGAGGCGACAACCGGGAGCAGGCCATTACGGTATACGACAATATGCAGGCGGCGGGGTATTGGCTCTCTATCGAGGGCACCCGGCACTACGATTTCTCCGACTTGCCGATGCTGTCGCCGTTGGCCCCTCAGTTAGGGTTGAAAGGGCCAATAGATGGGTCGAGGGCGCTGCGGATCATCAATGATTACACGATGGCTTTCTTCGATTATGTCTTGAAAGGAATCGAAAGTCCTTTGTTGGATGGGCTGCTGGCGGATGACTATCCAGAGGTGGACTTCGAGAGCAACGGGCGGTGAGGCCAACGGGCGTTGGGCCGAAGATGACTAAGAGAAGCGGAGAAATTTTCTGGGGGCGGGTTTTGCTGCACGGGGTGATCGCTGCGGGGGTGACCAACGCGGTGGTGAGTTTCACCAGCGGCAGCTACGCTTTGTTGTTGGGATTCGCGGCCCGGGGAACTCCTGATCCGGTGAAGGCAGCTCAATTCGATAGGATATTTGGGGATTGGGGGACGCTGGCGGCAGCGGTACTCCTGACGTTTTTTTCGGCGCGGGCTATCGGGGCGAGGGATGAAGATCCGAGCATCTGGAATGGGGTTCTGGTGGGGGTATTGGCGGCGATGTTTTTAATGGGGTTCTGGCTGTTTTTCAAGCCTCTTAGCGTTTTCCTGGCGGTCACTTCGGTGATGATGGCGGGGGCGGGTTGGACGGGAGGGTGGATGAGGAGGCGGGTGGGGTGATAATATTCATTCAGGATTTGTTTTAAATGAGTGTGCTGAGAAGAATCACCGAGATCGAATCTAACTTCAACCACATTTGATTTTTGGACTAGACATAACTGCCTTTGACACCAATCTCTTCACCTGGAGAAATAAGGAGTCAAAATCAATTGGTTTTTCAATGCATTCAGTACAACCGGCTACATGAGCATATTTAGACATCATTTCATAGGATACTTTGGCTATTACGGCAATAATTGGTAAAGTATTTATTTTTAAATCCAAACTAGCGCGTAAACGCCTTACAACTTCAAAACCACTAATATCAGGTAGTACAACGTATAGCATGATCAAATCCGGGTGACAGATCTGAGCCATTTCTAGACCTTTTTCTCCATTGTGCGCCCATATGTAATCAAATCCTTGAGATTCTAATGCCTGTTGGACCCTAATCGCATCGCCAGGATTATAATCAATGTAAAGGATTGTTTGAGTCATTACGTTCCTAGAATTCTTCAATGACGACCAGCAAGTTACCAATTAAATACATAAAATAATGTTTCTCATTTGGTTGATAATCGTAATTAGTTAACTTGACAAAACAATCTCTCAGGCCGGTATGAATTCTACTCGGAGGTCATCAGCGAGACCTTGATGTGGGAGACCAATCCTTTCAGAAAATGTTCGTGTATCTATCAATTGGGCGGCAAAACTAACCAAACTATCGGCTTGAATTGAAAGGATAAATTGAGTTTCTTCCGAAGTAAAGTGAAAGGTCTCACCATTATATCCAAGCGCTAAAGCTTGTTCGGGATAGGTCAG
>CBDUUP010000471.1:0-2524 GCA_965370435.1 uncultured Anaerolineales bacterium | reverse complement strand
GTGTTTCTTTTCCACTGAATAGGGCTTTTGGCGCTGTGGGGCGCTCGGAATGACAGGATTTGGGGAGTCTAGGAGACCATTTGGGCGCGTCTGATAATAAGTTCCCTGTTTAGATATGTTTTTTTGGGCAAAGAAAACCGCCCACGCTATTTTCAAAACGGGAAGATATTTTTAAACCCTGTCGTTGTGCCCTCGTGGTAAACCGAGTCAGTCGCGGAGTTTTTCCATGACGATGGCGTCTTCGCCGTCGCGGAAGTAGCGGGGCCAGAGGCCGACTTGATGGTAGTGGAAGGTGGTGTACATTTTGAGGGCGATCTCATTGGAGGCGCGCACGCTGAGGCGGATGCGGGGCTGGGTGAGGGCGGCTTCGCAGGCCACCAACAGCGACGAACCTATACCCCGGCCGCGGTATTCGGGCAGAACGGCGATGGTGGCGATCCAGGCCATCTGCCGCAGGGGCTTGGGTTCACCCAGGATGAATCCCACCAGTTGATCGCCTATCACGGCTTTGAGACGCACCATGCCGGGGAGTGACAGCGCGGCGAGCAGATCGAGAAAGGGCCAGGCATCCACCGGAAAACAAACCTTTTCCAGATGGCGGATGGGGTTTAAATCGCGCCAGGCAGCGGGCAAGATAGCGGCCGCGCTGCCTGGTTCAACTCGCGCCAGGGAACTTTGCACCTTCAACGGAAGGAGTTTACTCCTCCTGGCCTTTCAAGAAATTCCCCAGCATGCTGGTGAATTCCATGGGGAAGATATACTTGGTGGAAGGGCTGGCGCCCAAATCTTTGAGGGTCTCGAAATACTGCAAGGTCATGGTCTTCTGGTCAACGTTCTGGGCGATGTCGTAGATGCGGTCCAGGGCGGCGGCGAACCCTTCGGCGCGCAGAACCTGGGCTTCACGAGCGCCTTCCGCTGAGAGGATGGCGGATTGGCGTTCACCTTCAGCCCGGAGTATGGCGGCCTGTTTATCGCCTTCGGCGACGTTGATGGCGGCCTCTGCTTCACCAGTCGATGAGGTCACCAGAGCCCGGCGGTCACGCTCGGCGGACATCTGGCGGTTCATGGCGTCGGTGATCTCCCGCGGAGGGACGATCTCGCGAATCTCGACGTTGGTGACTTTGACGCCCCAACGCTCGGTGACTTCATCCAGACGGGTGCGGAGCATATTGTTGATGTGCTCGCGCTCGGAGAGCACGTCATCCAGGGAGATACCCCCGATGACGGCCCGCAAGGTGGTGGTCGCCATACCCTGGGCGGCGGCCTCAAAGTTGCCTACCTGCAAGACACTGTCGACAGGGTCGAGGATTTTATAGTACCAGAGGAAATCCACCGCGATGGCGGCGTTATCCTTGGTGATCGAGGTCTGGTGGGGAATCTCACGCACCTGCTCACGCAAGTCAACTTTCCGGGCCTTATCAATGAAAGGGATGAGAAAGACGATCCCGGGGCCTTTTGCGCCGACACAGCGCCCCAAGCGGAATACGACCAAACGATTGAACTCAGGGACTATGCGGATAGCGCTGGCGATGAAGGCGATAAAGGCAACCGCCACGAAGCCTACCAAACAACCCCAACTCCCTAAACCTGTGAATAAATCCATGCTAAACCTCCAATTTTGAAATTAGCGGAACAAGAATAGTGATAACGGAATACAATGAAGCGTCATTTACACATCTTCAATAGCTTCTACCTCCAGGAGAAATCCTTCCCGCCCGGTGACCCGGATAATTGTGCCAGCGGGTATCTCCACCTCGCTGCGAGCGGTCCACAATTCGCCGTAAACTTGCACCGACCCCTGGCCGTGCAGGTCAATTACGGTCTTGGCTTCGCCCGTGGCGCCTATAATGACGGTCAAGTCGTGGGAGGGGGTGGCGGCCTCCGCCTCCAGGGTTTTGACGGTTATGATCCAGAGGAAACCGGCCGACAAGATAGAGACGAGTATGGCCAGGAGCGGGTTCACCGCGGGGAGCCACCAATCTTCTCCCTGGAATAGGTATGAAGACCCGACAATCAGGGCGGCGATAGAGATTGTCAAATATATCAACTGCTTGGATCTGCGCACGGCTATATAGAATGGGAATACGCCCAGGAGCAAGATGAGCAAAGCCCAAAGATTGATCTCCAGATTGAGAACCTGCCAACCGGCCAACACCAGGGCGAACAAGGCCGAAACTTCTAACATGCCGGTGCCGGGAGTCAGGATGGCGATGATGGTCAGCAGGAACCCGCCTACCAGGAGCAGGTAAGCGATATTGGGGTTGATCAAGATGTCTACCATGTCACTCTCCACTTACTCTTCATAGACCAAGCAAGAGGGCGGTTCTCATTGCCGGTTTTCTTGGTTAGATTACTCGTATACAATTATACAATATTTTTGTCGGATTTAAGACCAGGATTCAGTAGGTAGTTGTCAGTGGACAGTGGGCTTGGGCAGAAAATTATCATTGGTGAATTACGTGCCGTACACAATAAGGATTGTGAAGGAGGCGAGGCTTTAGCTGGGAGAACTGGCGTAGGCGAC
>CBDUUP010000470.1:0-2555 GCA_965370435.1 uncultured Anaerolineales bacterium | reverse complement strand
TGTTTTTGGGGGGGGGGGGGGGGGTTGGGGGTAGGTGTTGGGGTGGGGGTGATTAGAGACAGTCATGACGATGGGTATTATAGCACATTTGTTCTGGTTTGTCAAGGGGTGTGGGGAAATTTTAAGGTTTGCGAATGGAGGGATGTGGTGGGAATGCAGATGTCAGACCGAAGCGCTATGCACCGAGGAATTTCCAGGAGTATGGTTTTTCGCTTCCAAGGAGGGTAACAATATCTCCATTTATTCAGGGATTCCTCGTCGGACGGTGAAACTGTTCTTCTCGGAATGACAAATATTATTAAGCTCCCCGGCTAAAGCCTCGACTCCTACGCTGAAACTTCGGGGTTTCTGGGAAAGGTCATGTAGGTTGGCGCGCCGGGGCGCAGCGCGCTGCGCCCCAACGGTGGAGGGGAGGGAATTGCGGGGTTTAGGGGAGGCGGCGGATCCAGCGGCGCATGAGGGGGACGTGGAAGGTCCAGGTGGGCGGGTCGGTTTCGGTTTTCTTGAGGATGTCGTGGCGTTCGGCCCAGCGGAGTTCGGCGGGGAGTATCTCGGCCTCCAGGCCGGTGAATTGGATTAGTTCATCGAGGGGCCAGGGTTCGGGGCGTTGGGCTATGGTCTGGAGGAGGGTGCGTTGGGCGGGGCTGGCGGCCTGGGTCCAGACGCCGTCGAAGTAGACGGTCCCTCGGCGGAAGAAGTTCTCGTCCAGGACGGCTTCCACGTCGGCGAGGGTGATCTCCACCGCCCTATCGAGGCCCAGGTCGAAGAGTTCGTGGTTGAGGTGGTTGAGGGCGTCGCGGCAGACCTGCTGGACGAGGTAGGGCTGGCCGCCGGTCTCGGCGATGATACGCTGCACGGCGAGGGGTTCGTAATTGAGGGAGAAATCCTCGGTGGGGTTGGTGATCAGGCGTTCGGTATCTTTGGGCAGCAGATAGGAGACGCGGATGTTGTCATAGGAGCCATAAAACGGCTGCTGGTAATCGCGGCTCATCTCGTCGAGGGTGTGGAGGCCGCCGAAGACCAGGGTCAACCAGGGTTCCTGGGTTTTGGTGCGCAGGAACTGGTAAATTTCCTTCCCAATCTTATCCTCTTCAACGGCGATCTCGACGGCCTCGAATTCGTCCAGGGCCAGGATCAGGATGCCGCCTTCGGGCAGGGCATCGTGAACGGCGTCGGCCAGGCGGCTGAAGCTGCGGGCGGCCTGGGATTGGGTCTGGTAATCGGAGGGGTCGGGTTCGGCGAGGGGGGATTCGGGGAAGGCGCGGCGGACCGCGGCAGAGAGGCGGTCGGCGAGGCCGAGGAGCAAACCGGCGGTGGATTCGACGAAGCTGGTCTCACCCGCCAGGTCCACGTAGGCGATGAGGCTGCCCGGCGGGGCCACCTGGTCGAGGTTGCGGAGGATGCTGCTCTTGCCCATACGGCGGTGGCCGTAGAGGATGACCGAATCGGGGTTCTCCTTCTCGGCCCAGACCTCGCCGAGGCGGTCGAATACGTCTTTGCGCCCCACGAAGAGAGGCGGGTAGACCGGGTCGCCAGCAATATAGGGATTGTCAAAGGGGGCGGCGGGGCGGGACCAGGCGGCGGAGGTGCGCTCCACAGCGCCTTCGGTGCGGCGTTGGGCGGGGGTCATGGCTTGCAGAGCGGCCTCGCCTAACCTGCCCAGTTCCTCAGCGACGATGGAGGCCCATAAGTCCACCACACGGCCCAGCAATACCCGTTCGGGTCTACCAACCTCCGCCTTAACGTACTCTGTCAATTCCTGGAGCGCGCCCGCGGCCAGGCTGAGCGCTGTAACCTTGCGACCCTGGTTGGTGGAATACTGGTACTGCGCCACCATTTGACTCACATCGTTCAGAGCGCGGAAGGTCTCGATTGTCGGTGGGCGAAGAGATGGGGTTTCAGGGAAAAGCAACCAAGTCAGGCGTTCCTGCGCGGTTGACAGACTTTCGATTGTGGCGGTTTCGAGAAAAGAAGAAATGGCAGCATAGGTGTCGGCAACCTCATCGCCGTGCAGGAGGACGCGGACGCCTTCATAGATGTGTTCAAACCGCTCCGATAGTTTGATCTCTTCAAGGGCGATGGTTTCTAAATCCTCTTCATCGCGAAATAATTCATACAGCATGGCGCTGAAGTGGGATAGCGGTGTGGGCGTCATGCGGCGCAAGCGTCGAGTGAGCCACCAGACGAGGCGTTCTGCAATTTTATTATATCCTCCCGTAGCGTTCACAAATACCTGTCCGATTTCCCCTAAAAGCACCAACCGGGCATCGGGGAACTCACGAAAATGCCGTTCATCTACGGGGATAAGCAAGTATTCATCCAACTCAGGGAAATTGCTCAAGGCATACAACACAGATAACGAGCTGTTCTTAGTAGTGAGTGAATCTGTCAGCGCGCATTGAACAGCCCAGCGCTGGAAGGGATTGGCGGCCACTTGAACCACCAGCGTGATACCACGCGAGAGATCAACATCCAGACAGGCCGAAAGCAAGCTGTCCACACCCGGCAGAGGCCAAACAGGCAGCTCATCGGCGACCGCCGGGGTCAGCCCGTCG
>CBDUUP010000469.1:0-2577 GCA_965370435.1 uncultured Anaerolineales bacterium | reverse complement strand
CAAGCATCTTGCGCGGATCAATTTGCTCACGGTCTAAAGGCATATCCCCGCTTTCCAGCTTGCTGATGTCCAGCAGCGCGTTGATCATGGTGAGCATGTTGTTGCTGCCCTCTTGGGATGTTTCAATAAGGGTCAACAATTCTTCGTCGCCCCCGTCTTTCAGGAGCATTTCGATGAGATCCAATCCACCTCGCACCACAACCAGCGGAGAGCGAAGGTCGTGCACCAGCATATGAGTCAATTCGTCTCGCAATCGAGACAGCTCAAGTTCTTCTGTTAGGTCGCGGAATACGAACAGCCACCCGCCGATTTCCCCATCCGCGTCTCGAACCGGCGTTATAGCGCTTTCCAACGGTCGTTCCGGCGGACCTGGAGCGACGACGGTCATTTTGAGGTCGGAAGAATCCCCTTTTGCCAGGGCATTCAATTCCGCCGCCAACTCATCCATATTGAATCCCAATTTAGCGACGGTTTGTTGATCGGGTTCATCTGAGGCTTGTTCGGTGAAGGATTTTTGGGAGAGGCCATAGAAATCAGCCAGCGCGCGATTGGCTTCCAGCGCCCTCATCTCGCCATCCACCAGGAGAATTCCCTCGTCCGTGGTTTTGAGGATGGAATTCAATTCCTGCACACGTAGAGCCAAGGCTTCATCCGTGCGGGCGTACAAACGGGCATTCTGGATTGCCGCCGCGGCTTGCGCCGCAATAGTGGTCAGCACTTCCAAATGTGAAGAGTCGTATATCTCAGGGATTCTGTCCGCCAGGGTATGAGATTGCACAGCAATTACGCCCAGAGTTTCCTCTCCTGCCAGGATGGGAACCCCTAGCCAAGATCTTGCCTCCAATCCGATGACTTCGATCCCTAAACTCTGGAGATGTTCTGAAACTTCCCTCTCGATAAGCAAGGGCTGGCGGGTTTCTAAAATATGTTCGGTGATGCCATGCCCTGTGCTTCGTGAACCCCATTCCACTTGGTCCCCATGCTGGTAGGCCAGCGGGAAGGAGACTTCATCGTTCTCTGGATCAAAGAGCGCGACGTAGAAATTGCGGGCCGGCATCAGCAGCGAAACCTCGGCGTAAATGGCCTTCATGATAGTTTCAATTTCGAGGCTGGCGTTCAGCGCCTGTCCTACCGCCTGGAGACTGTCCAACTCTTGAATCCGACGCTCCAATCGCCGGTGTGCCCTCGCCTGGTCCCGTACGATCAGCGATATGATCACCAAGCCAATGGCAAACACACTGAATTGAACGATCCCCAGCTCGGTGAAGATCAATGCCGCCAGGGGAACCAGAAATAGGGGCGGGACCTCATAGAGCAGTACATGCGGTAGGGAGCGGAGATAGTGAGACAAAATTTCTCGCCCCCGCATGCTGAAGACTAATCCCACAATGAATAAATTGGTGGCAAGATAGGTCAACGCCAACAGGATGATGAGCAGCCCCCCCTGGGAGAAATTTGCATAAGTGAAGGGGACAACGCCGTCAATCTCAAGGTAAACCCATCCCCCCAATAGAATACTGGTCGAGATCATGGTGGCGTTGGCCGCAGTGGTGCCGATTAGATTGAGAAGTCCCGATTCCCGCCGCCAGCCCACCTGCTCCGGCCATTGATGGCGCATCAGGCCATGCACCAGGGAGGAGATAAAGGCTATCCAACCAGTCGGAACCAATCCCAGGACGAGAAACGCGGCCAGCAACGTCATCGGCAGCAGGGAGACCGAACCACCCCCCACAGGCACGCCGAATGTGAGGGTAAAGATGGACAGCGCGCCAAAGATGAACCAGGCCCAAGGCTGCGAGGCGTCAATTTGCGCCTCGTTAGTCAACCAAGCGAGAGCGATCAGCGTGAGAGTGCCTGTTGTGATGGTGATGGTTTGACGAATCGATGGGCGCATGATGATAGAGTTTTCGGTGAACTGTGATTAAAGACAGTCTACAGGAATGTTGGGGTCGTGTCAATCGGTTTTGTGTGTGGAGACCGTTTCAAATTCATGTTTGCTAAACAGCTTTTACAGACGCCTAAACTGGCAGGGTCAAGCTCTCCAGATCGCGCGGATAATAGGTCATGATCTCGATGCCATCCTCGGTCATGGCGACGGTATCGGAGTGGCGGAATCCGCCCAACTGCGGCGAATACAATCCCGGCTCCACGGTGAAGATGATCCCTGGCAGGAGTTCGGTTTCGTCGCCTACGTCCAGGAAAGGGCCTTCATGGTAGCGCAGCCCGATGGCGTGTCCGACGTGGTGCTTCCAGTAGGGCATCAGGTCGTGTTTCTCGTAGTAGGCCCGCACCGCTTTATCCACGTCGCTGCACTTCGCGCCGGGAATCATAGCTTCAAAGGCGGCGTCTTGCAGCCCGACCATGTGGTCGAACATTCGCTTTTGTTCGTCGCTGGCCGGGCCGATGATCATGGTGCGCTCCAATTCCGAGTTATACCCCCATACCGGCGCGCCCGCCCCGGTCACCAGCACGTCTCCCGCCTGGAAGATGATGTTGTTCGCCAACGCGTGGGGGATGGCGGCGTTGCGCCCAATCTGCCCCCGGTAACCCGCCCCCGCCCCCCGGGAGAAATAGCTC
>CBDUUP010000468.1:0-2584 GCA_965370435.1 uncultured Anaerolineales bacterium | reverse complement strand
TGTTGTCATAGTCTCCTATACCTTATAGAGAAATCAAACAAAGAATACACAATCACCTGGAAAATTATAACCACGAAACAATGAATCATTGTCCAAGTTTAGTTTAATGCCTCTATTAGTCAGGTAATCATTACCCATTTTCATAGGGATTCATCATCGAGCGGCTGCGCCGCCTTCTTCGGAATGACTGAGGAACCGAAAATTATTCCTCAGAGACCTCCACGCCCCAGAAATAATAACCTTGAGGTTGAAGGGGATCTCCCACGTCCACGGGGCCGGCCCAGGCCCTGGCGAAGTCGTCCCAGAGGGCGGTCATCCCCTTGCCATCGTAGGGGTCCTGATAGTAGACGACCTCATTGACCAGATCCACCCCGTAGATGACGACGAAATGGCCCTGCGCTTGAGGAACCAGTTGGAAGAAGATGTCGGCGATGAGGGGATGCCCGGAGGCGAGGGCGGCATAGACTTCTGGAAGGGTCCAACCTTCTCTGGCGAGAGTGTTCAGGCCATAGGTTTGGGTGAGGGTGTCCACCAGCGCCCGCGGGGAGGTGCAAACCGGATTGGCGGTGCAGGTGGGATCATAACCTCCCGGGCCTGGCGGGTTGCGCAAATCGTAAATAACCTCATCGAGATCATCCTCGATCCCAAAGTAATCCAACACCATCAAGGCGGAGGCGGGACCACAGGCATAGCCCAGGTCGGTCTCGTAGATCTGGGAGTGGTAGTAGGCGTCCATTGGCAGCCGGACCATCGGGGGTGGGGTGACCGTAACGGTCGCTGCGGGGGTTTCAAGGGGTTGGGTGACGACAGAGTCTTCCTCATTCAGTTCGATGACTTTCAAGTCGGCGTCCACCTCGCCCTGCCAGTTAAAGCCGGTGATGGGATTGTAGACCGATAAACTATAAACCAACCCATCGGGAACGGCCAAAGGCTCAAAGATGAAGAAATTCCATTCGCCAGCGGTGAACAGGTAGCTCATCACGCCTTCTCGCTCCGCTTGGGTGACGATCCTCCCCGCCCACTGCACGCTCTGGGGCGGCGCTTCATCGCCGTACCTCTGGGCCAGATAGGTCAACGCCATCTCCCGGACCGCCACCACCTGCACGGAGATGGCCTCATCCGAGAGGCCGGTTCCGCCGCTATCGAACTGGAGGGTCTTGCAGGCCGCGCTGAACAGTAAGGCGAAGGCCATCAGGCTGATGAGTTGATATTTCTTTGGTAACATGGAGTTTCTCCTACAGGATCAGGATTTTATTCCTGACCATAGGATACTTGACCGACGTTACCAGGGTATTTCAGGGCGATGGCGGTCTGGTTGCCGGGTGTTACCGTTCTGTGACAGGGAACAACCGGAATAATTATCGTTGAGAAAAGAAATAAAGATCCAAAGGGTCTGGTTTGTATGTTTTGCAGGAATCCAGACATGACTATTTCATTTGGCGAGTTGACTTATCCCATTTGACAGTATCCAATTGTGGGAGGCGAGTGGAAGTTGAGGCTGGCCTTACCCATGCGTTGCCGCTTTTTGCTTCTGGTCAATGGAGGGGCAATAAAAGAGCCGGGCCATAAGGTCCCGGCTCTACTCGTACTGGTTACGAGGCTATTACTCAGCGATACCGAAGACCGCTGCTGTGGTTACGCAAGCCAAGCGCCCGAAATTCCCGCCCTCAAGGAACATGGTGTTAGGGCAGGCTGCCCAAGAGCCGTTCTCGTATACGTACAGGTCGAGGAATCCCTTGTAATACCGGTCGTAGGTATAATTGGTGAGATTAAAGTACACGGTCGCAACGCTTCCATATCCATTGATTGGATTGCCGCTTAAATCATTGTAGGACACTCTGCACACGTGAGATATAAAGCGAAGGCCGCGATGGTAGGGAACTGAATTGTGGCCTTGCGAAATCTTTTGAATGGTCACCGTCCCTGCGAAGGGGGGAGCGGCGATGTAAATACCGCAGTTTCCCGACCATGCGTCTATAGGACTACCGGCGGTAACATCGCCAGATCCAATGGGGCCAACACAACCAATAAACGCAAACCCTGACCCGAATACCCAGACATAGGACTCCCCACGCCCTTTACCACAAGTCTGGTCAGCCAGGGGATCATAGTAGGTGCAGGTGTGGAACTCTGGATCCCAAATCGCAAAGCCGCCTCCCACCACACCTTGATAACATAACCGTTCGCCCTGCCCCATTGCAGAAGCAGGGGTAATGAGTAATCCAGACATGAACATCGCTATCAAAAGAGAGGTGATTAAGATTTTCTTTTTCATAATATAGCTCCTTAAGAATAGTTAATAGATACAATATATATAAATATACAACATTATCAAGTTAGAGTCAAGCAAACTTGTGCAATAATTAATTCTTCAATTCCCAAAGGGCGGCGCATGGTGCGCCGCCCTTGTTTATTTGTATACTTTTTTACCCTACTGCTACGGCGACGGGACTGTCGCTGTCTCGGTGGAGGTCTCGGTTGGCGTTTCGGTGGGGGTAGGGGTGGGCGTCACCAGGTTGACCGGCACCAGGATGATCTGCCCGACGAAGATTGCGTTGGCGTTCTCGATGTCTTCGTTCTCGTC
>CBDUUP010000467.1:0-2638 GCA_965370435.1 uncultured Anaerolineales bacterium | reverse complement strand
CGTGTCTTGGCGCCTTGGTGGTTATATTTTTTAGATGCGCAAACTTATTCCGTGATCGGCTCGGCGATGACGAACAACCGCCCCCAGGCGCTCGACCCATTGGCATTGATACAAGTCTGGAACACAACCCGGTCGTCGGCGTCATAGATCTGGTAGAACAGGTCGGTGGCGCTGAGTTTGGCGTTATCGTTGTCCAGGTCCAGGAAATCAGAATAAGGAGAATTGGGCTGAAGGGCCTGGAAATGGCGCAGCTCGGTGATCCGGTAGCCTTCCACCGAGCCATCCCCTTTCACGATATAAACTTCCTGGCCCAGTTCCAGATCGAAGAAAAGAGAACCGGCCAGATAATTGTGGCCCAGGATGCCGATAGAGCCATACTGGGAAGCCATGCCGAATTGAGTGACCACCCCATCTTCCGTGGAAACGTAGCCGGGATTATTGGACGGCTGCTGGCGGATGGGCAAAGCCAGCACGTTATGGACAAATACCCCGGCGATGGTGTCCGAGTTGCCCGTATTCACCTGGGCGATGAACTCATCCAACGCGGCTCGCCAGAGGGCATCCACCGCCTCGGCCGGGTCAGCGGTCAAATTATCATCTTGCGGAGGGATGAACGCTGCTTCGCCGTCATCTTCCACCAAAGGGAGAAAGCCCTGCTCCTGCCCTTCCTCGGCGGCGGTCTCCTCGACCGTCACATCCGGCAAGGAGGGTTGGGTTGGCACCTGAATATCAGGGAGAGAATTGCTGGCGGCGGCCTCTTCGGGAGCGAAGTCCACTGTTTCCGCTCCGGCAACTTCCACCTGTCCAAATAAGAATATCCCGCCCAAGATCATCACCCCAAAAACAACCACTACCAATAAAAAGGTCTGCTTTGTCTTCATCATCGTTTCACCTATAAAGTCCACCGGGTTAGTAAATTCGTGGAATTTAGATAGTTTATGGTAAGTTTCTAGTTAGAGTTGATACCATTAGTGACGATTCATAAATGGGATTTCTGTACTGTAATGACTATTCCTATCGGATTTGTAAGGTTATTGCCCCGTGAATTAGGTTAGGGATCGGATAGGAAAATAGAGCTTAGAGATTAGGAGATCAAATACCCGCCAAACTGCTCGGGAACGCCGGGAGTGATGCAGCGCGACTCGGCAGTTATCTTGCACAGAAGCATGTCATGCAAGGATTACAAGTACATACCTCATTTCAGGCTGCTCCTGCATGCCAAAATGGACAGTTCCACTAATTGCTTCCACGGTCGGATACGCTTTATCAGTTTCGTCGTTGGAGGTGTTTTTGGGGAACTTCTGGACGGGTAAAAACGTCCATGTGTCGGAGGCTCTTCCGTCCTCGGGCTTGTGTTGATAATAGCCCCTCGTGATGATATACTTGGTTTCTTGACAGCCGTCAGGTATGTAAAATATATTGACAAAATAATCGTATATGCAAAATAATAATCTTGATGCGACTCGGCCCTCGCCCACCGGTGATGAGCCAGATGAGACCCAGCCCAGCGACCTGGGCGCAACCCGGCCCTCCAACCCAAGCCTGGACGACACCCAGCCGGTGCGGGTTGGACAAACCCAGCCCCGCCCGCGGCTTAAAGCCCGGCTGGCCTTGGGAGTGCTGGGCGTGATGGCGATGTTGATCCTGGTGACCGTGATGGGCGGTTATTTCGGTTTGCGCACCGGCCAAAGTGAGCGATCCCGCCACCAGGCCACCCTGGTCGGGGTGTCGCTGGACGAGCAGTTCGCCCTGGCGGTGCAGGACTATGAATGGGGACAATACGAAATAGCCCTCCAGCGGTTGCAATATATTATTGAACAAAACCCCGAGTACCCCGGTGTGGTTGACTTGTATGCGGATATCCTTCTTGAATTCAGCATCACCACCACGCCCACGCCGCCGCCCCCCACCCCCACCCTCACCCCCACCCGCGACCTGCGCCCGGTGGAGGATATCTTCAACCAGGCCGTCAGCCACTTCGCCAACCTGGATTGGAACCGGGTGATCGAAACCCTGATCGCCCTCCGCCAGACCGATCCCAATTACCGGACAGTCGAGGTGGACAGCATGCTCTTCGTCTCGCTGCGCCACCGGGGCATCCACAAGGTCATGGTGGAAGGCAACCTGGAGGGGGGATTGTTTGACCTGGCCATCGCCGAAAGCTACGGCCCGCTGGATACCGAGGCTGAAGGGGTCCGCAATTTGGCCCGCCTTTATATGGCCGGGCTTGGTTTCTGGGAAGCCTATCCCGAATTAGCGGTGGATTATTTTGGACAATTGTATTCCCTGGCCCCTTACCTGACCGATGGCACCGGGTGGACGGCGGTTGAACGCTACCGGGTGGCCTTGATTTTCTACGGCGACACCCTGGCGAAAGAAGGCGATTACTGCGGCGCGCAAGCCCAATACGAACGGTCTTACAGCGTCAGCCCCAACCCGGCCCTGGACCCGACCCTGGTCTATAACGCCGGTATGTGCGCCTCTCCCACGCCTACCGAAACCGGCACGCCGACCGAGACTCCCACACCCACCCCTACAGATATATTCCCTCCCGGTGATACCCTCACGCCCACCCCTACAGACACTTCTCCTCCTGGAGATACCCTTACCCCCACCCCCACAGGCACAACCCCTCCCG
>CBDUUP010000466.1:0-2646 GCA_965370435.1 uncultured Anaerolineales bacterium | reverse complement strand
GATTCAGCGATTCAGTGTTTCAATCTTTGTACAACATATAGCTTAACTATGCACTTAGTGGTAAATATGGTAACCAATTTTTAGACGCGCCCGAAGTGAATTTGCTCACACGTCAGAAACCTTAGGCATGGTCAAGATATGGTAAGCCAGAGTCGCCGTCCAGGGGGCTTTGCGAGACTTTACACCTTCCGGCGGAATGACCTTATTCCACCGAGCCAATATCGCCGGGTCATCGAAATAATCGCTCAAAGGGACTTCCCCAGACTTGATTTCTTTCAGGCCCAGTTTTGTGTAGGCATGGCTGACGATCTCGGACGCCCATTCCGTGCTGAGGACCAATTCGTCGGCCACATCCCGCATTGCCATGTTGAACAGGATAGCCAATCTCACCACTTCGCTTTCCCGCCGGGTGAATTTCACCGATTGCGTTGATCCATCTACTTCTTTTGTTTTTTCCGGCAGGGAGATTCCTTTCTCCCAGGCGGCTCGTTTGATCCCGGAGGACACGATACTCATACCGCTGGACACCAGAGCGATTCCCGCCGCCAGCCCATACAGGATCTCCCCCTTGAGAGCATAACCGCCGAATTCAGGCTCATTGATGACCTGGCCCAGCAGCTCAACATTAGGGGTGGTGCCGAGATATAGGATCTTAGGCGGATTTTCAACAGAACGGATATCTTCAATCACCCCGAAAGGCCAATTGTCATCATCCGGGATCTCTGTGTCGAGGACGATAACGTCCACCCGTAGGTCGCTCTCTTTCAAAAATGTGGGAATATCCTCCTCGTTGCTCACCTCGCCGATCACCCTGGTGCGCCAGTCCCTGGTCAGCAGCAGCGCCATCAAATCCCGGGCGTATAAATCATCTTCAACGATCAAAACGTGAATGTCCTGGGCCATGTTGTTTTCCTTTCAGCGTTTTACACACTATTTCAATTCTCCATTATACTCAGATATTCAACCACGGCGACGCGAAATCAATAGAGAAAATCATACAACTCTGCGCTCTCTGTGACTCTCTGGTGAATAGCTTGTAGAGTTAGCCTTGCCCATTACCAATAAAGAAGCTGTAAAGCGGACTTGACAAGTCATTAAATATGTTATACCATTCATAGTGTAAAGCACACTTTACATAACGGAGAACCCAAAGGAGAGTAATATGATCGAACGATTCCGTGAGAGAGCCAAGCTCATAAGACCCCTCATTATCCCTTTCATTGTCTACGCGGGATTTTTGCTGTTTTCGACAACCTGGCTGGAGGCGAATCCCGAATCTCGCTGGCGGATTCCGGTGGCCTTGCTGCCCATGATTCCCGGAATCGTCATCGCTTTTGGAATGGTTCGGGCCATCTTGCAACTGGATGAAATGCAGCGCAAGATCATGCTGGAAGGAACCGCCATAAGCTTCGCCGGAACCTTGATCCTGGTGTTGAGTTTGGGCCTGCTGAGTATAGCCGGGATTGACCCGCCAAACGGGGTCTACTTGGGCCTGGCTATGGTGGTGATGTGGTTCGTTGGGAAGCTCTGGGCCACGCGGAGGTACCAATGAAGAACAAGCTGAAAGTCCTCCGCGCCGAGCGAGACTGGTCCCAGGCCAAGCTGGCCGAGAATCTGGGCGTCTCCCGCCAGACGGTGAACGCCATCGAGACTGGCAAATACGACCCCAGCCTGCCCCTGGCCTTCACTATGGCCCGCTTGTTCGAGATGCCCATCGAAGAGATCTTCCACCCCCAGCTCCAAGATCTGATCTAACTCTCCTCCGATGGCTCTTTCTCCCTCAGGGCATGAGCGGTCAACCCAACCCACGCTATCAACGTGAAAAATACCGCCCACTCCAGGGTCGGCATCCACCAGAAATCAGGGCGGACAAATTCAGCCAAGCTGGACTCGGCCTCGCTCAAGCCCTCCGCTCCGGCCACTCGCAAAAACGCGATGAACGAAGCCGCCGAAAGCAGCGCGGAGATAGCCGTCCACCGGGGGAGCTTCCCTTGCCGGGATAATAGAATGTAAAACGTGTACAAGACCAGCGTGTACTGCCCATACTGGAAGAAAGCCATTGCCACCTTGGTGTGGGGTTCGATATTATTCATGGGGAACACCCCAACCAGGCTGGCATTGACCGCCGCATAAACCCCAATAGCCGAGACGATGTAGGTATACCAGTTGCGGATGTAGAACGCCAACCCAATGAAGAAGGCCGCCATCCCGATCCCGCTGAGGATCAAGCCAAGATTGAAGACCGCCGCCAGCGACGAAACCCCCTCCTCGCCCAACTCAGAGATGAAGTGAGTGAAGAAGGAAAAAGATTCTTCCTGATTGCCGCGGTAAAAAATGGCGGCTGCCATCGTGGTCAGCAGGACGGCCCCGGCCCCGCCGTAGCCGCCATAGACGGTGAGTTTGCGCGCAGTGATGTTCAAGGGTATCCTCCTGAGTGTTAGTTAATCTAGCTCTGAAATCTGTGTGGCGGTGACTTGGTCAAACCGTAGGCCGTAGCGGTGACCCAACCGAGAAAAGTGACGAACACCGCCCATTCCAGCGTGGGCAGCAGTTCAAAAGGCGGGTGGGGGGGACAGACTGTACTAAGGAGCATTAGTTTATCGGGGCTATTATTCAATTGGTACACGACCATAAAAACTATGAGGG
>CBDUUP010000465.1:0-2677 GCA_965370435.1 uncultured Anaerolineales bacterium | reverse complement strand
GCCCTTCGCCTTCAAGAACAGTATACAGGATTATCGGGTCGGAGTCAAGAAAAATGAGGGGAATGGATAATTGCATAACCACTTAGCTCTGTATTGAAAAACGTTGCTGAGTAGTAGCCCGAATTACTCGTGTGTACTACCCCAATTAAATAATCAGCGCCTGAATTTTCATCCCATATTTCTACCTTTGCCCAAGGAATTGGCCTTGCGACACCATTCCTGTCGAGATATTGCCAATAGCCATAAATGAATAATTGCCCGCCGGTGGACCCTGGAGTATGATTGCTTTCTTTTGGCCTTCGGGTATCAGGCGGGGTCTCCAAGGGGGGATAGTATACATCCTCTTCCTCAGCAATGGGGTCTTCTGTTTCTCTTGCTAGGATAGCTCCCAACGGAAATTGCGTAATCACATACTCGTCGCTAGTGCCGACCTGGAAATAAATACGTGCTACGCGGCTCCAGGTTCCTCCGCCGGGTGTATCGCTTGTGGCTATTACGGTAACAGGCCATTCGCCTTCTTGGTCTACACGAATACCTACGTTCATCTCAAGCGTATCATAAGCGGCCAGATCGCCCGTGATCTTTCTCTCTCCTTCAACTAGAGAAAGCCCCTCGGGCAAAATGATCTCAAAGATCGTGTTAGGTGAATCAGTTAAGGCGGTCACCAGGCTGTGAAGCTGCACGACCTCCCCCAGGGCCGGGTCTGGAAAAACGGTCACATAAACATCCAGGGGAACTTCCGGCTTTCCACCTTCTCGCGCTCTCTCTGAAAGGAGGTAGAGCGCGGCTGAGGCTGTCTGAATTTTTCCTGAGGAGATTTTACCGCTTACAGTTACGGTAATGGTCTCCAGACCTAAATTGTTCGGCTCCACGTAGAGCGTCCACACTTGGGATTCATGAGCAATTAGATCAATCTTCCAGGAAAGGTCTCCTTCAAGCAAGAGGACGTCATCGGGAAGGGCAATCTCAACCTTTGCATTGGCGATGTCCACTTCGCTCTCCAGAACGATTTGAAGCGGGAGCGAACGGCTGGTGGCCTGGCCGTCCAGGGTGTTGATCGTGATGTTGACCGGGAGGGTTCCCTGTTCAATAGGGGCGGAATACCATAAAATGAACAGAAGGATAACTACGATGAAACCAAGCGCCAGTAGAGTTCGTTTGGATTTTACATTTAGAGATTTCATTTCTCACCTCACATTCGATAATGGAAAGAACCTGATTCTTGCTGGTTGTTGGGCAGTTTGGGGTGGTGTTTTTTCGTGGTGATGGCTTGGTCGGGGCACCGCCCTTCGCCGTGAGTATCAGTATAGAGGATTATCGGGTCGGAGTCAAGAAAAATGAGGGGAATGGATAATTGCATAAATATCATATCCAGTTGGCTCTTCATTGAAAAAAGTTGCTTCGTAATATCCATCAGGTTCTGTATAAACTCTTCCAAGCAAAACATCACCACTCGTATTCGCATCCCAAATTTCCACTTTGGCCCACGGAATTGGAATCGTGTTCCAATCCTTATCTTTGTATTTCCAATAGCCATAAATGTATAATTCCCCGCCGGTGGACTCTGTTGTGCGCCCGCTTTCTTTTGGCCTTCTGTTATCCGGCGGGGTCTCTTTGGGGGGATAGTAGACTCCCTCATCCTCAGCGATAGATTCTGTTGTTCCTGATGCCAGGATATCAGCCAACGGAAATTGTGTGATCGTGTACTCCTCGCTGGTGCCGATCTGGAAATAAAGATGTGCGTTTCGCCCCGCGGTCCCTCCGCCGGGCATTTCTTTTGAAGCCGTTATCGTTATAGGCAATTCGCCTTCCTGGTTTACACGGAGGCCCACGGTCAGCTCAAGCGTCTCGCCAGCGGCCAGATCGCCTGAGATCAGCAAATCTCCGTCGACTAGAGTGAGCCCTTCGGGCAAGATGATTTCAAGGGTCGAGTTAGGTGAATCATATAGTGCAGTCACCAGGCTGTGAATCTGGACGACTTCCCCCAGGGTCGGATCTGGAAAAACGGTCACATTGATCTCCAGGGGAATCTGCATCTTTCCATCTTCTCGCACATTCTTTGAAAGGACGTATAGCGCGGTTGAGGCGGTTTGCGTTTTTCCGGGGGAGGTCTTCCCGCTCACGGTCACGGTGATGGTTGCCAGACCTAAATTCTTCGGCTCCACGTACAGCGTCCACGTTTCAGGCTCGTGGGCGGCCAGATCAACCCTCCCAGAAAGCTCTCCGCCCAGCAAGAGGATGTCGTCGGGCAGAGTGATCTCAACCTTTGAATTGGCGATGTCCACTTCGCTCTCGAAAACGACCTGAAGAGGGAGCGACCGGCTGGAGGCTTGGCCATCCAGGGTGTGGATGGTGATGTTGACCGGGAGGGTTCCATATTCTATTGGCGATGAATACCATAAAATGAACAGGATGATCGCCACGATGAAACCAATTGCCAGAAGAATACGTTTGGAAATTACGCTTAGATTTTGCATGTTTCACCTCACATTTGATAGTGGTAGAAATTTGGGAACCTGGCGCGCTACGGCCTTCTGGTATCCGGCGGGGTCTCTAATGGAGGATAGTAAACATCCTCTTTCACAGCATGGGATTCTAATGTCCCGGCTGAGAGGATCACATCCAACGGAAATTTCGTGATTGCATACTCCTCACTGGTACCGACCTGAAAATAAAG
>CBDUUP010000464.1:0-2692 GCA_965370435.1 uncultured Anaerolineales bacterium | reverse complement strand
CTGATTTTCGCAACCTAAAAATCATTGCCATCTTCTCCCCTCTCCGCTTATAATCTGCGAGAGGGGATTTATATTCATTTATTTTCAATCTGAATGCGGCCGCCAAACTACTGTCCGGCGGTTGCGATCTTGAAGGAGGTTCCTCTATGTCTGAACCCCGTACCGTGCGCGCCCCCCGCGGGACTCAACTGACTTGTAAATCCTGGCTCACCGAAGCTCCCTACCGCATGATCCAAAACAACCTCGACCCCGAAGTCGCCGAGAGGCCCGAAGACCTGGTCGTCTACGGCGGGCGAGGGCAAGCCGCCCGAAACTGGGAAGCCTTCGACGCCATCCTCGACTCCCTGCGGGAACTGGAAGATGATGAAACCTTGCTGGTCCAATCCGGCAAGCCCGTAGCGGTGTTCAACACCCACCCCGACGCCCCCCGGGTGATGATCGCCAATTCCAACCTGGTCCCCCACTGGGCCACCCAGGAGCACTTCGACGAACTGGCCGCCAAAGGCCTCATCATGTACGGCCAGATGACCGCCGGTTCCTGGATCTACATCGGAACTCAGGGCATCCTCCAAGGCACCTACGAAACCCTGGGTTCCCTGGCCCAACAGCGCGGCTGGCCCTCCCTCAAAGGCAAGTTCACCCTCACCGCCGGGCTGGGCGGGATGGGCGGCGCCCAACCCCTGGCCATCACCATGAACGAAGGCGTCGGCCTCATCGTGGAAGTGGACCCGGCCCGCGCCCAACGCCGACTGGAGACCGGCTATGTGGATGTATTGGTCGAAGAACTAGAAGAAGCCATGACCCTGGTCGAGGAAGCTCAAAAAGAAGAGACCCCCAAATCCATCGGCCTGATCGGCAACGCCGCCGAGATCTACCCCGAACTGGCGCTGCGCGGCGTCACCCCCGACGTGGTCACCGACCAAACCCCCGCCCACGACGTATCCAGCTACATCCCCGCCGGGATGAGCGTGGCGCAGGCCGACGCCCTGCGCCAATCCGACCCGGACGAATACACCCGCCGCTCGATGGACTCTATGGCCCGCCACGTAGAGGCCATGCTGGAGATGCAAAAAGCCGGGGCTGAGGTCTTCGACTATGGCAACAACCTCCGCCAGCGCGCCTTCGACGCCGGCGTCCAGAACGCCTTCGACTTCCCCGGCTTCGTCCCCGCCTACATCCGCCCCCTCTTCTGCGAGGGCAAAGGCCCCTTCCGCTGGGTCGCCCTCTCCGGCGACCCGGAGGACATCTACCGCACCGACCAAACCATCATGGAACTCTTCCCCCAAGACGACCACCTCCACCGCTGGATGAAGCTGGCCCGGGAGAAGGTTCCCTTCCAGGGACTGCCCTCCCGCATCTGCTGGCTGGGCTACGGCGAGCGCGCCCAGGCCGGACTGGCTTTCAACAACCTGGTCAAGGAAGGCCTGGTCAGAGCGCCCCTCGTCATCGGCCGCGACCACCTGGACGCCGGTTCCGTCGCCTCCCCCAACCGCGAGACCGAAGGCATGTTGGACGGCTCCGACGCCATCAGCGATTGGCCCATCCTCAACGCCCTGCTCAACGCCGTCAACGGCGCCACCTGGGTCTCCTTCCATCACGGCGGTGGAGTCGGCATCGGCTACAGCCAGCACGCCGGGCAAGTCATCGTCGCCGACGGCACCCCCGCCGCCGCCCTGCGCATTGAGCGCGTCCTCACCGGCGACCCCGGCCTGGGCGTCGTCCGCCACGCCGACGCCGGTTACCAACAAGCCATCCAAGCCGCCAAACGCCACGGTATCCAGATGCCCATGCTCAAATAAACCCACGTAGGGGCGGGGCTTGTCCCCGCCCTACGTCGCCATATGAAATCACTGTTCCCAGGAGCCACCCCATGAGCAACCCCCTCACCCAAGACCTCCACGACCAATTCCAACGCACCGCCGCCATGATCCGCGGCCTCATCACAGAATTCGACGACTCCCAATGGCGCGCGGGGATTTCCAATTTCCTCATCCCCGCCAAATTAAGCTTCCACCTCATCGAATCCCTGGAATTCTACTTCACCCAGCCGGAGGGCGGGGAGGAAAATTATCGCTTCCCCTTTGGCCGCCGCTTCGGCCAGCCCTGGTGGAAAACCCCCGACCAAGAACTCCCCTCCCAGGAGAACCTCCTCGCCTACCTGGAAGAGATCGAAACCCTCATCGCCGAAACCTTCGCAGAGATGGACGACGAAGCCCTTCACGCGCCCTTCGAATATCTTGACTTCTCCGGCAAAACCTGGACCGGCCATCTCGCCTACGCCCTCCGCCACACCATGCACCATCAAGGCCAACTCTCCGCCCTCTCCATCCACCACGGCCACGAAGGCGGCGACTGGGCCTAGCGGTGCACAGACTTTGGCTTCCAGGACAATCGCATTTAGATTTACTCTCACCTCAAGGCGGGTCAAACAAATCCAACGGTAAAGTTTTTCAGTGTTTCAGCGATTCAGTGATTCAGTGTTTCAGTTTTTTTGCGTTACAATATCCCCCTTGCATTGGGCCGGGTCTCATCCCCATCCTCCCAACACGCAAAATAAACCCTGGATATAACCATGACCCCAAAATCCCCAACCCTCTGGTTCCTCATCTCCTTACTCCTCATCGCCGTCTTCGCCGCCTTCGGCCCGGCCGAGAAAAGCCTGGGCGTAAACGTCCGCGTCGTCTACCTGCAC
>CBDUUP010000463.1:0-2713 GCA_965370435.1 uncultured Anaerolineales bacterium | reverse complement strand
GGGGCGGGGCTGGCGGCGGGGGGGCGCCGCGGCCCGGGGGCGCCGCGGGGGGCGGACGGGGGGGGGCGGAAATTGGACGATGCTTTCCTGGCGGACATCAGTAAGCTGGAGGGGGTTGACGCTTGCGGCGAGAACGGCGAGTATCACACGCTGGTGGTTGATGGGCCGATCTTCAAGCAGCGGGTGGAGATCACCCAGTCCAGGGTGGTTCAGATCGGGGGGTATTGGTTTTTGGACGTGCAGGGGTATGAGCTTGGCTCCAAGGGATGATCCGGGGTTCTTGTAGGTCTTGTAGGTATTGTAAGCTTTGTACCCTAATTTTGCGTTTTTTTCTGGGTTTTGAAGGTGATGGATGAAGCGCTAGGGTAGTGGTTGAGATTCATAGTTAGCGGCAGCATTATAGCACATTTGTTCTGTTTTGTCAAGTTTGGCGAACAGTTTTTTTTTGAGCGGGGGAATCTTTCGTGTTTTTCGCGCCTCGCAGAGACTGAAGTCTCTACAACATTT
This sequence comes from uncultured Anaerolineales bacterium, assembly GCA_965370435.1. Classification (GTDB taxonomy): domain Bacteria; phylum Chloroflexota; class Anaerolineae; order Anaerolineales; family UBA11579; genus CBDUUP01. Next base: position 2,206 of record CBDUUP010000463.1, on the reverse strand, counting down.
ACGAAGTCGGCCTTCGCCGACTAATCGCATAAGCAATTGAAATGCTGACAAGTTGGGGGTTTGGAGGTATGATTTGGATACAAACCTTCTGACTCTTGTAATGTGGTCCTGACATTAACCAAGTGATTAAAGTAATTATATAGAACACTTAGCATACTGAAATCGAAATCAAATTTGATCCTAAACATAAATGGAGGAAAAATGACCCTCATTATCACCGAGATTAGCGAATTTGGAATAGCAATGGTCGCAGATAGCGCTGTAACATTCAATGAGCAACTACCATCAGGAGAAACTTTTCCACGTGTACTTAACGGTGCGGTAAAACTCCAAAGAATACCATATTTACACGCTGGGATTTCTATATGGGGGCTTGGTTCGATCAATTTGGATGACAATCATCTATCAACTGATATTTGGTTAGCCATTTTTATCCAGGAGCACTCACATATCCAAACAATAGACGAGTTTGCTAATGCGCTCACGGAGGAATTACAAATAACATTGGGTAATATTCAAATACCTCTCGGATTTCATTTAGCTGGCTATGTAGAAAATGAAGAACAAAACCTGCCGACTTTCTACCACATTAGAAATGTTGATGGAACTTTTCAACACTACGACTACCACGAATTTATATCGGGTCAAGACTTCCCTCCACAAACACTACCCGCTAATCAAATGTATATCACTCGCAACGGGGACTATGGTCCATATGTGATTCTAGCCAATACTGTACATGATGCATTACCAACAATCAAGAATGCGGTAAATTTTGACATTCCTTCACAATCGCTTCAAGGAAGATTAGCTTATCACGTGGCCTGGGTTAGGTTCGTTTCAGATTTATATGCCAGTTCAGGATTGCTAAGGACCATCGGCGGAAACATTATTTCTTTAGGTATTAGTTCTCTAGGTCAAATAGTTTCTTATTCAAGTTAGGATAATATTACAATGCAAACAGCACTTATCCTCCCCTCTCTCACCCTCGAATGGCGCGCGCGCACCTATATCATGGGCATTCTCAATATCACGCCGGACAGTTTCTCCGGCGATGGGTTGTATGCGGAGGGGGATTGGCTGGAGGGGACGCTGGCGCAGGCGAGGCGGTTCGTGGAGGCGGGGGCCGACATTTTGGACGTGGGGGGGGAGAGCACCCGGCCCGGGGCGCAGACGGTGACGGTTGAGCAGGAGTTAGAACGGGCGGTTCCGGTGATCGAGGCGTTGGCGGCGGAGTTGGATGTCGCCATCTCGATTGACACGTACAAGGCGAAAGTGGCGGAGGCGGCGCTGGAGGCTGGCGCGCACCTGGTCAATGATGTGTGGGGCTTGCAGGCTGACCCGGAGATGGCGGCGACGGCGGCTCGGCATGGTGTCCCGGTGATCTTGATGCACAACCGCAGCAAACCGGCCAACGCGGAGGTCAAGGAGCGGCTGGGGGGACGGTATATCGGCATGGAATACGACGATTTGCTGGGAGAGGTGAAGGGGGAATTGATGTCCAGCGTTGAGATCGCCCGGGCGGCGGGGATAGCGGATGGCAATATCATTTTGGACCCTGGGATTGGGTTCGGCAAGACGGTGGCGCAGAATTTGGAACTGGTCAACCGGCTGGACGAGATACGCGACCTGGGTTATCCGGTGTTGTTAGGGCCGTCGCGGAAGTCTTTCATCGGGTATACGCTGGACCTGCCGCCCGACCAGCGGGTGGAAGGGACTGGGGCGGCGGTGGCGGTCGGGATCGTGCGGGGGGCTGATATTGTGCGGGTTCACGATGTGGAGGCGATGGCGAGGGTGGCGCGGATGGTGGATGCGATTGTGCGGTAAGGAAAAAATTAACCACTAAGACACATAGGCACAAAGAAAAACCTAACAACATTTATCCGCTAATCACGCGAATAGCGCGAATAAAAAGCAAAAAAATGGGTGATTGGGTGAAGGTTGTGTTTGTTGGCGCGCCGGGGCGGACATCGGTCCGCCCCTACGGGAGAGGTGGCGAGGGCGTTTCTTTTTATGTCATGAGTAGGCGGTGTTCACAGAGATTCCTTCCTTTGACTAGCTTCCTTCGACAAGCTCAGGACAGGCTTCCTTCGGCTGGCTCAGAACAAGAAAGGGTGGAGAAACTGCCCTCCTACTAAGAAACTTCAGGGTTTCTGGGCAAGGCTATGTGGGGAGGAAGGCGTTTGGGCGCACAGCAGTGCGCCCC
>CBDUUP010000462.1:0-2799 GCA_965370435.1 uncultured Anaerolineales bacterium | reverse complement strand
CTGGAAGAAAAACCAGAAGAACCCATTGAACTACCCGAGACCGGAGAGACCGTTCCCGAAAAACGAAGCCTGCGCAGTTACTTACGCGATTACGCCTTCCTGCTTTCTATCGCTGGCGTGATCCTCCTGCTGGATCAGGTGACCAAGTTCATCATCCGCACCCAATTGTCCCGGGGCGAAGTCTGGATGCCCCTGGATTGGCTCAGACCCTATTTCCGCTTTGTCCATGTTCAGAACACTGGAGCAGCTTTCGGGATTTTTCAAAATCTGGGGGGAGTTTTCACCATTTTAGCCATTGGGGTGATTGTAGCGATAATGTATTTTTTCCCCGAAATTCCCGCTGAAGATTGGCCTCTCCGAGTTGCCATGAGCATGCAGATGGGCGGCGCATTGGGCAACCTGACCGACCGCCTCGCCATCGGCTGGGTGACGGATTTTATCTCCGTAAGCGAGTTCCCGGTTTTCAACGTCGCCGACTCATCCATCACTGTTGGCACCATAATCCTGCTGGCCGGAGTGATCTACATGGAACGGAAGGAAAAGAGGGAGCGTATGGCCCTGGAAGAAGCTTCCGGTTTCGATTCGCTCGTTGGAGGATTGCCTGAACTGGAGTCTTCCCCTCCGGTGGAGGAAATTACAGGTGAGTGAACGCTTGGTCGTCTTTCATTACAAGAAGGAAGGCGAGCAGCGTCTGGATATATTTTTGGTGTCCCGTCTGCCGGAGTTTTCCCGCTCTCGGCTGCAAAGCTTGATAAAAAATGGACGCGTCACCATAGATGAAAAAATCTCGACAAAGACCGGTTTTAAACTAAAGGGAGGAGAGGGGGTAAAAGTGCGCATCCCTCCTCCAGAACCAAGCGCCCTAATTCCCGAAGCCATCCCCCTGAATGTCGTATTTGAGAATGACGACATATTAGTGGTGGATAAACCTGCCGGGATGGTTGTGCATCCTGGGGCGGGACATTCCACCGGAACGCTGGTTCACGCCGCCCTGGCCCACGCGCCGGAATTGGAAGGCGTAGGCGGCGTCAAGCGTCCCGGAATCGTCCACCGCCTGGACAAGAACACCTCTGGATTGATCCTCATGGCCAAGAACGACGCCGCCCACCGGATGCTGCAAGACCAATTCCAAGAACGCACCGTGGAGAAAGTTTATCTGGCCCTGGTGGATGGAAAACCGCCCACCCCCAGCGGCCGGGTCGAAGCCCCCATTGGGCGGGACACCACCCAGCGCAAACGGATGATAGTGACCTCCGCCCAAAAAGGCCGCGCCGCAGTGAGCGAATACCGCACCCTGAAGAAATTTTCCAAGCATACTTATTTGGAGGTCAAACCCTTCACTGGGCGCACCCACCAGATTCGGGTCCATCTAGCCTATCTGGAATGTTCGATTGCGGGAGATCAGGTGTATGGCCGCCGCCGTTCCACCGTACCGCTCAAGCGCCATTTTTTACACGCTGCCCGGTTGGCGATCAAGCTGCCCGGCAAGGGAACAAAATCCACTTTTGAAGCACCTTTGCCGTCAGAGTTACAAACCGTGCTCGATTCACTGAACTAATAAAATAATCAACCGCGTATATAAAGAAATCTTTCCGGAAGCAAAATGAGGAGAAGAGATGAAGGTCGTTGACTTGCGTTCCGATACCGTCACCCAGCCGACCCCCGCAATGCGGGAGGCGATGGCCCAGGCCCCGGTGGGGGATGACGTCTATGGAGAAGACCCCACCGTCAACCGCCTGCAAGAGATGGCCGCGCGCATGTTGGGCATGGAGGCCGGGCTTTTCGTCCCCTCCGGCACAATGGGAAACCTGGCCGCCATTCTCGCCCACTGCAACCGCGGCGACGAGATGATCCTGGGCGACCAGGCCCACACTTTCCTTTTCGAGGCGGGCGGCGCGGCCGCGCTGGGAGGCGTCCATTCTCACACCATTCCCAACCAGCCCGACGGAACCTTGAATCTTGACGATATGCGCATAGCCATTCGTGGCGATGACCCTCATTATCCCATCACCCGGTTGATAACGCTGGAAAATACCCAAAACCGCTGCGGCGGGGCAGTCTTGAGCGTGGAATACACCCAATCTGTCGGCGATCTTGCCGAAGAGCATGGCCTCAAGGTCCACCTGGACGGCGCCCGCATCTTCAACGCAGCCGTTAGCCTGGGTGTTCCCGCCGCTGACTTGACCGCGCCAGTCGATTCGGTGACCTTCTGCCTGAGCAAGGCGTTATGCGCGCCGGTCGGTTCAGCGCTGTGCGGTTCAGCGGACTTCATCGCCCGCGCCCACCGCGCCCGGAAACAGCTTGGCGGCGGCATGCGTCAGGCTGGCATTTTGGCCGCCGCCGGCATCGTCGCCCTGGAGGAAATGGTCGAACGCTTGGCCGACGACCACGCCCGGGCCAACCTCCTGGCCCAAAAACTATCTGAGATCCCTGGTCTAACCTTATCCCCCGGAACACCTCACACCAACATGGTCTACGTCTCTCTGACGGATGAAGTCTCCCTGAGTGTTACTGAAGTGTATTCGAAACTAAAAGAATTGGGGATATTGACCGGCATAACCAGCGCTCGCGGCTTCCGCCTCGTCACCCACTTCTGGATTGACGACCCCGCGGTGGAACAGACCGTGGAAGCGTTTGGAAAAGTGTTGGAATCAGCAAATTAGAGATTTCATAAAGCATAGCTGCTTGGTTTTAGTCGGCGAAGGCCTCGTCCTGAGGCTCACCCGAAGGGCCGACTTCGTAAACGTCCGTGCGACTTCAGTCGCTGACCAGAAAAATACAAAAAATTCCTAGACACCG
>CBDUUP010000461.1:0-2834 GCA_965370435.1 uncultured Anaerolineales bacterium | reverse complement strand
CCCTTTGGCCCTGCTGATGGGGTGGAAGGGGCCGTCTTCTATATGATGACCGGCATGCACGCTTTCCACGTCCTGACCGGCGTGATCTTCCTCGCAATCGTGTACCGCAACGGGCGTAAAGGCTTGTACACCCCCGAGCGCCATTGGGCCGTCGAAGCTTGCGCCGTTTACTGGCACTTCATAGACGTCGTGTGGATTTTCTTCTACCCTGCGCTGTATTTGATTGGCGCTGTGATCTAGCGGGGAGGTTGTATGAAAGGAAGATCCGTTGTCTTGATCCTGTTGGCGATGTTGGCGGGAATGGTGGTGGTCTACGCAGGCAGCCTGATCACCGACCGGTTATACACCTTCAGGGGGTCATTCTTCGACCCGCCTTTACCGGCCTCCGATTTTGAGTTGATAGACCAGCACGGAAACCCTTTCCGCATGAGCGACCACCGCGGGCAAGTGGTCTTGATATATTTCGGGTACACCAATTGCCCCGATTTTTGCCCCACCACGATGTTTGAATTCAAACAGATCCTCGAACGGGTGGGAGACCAGGCCGATGAGGTCGTCTTCCTTTTCATCACCGTAGACCCCGAGATTGATACCCGTGAACGCATCGGGGCTTACCTGAATAACTTCCATCCAACCTTCATCGGCCTCTCCGGCGAGTTAGACACGCTACAAGCCGTCTGGGACGATTATCTGGTCTTCGTCGAACAAGAGGAGATCAACAGCGCACTGGGCTATTCGGTCACCCACACGGTTCGCGTCTACGTGATTGATAAAAACGGCGATCTGCGCCTGACCTTCCCCTTTGGCATGGAGACCGAGGACATGATCCAAGACGTGTTGTATTTATTGAGGGAATGAATTCATATGACGACCCCACAAGAAAAACCATCCTTCAATCTCTATATCCGGCGGCTGCTTCTGGTGGCTCTCATTTCCCTGTTTTTTGTCGCCCTCCTCAGTGAAGTCGGCCATTACTTCCTGAAATCCGACACCGACCGCGGACCGACAACCATCGAGATCGTCGTCCCTGAGGGGACCGCCGACCGCGTCGCGGCCGGTGAGCCAGTGCCTTCCATCCCCGACGAGATGACCTTCGTTCTGGGGGATACGCTGGTGGTCGTCAATCAGGACGTGGTGGACCACCAACTCGGCCCAGTTTGGGTGCCGCCGGGCACCAGCGGCAGCCTGGTATTGGATGAGGCTGATAATTTCGCCTTTGAATGCTCTTTCCAGCCCACCAACTACCTCGGCCTGGACGTGCGTCCTGCCACCACATTCCTGGATCGTATCAACGCCCTGCTCTTTGCTGCCCCGCCCACCATCGCCTTCTTTTATCTTTACAGTCTATTGCTCTTCCCCATCGGCAAATCAAAAGAAGATCCATTACCCATAGAGACTGTTGATCCATAACCGATGATTCTTCTCCGTCTCTTCAGCCGCCGCTGGTGGTGGGCGACTCTGCTCGCCATTGCTGGCGTGGCCGTTTTAGTCCGTCTGGGATTCTGGCAGCTTGACCGCCTCGATCAACGGCGAGCCTACAACGCCAGAGTTCAGGAGCAACTAGATTCTCCACCTCTCGCGCTGACCGCCGAGTCCATCCATGCCGACCTTTTTTCTTTGGAATACCGCACCGTGACCGTGACCGGACAGTATGACTTCGACTATCAGGTTTCCTTGCGCAACCAGGGCTGGCGCGATTTGTTGGGCGTCCATTTGCTCACCCCGCTTCGTATAACAGACACTGATATGGCTGTTATAGTTGACCGAGGCTGGATTCCGATGGAGAATGCAGACCCGGCCAACTGGCCCCAATTTGACGAACCCGGAGAGGTGACCGTGTTAGGAACACTGCGCCGTCCCCAGGAGAGTCCCCAGCTTGGCGGCGTTGCCGATCCCACATTAGCCCCGGGCGAGACCGGTCTTGATGCCTGGTCTTTGGTCAATCTGGCCCGGATTGAAGAGCAGATTCCCTATCCCATCCTGGATGTTTATATTCAACAGGCGGCAGAGCCAGTCAGAATCGAATACCCTTACCGCAACCCATTTGATCTAGAACTTACCGAAGGGAACCATCTCAGCTACGCGCTTCAATGGTTCTCTTTCGCTTCCATCCTGGCGATTGGATATCCTGTTTTTGTAAACCGGAGAGAGTCGTTGGGAGAGAAATATTCTTAGTGCAATGTTAAGCTGATATTTGTAACTTCTTCCCATCTTATTGAAATCATTATTACATTGAGTTTATCAGGGGAAAAGCTTTTCAGTGAATCAGTTTTTCAGTGATTCAGTGTTTCAATATTTCACCGCCATTGAGCTTAACAATGCACTTAGAGATTGGCGTCGCAGAAGTATTTACCTAACGTTCCTGAACTTCCACCGTTAACGTTATCGTTCCGGCTTGCTCGAACACCAGAGAGAGGGAAATACTGTCACCCGCCCGAAGATCATTCTTCAATTCAACCAACATCAAATGCAAACTGCCCGGCTCGAATTTTATTTCGCTGTTCGCCAGTATCTCCACCCATTCCTGCGGCATCATCTGCATCGCGCCGCCTTCAACCATCGTACTCTTGTGGATCTCCACCGCCAAGGCAATATCCGACTCAGCGCTTAGAAGCTTTTCGTCTTCGCCGGTGGAATTGGTGACCGTGAAAAATACTCCGCTAATCCCTCCGGCAATGCCTGGGCGCGCCCAGGCCTCGCTTACTGTCATAGAATTGGCCGGAGACCCGCAAGCGGACAGAATGAATGCCGCGATGAGAAGGATAAACAAGATAGGCGTTCTTCGTTTCATAAGACTGATGAAAAATATAACACAACTCACCGTCTATTACGTA
>CBDUUP010000460.1:0-2835 GCA_965370435.1 uncultured Anaerolineales bacterium | reverse complement strand
CCCTGGAGAGACTGCAGGTCCCATTCCGCTGGGCGCCGAAAGGCTGCTCCACGAAGTACTCGCCGGCGGTAACCCAACCACCTTCAACGTCGGTGGCCGAACCGCGATCGGATTCAATTGTGCCGCCGGTGAAAATACATTCTCAGTCATAGTATCCTCTCAGAAGAAAATAACAAATAGATTTTTTAATATTTTTTTGTTTTTCTCTGCGAACTCTGTGTCTCTGTGGTGAAAAGTTTTTAATAAGTTATAACGACGCCAATTGAGTTGCAATACTCGTGCCGTCTCCATTAACTCTCTCCACCACGCAACCAGAAGATCGTAGCCTGGAGAGCGTTTCATCGGGAAACATTTCCGGCCCGCCAATCACCGTCACCCGGGCCGCATGGAAGGCCTCCTCCGTGGAAAAGCCTATTGTCGGTGTGTGCTTTTTTACGAATGGCCGCACCGCCTCCAGATGGTGATCGGCGATGCCCCAATCGTATTTCGGCAGCAGCAAGTAATGCTTGATAGGATGTTTGTTCGCCGTGCGTTCAGGATTCGATTTAGTTTGGCTCGCTTTGACGGAATCGATCTGCTCCGCCATCCATTGGCGCAGCGCTCCGACGGCTGGCAAAGTCTTCCCCTCCGGCTGGAACCAGGCTTGGTTCGCCTGGGGGCTGTCCGGCGCGGCCGCCAATAGCCAGAAGTTCCCCGCCAAGACCTCCGCCGGAACCGGTTCATACATGCCTTTTTTGAATCTCCCCGTCATCACTTGCGCCACCGCTAGATTACGTTTGGCGTGCTCCCCGGCCTCAACTTGCGGATCGGTATCGGCCTCATCCATCCGGCATCCTGCCCCCATGAGCAGGATGGGGCGTTTTTCTCCCAGCACAGCCTGGCTGATAGCCTGGTACCAATCGAAAATGCGGAAGCCTAGCTGGTCTTCCTCGCCATCGGGTGTTGAATAGGGCCGCGCCCCCGGCCATCTTTCCGGCCCCCCCGCGCCCCAATTGAGCGTGCGGTTATACGTCCAGGCGTATGCGCCCAACACCATTTTTTCCAGGATTTGGGAATATCCCCGCCGGTATATCCCCTCCAGCGCACCCCGCAGGAAAGCCGTATCCCAATAATCCCCCCCTGGCTCCAGGGGCGAAAAGACCGGGATCAGTCCTGCATTGCAGGACGCTTCCGCCAGCGGTAAATACAAATCTAAATATCGTTCCACCAGGTCTCGCTGCATCCACGCATACGCCGGCCAGGAATCGCGTACATTCGGCCGGTCGAATAGGGAGGCATAATGCACTCCCCACCGGGCGTAAGTTTCAAACAGCAGCCCCAGGTTTTCTGGTTTTAGTTTGCCGTTCAAAGGGAGTTGAAATTGCAAGATCGGTTGAATATCGGCCTTCAACATCCCCCGGATGAATTGCTCCGGGATGCACCGGTCCTGCGGCGCGATCAGCGTTACCCAAGACGCCCCCAAAGCGCGTAATTCAGGCAGCCAGGCCTGCAAATCGCTTTCCCGGTAATGTAATGTGTCCGGGAAGTAATGAAATCCCAGCCGAGTATTATAGGCTGGCGCGGGCATTTTTTCCATCAGAGCCTCCAATTTGGTCTTACCTTTCCTGTTGCAAGACTTGTGCCACCGTAATCGCCTCCAAAAATCGATTGCACAAACATCAAAGTGTAAATCGGTGCCCAGCGCCCTGAGCCTGCCGAAGGGCGCCATCAATACCTTGCATGATTTCGACCATGCTATAATCTCCTAATCGTTCCCACGTTCTAACGTTTCAACGTTCAAACGTTCCAACCTTCTAACGCTTATGATCTTAGTCACCGGTGGTACAGGCTTTGTTGGACAATCGCTGATCCTGCGGCTGGCGGAAGCCGGCCACCAGGTTCGGACGCTGGTCCGACCCTCCCCTGAATCCCCAAAACTCCCCCGCAGTGTGCCCGTAGAAGTGGCCGTGAGCGGCCTCAACGATGATCGCGGCTTGCGGGCTGCTATGGTTGGCGTGAAGGTGGTTTATCATCTTGCGGGCGGCGAGTGGAGCGGACCCTCCGCCAATCTCCATGAAACTGATGTGCAAGGATCGTTGGCCGTCGCCCAGGCTGCCGCCCAGGCTGGCGTGAAGCGCATTTTTTACCTCAGTCATTTGGGCGCCAACCGCGCCGCCGCCTATCCCGTGCATAAAGCCAAAGGCATCGCCGAAGAGCATATCCGCCAATGCGGAGTGGACTACACCATCATGCGCTCGGCCATTTTGTTTGGGGAAAAGGATCGCTTCACCAACGCCCTGGCAAGCCTTCTCCGTTCTGTCCCCGCCGTTTTCCTCCTCCCTGGCGAAGGCGACATGCTCCTTCAACCCCTCTGGGTAGAAGACCTGGTCACCTGCCTGCTCTGGTCGCTGGACGACGACACGACCCGCAATCAAATCTACGAAGTGGGCGGCTCTGAATATTTCACTTTCCGCCAGATTATCGAAACCATCATGGACGTGATCGGCCTTCAGCGCAACCTGGTTTCGATGCGCCTATCCTATCTGCGCATCCTCACCGTGATCCTGGACTATCTTTTCCCCACCATGCCGGTCTCAATCTACTGGCTCGACTACCTCGCCACCAACCGCACCACCGCCCTCGACACCATCCCTAGCGCCTTCGGCCTGATGCCCGCCCGCTTCACCCACCAACTCACCCACCTCAAAACCAACCCCTGATCTAACCGCAGCGAAATCTCCCAATTATTGCGCCCCAGAAAAAAAGTTTTTAAAACTCTGTGTTCTCTGTGTCTCTGTGGTGAAAAAATTTTTGATACTGTCAAGCGGCAAACTATTGGGATACTCCCTCCCCAAC
>CBDUUP010000459.1:0-2849 GCA_965370435.1 uncultured Anaerolineales bacterium | reverse complement strand
TATATTAGACAATATAAAAAGGAACGCTGCTAATTATAGTGGAAATGATGCGATTTTTGGAGCAAGAATGAGGATTCGAGATTAGAGAATGGTGAATTGAGAGTGATGAGTTTATTTCACATAGATTATGGTGTCATCCAATTTGTAGACTCGGGTACGGCCCCAGGGCATGTCTTCGAACCAATATTTGACCCCTCCCTGGGTAATTTTCTGAAATACCTGGGTGATATGGAGAACGAACTCCGGTTCAAGGGGCGTGGCGTTGTGGGAGGGGAGAAGCAATCGGGTTTGCGGGACGAGGAGGCACAACCGGTCAAGGCTGTCTTGATAGGCGTCGAAATCCGATCCGGGCAGTTGGGCGTAGATGGGGCCGTCGTACAAGGTATCACCGGTGAACAGCAACCCGCGGGCTGGCTCCCACAAGCAAATGCTGCCGGGGGAATGGCCTGGGGTGTGGATGACCTCCAGGGTGCGATCTCCTAGCGAAAGACTGTCACCCTCTTTGAGAAGCTGGGTGGCCTTGGATGGCTGGATGTAAAATCCTTCTGGGTCGAAACCTTCTGGCGGATAGGGGCGAAACATATCGGGAGCCATCGCACCAGCCAGGAATTCGGCGTCAACCTCCTGCTTGAGATTACGGGCTTCGCTGCGATGGATGGCGATATTCTGGAAGCGGAAATTGTCCCCAACGTGGTCGTAATGGGAATGGGAATTCACCACCAGAATGGGAGATTGGGTCAAGCCTTCCACGATCTCTTGGATGTTGGCGATGCCCATACCGGTATCGAAAAGGATCGAACGTTCACTCCCCATGATAAGGTAGGAGATGACATCCTCGGCGTGGCGCGGCTCGCGGATAGCCCAGAGTCCCTCTTCGATCTCTTGGACTTCAAACCAGTCGTTCACGCCAGCCGCCTTTTACACAAATGGATAATAAGTATCCCATATCTGGATTCTCGCACAGGTACTACTTACAGGTCAACGACTACCTGGTATCAGATTTAATCCAGATTGGTTGCATCTCAATAATTGGGAAGGGTAAAGCTGTTTGCGGTTGATGTCTACCAATGGTTTATAATATGCTTCCGAAAGAACCACGCCGTGCGAGGCGATCACGAGCCAATAAGAGACCACGTTGACCCATGATATTGCTGGCGTACAACCGCCAACCCAAAAAGACTCTGACCGAGAAATAGAGTTCATCACTGAGCGTTCAGGGGCGAGGACCCGGCTCTCCTTTCAGGCCAAGCTAGTTCTCGCCGTTCTGGGAACGGTGGGGCCTTTAATAGTCCTGGCGCTCTGGTTATTGGGTGGTGATTCAAGTTGGGGATTGATCTTGGCCGTGGGTTTACTATCCTTCCTTTTAGGTTTGTTTCTCCTCCGTTGGGCGACCGCGCCCATCTCCCGGCTGTCGTCCAGGGCGAAATCCATCGCCGGAAGAAAACCGGATGGGCAGCAGTTTTTCGGCTTACTCAGCGCCGGGCCTCCGTGGGATCAGGCCATGGCGGCAGCGTTGGACGAGATTGAGGGAAGCTTAACTGAAATTCAAGCCTTAAGCCGAATCGGGCAGCTTATCACCTCCGATCACGATCTGGAATTTGTGCTGAACGGAATTGTTGAAGAAGCGGTGAAGCTCTTGAATGCGGATGCGGGCATCATCGGGTTATGGGATGCGGAGAAACAGGTTTTCCAGGATGTGGTAGCCTGCAACTTACCCATCGCATTTCCTGGAAGGGAGTTCGGCGCACGCGACAGCTTCACCAGCCACGTAGCGAAACATGGCCGGGTCGTTTTCCTGGATGATTACGAGAATTACCCTTACCAGATCAAAGAGTTGGCCCAATATAAATTTCACGCCACCCTGGGCGCGCCCTTGATGGTCAAGGGAGAGTCCAAAGGCGCGTTAACGGTGCTCAGCGCCAACCCCGACTGCCATTTCACCCAGCGGCACGGGCATCTCCTGGCGACCTTCGCCAACCAGGCTGGGGCGGCCCTGGAGAAGATTCGGCTCTACCAGATCGCGGTGGAACAGCTTGAAGCGTTGACCGAGGCCCAGGAACAGCTTGCATCCGAAAGCGATGAGCTGGAACGGGCTTTTGCCAATATGGTTCAGGTGCAAGAAAAAGAGCGGGCCAGGATCGCCGCCGACATCCACGACGGGGTTGTGCAATCCATGATCGGCGGATTGTATGAAATTCAAGCCGCCATCGCACAATTCCCCGAAGCCTCCGAGGGGGTCAGGGCGAAACAGGAGAAAGCCCGAAAGCTCTTGAAAGATGCGGTACTAGAATTGAGACGGGTGATCTACGACCTCCGCCCTCACACGCTGGACACCGCCGGGATTGCGCCAGCGGTAGAACAGTTGGCGGAGGATTTCGAGGAAATGACCGGTATCCGGCCGCGGATAATCATCCACGGCCCTCCCTGCCGGTTCTCTCCCCAGGCTGAAATTGCCGCCTACCGCATCATCCAGGAATCGCTCAACAATGCCTGCAAACACGCCCAGGCGACCCAGGTGGAAATAACGCTGCGGTTTTCCATTGACGAGATTGAGGTCACCGTGGCCGATGATGGAAAAGGGTTTCCGTTAGAAAGGGCCGGGTCTCAAAATGGGGATCAAGTCGGACTGATAGGGATGCAAGACCGGGCGTTGAGCGCCGGAGGACGATTGAATATCACTTCAGCGCTGGATGCAGGAACCGAGGTGGTCTTGGTTATCCCTCGTTCATCTCCTGAAAGGAATCTAAACCAATCCCTAGTAGCCTCTTCTACCGTCTTCGGCGTCCAAAGTGGAGCATATATCCAGCGGTCAATATTATCTAACATCAATTGAACACCTTCCTCAAAAG
>CBDUUP010000458.1:0-2849 GCA_965370435.1 uncultured Anaerolineales bacterium | reverse complement strand
CGAGATTTGCTATTGTGGCTCCGCTGCTCATTGCCAGGGTCAAGCCGTGTCCATTCCATCCGCCTGCGAATAGCGCATCTGGAGCTTCTGATAACTCTCCCAAGAGGGGGAGTCGGTCTAGGGTAAAGCCCATAGGCCCGGACCAGCCTTGGATGATCTTCACTTCGTTCAAGCTGGGAAAGGTCTTGTAGAATTCGCCGCGGAGGGTCTCCCAAATTCTGGGCGTTGATACTTCGGTCGCCCCAGCGCGCAAATTAGCAGCCGAGGCCCGGTATACGGGACGGCCTCCTCCAAACATGATCCGGTTATCAGGTGTCAGGCGGAAGTAGTTGAAACAATTATTGGCCCCCACGATGGCGTCCCGCCTCGGCCAGCCCAGGCTTGAAAGTTGGCGATCTGTCAACCGCTCAGTCACTAATACGTGGGTGTGGATAGGAATCACCTGACCCTCAAGTAATTTGAGGTGAGCGGTGTACGCGTTGGTGGCGAGGATCACTCGCTTGGTAGTAAGAACGCCTTCATCTAGCCTGAGCCGGGCTGGATTTCCGGGGTTCACCGAGCGCACCGGGGTCTTCTCATAAACTCGCACACCCCGGGCCAAGATCACTTCTTTGAGTTCTCGGCACAGTTTCGCCGGGTTTATCAGCCCGATTCGGGGATAATACAGTCCTCCTATGTAGGGTCCAACGCCGATGACCTCTGCAATATCGTCCTGGTTCAGATAAGCCACCTCAAAACCCAAACGGTCGTAGGTCTCCGCGCGCTTTTTTAGCTTTTCGGCCTGTCGTTCCGTCAGCGCTGCTTTGACTTGGCCGGTGATCTCAAGGTCACAGGACAAGGCCTCCTTTTCAATGATCTTGATAGCCATTTCAAAAGCATCCAGCGTCGCCTGATAGATTTGCCTGGCCTTCCTATCCCCAAATTGACGGCATAAAGCCGAAATCGAATCGCCAATCCCCGGTCCCACCATGCCAGTGTTCCGGCCGCTGGCGCCGCTTCCTATCGAACCGGCCTCTACTAAAACGATGTCAAGGTCTGGTCGCTGGTTGACTAAATGATATGCAGCAGACAAGCCCGTTAGCCCACCCCCGATGATGGTGATTTCAGCTTCGGGGTTTCCTTTTAGCGGGGCGCAGGGAGAGGTGGCCAGCGTGTCAAGCCAATAGCTTTTTCCCGAAGTCCAATTTATGTTGTCCATTATCTTCCAGGGCCAATGAGGTTAAATTGCATTGGTGAGCCTCAGCAACGACCAAACCAGGCTCAAGCTGAACTTCTCCTCAAAGGCTACGTACTCTGGAGAGATAATTTGGGGGTTCCATTTCAACTTATATTTGACTTGACTTTTGGCCGGGTATATTACGTGGCCGCGTTCGGCAATTAAGTTTAACACCCAAGCCACCGCATTACTTCGTCCTACATATTTGTCGGTTTCTTCGGCTATGCCCACGCAAGGTGTGTGTCCAAAATGAAGGTAGGGGACTTCCTCGTCTATAAAACGCTGGATAGCTGTCGAATTGATGAGTTCCAGCGCTCCCGGAGGCGCATCGTGGATACGGCGGCTGAGGTCGTGCATAACTCCAGGCAGCGTCCCATAGCTGGGCACGTAAGTGATGAAGCCAACGACCCTCTCATCTTTCACGCCGATGAAAATACGCCGCATGGAATCAAGCTCATCGCCATACTCGCCCACCATAAACTGGAGCAGCTTTTTCCCCGGCCCTTTGCTTTTTAGCCAATCTGAGGTTACCGTCTCCATCTGTTTTTCATATTGATCAGAATCCGGGAGCGCAGACTTCAATTCAATCACTTCAACTTTCGCTCTACGCGCCCGGCTGATCTTGTTGCGCAGTTTCTGAAATGGGGTCCCCGCCAGAGTAAATTTCTTCAAGTCAATCGTGTAGGATAATCCCAGTTGGTTGATTCGGAAGCCAGCCTCTTGATACATCGGGATGTCAGCCTCGCGGATCTGGATGGCGCAGATGCGTTTGTTTTGCTCCTGAGCAAAAGCCCGAAAATCATCCAATAAGGCTGGCTGTTTATCAGTTGGGGCGAACACGTTGCCTATCTGGTAGAGGAAATCTCCCCTTGGCCGGTAGGCGATAAAGCCTTTGGAGACCGGAGAGGTAAATTGTTTTGTCTCTCGGTTCACCGCCAGAAATGCAGAAGGGTGATCGGCGTACCTGGATAACAGGTTGGCGAAGCCCTTTCGGGAGTTTACCGCGTCACTCACTAGGGGACCTGCCTTGCTCTGAAGCTGGATTAGGGGGAGAGTTTTTAGAAGCCATAGATCCAGGAGATTGCTTGGATTGGCGGGATTGTTCAAACTTTTTTTCAAACTCTGCAAAGGCGGGATGAACCACAGGTTCAAATTCAACCCCCCCAATAGGTTTGAAGAAGTTGCCAAAAACCGAGCGATCCGTGCAGAGATGGATGGGCATAGCCAGCAAGGTCCAATCCGGGCCAAAGGCTAACCACCACAGGCCTACAACCAGAGCCACAAAAAAGAGGCTGTGCAAGATGTTGTAAAGTACGTAATATATGGAATTGATCTCTTGGCCCTCTTTCTTGCGACGGTATGCAATAGCGCCGGCTACGTAGCCGACCCCGTCAGTCACGGCGATCATCGCCGCAAATATCCACCAATTGATCTCACTCCTTTGAATAATGGCGAGAACGATCAGCGCCAGCAAGACAAAGAAATACTCAAGCCGGGTTAGGGTATAGGTCCCAGGAGTGAAAAATCTATTTTTTCCGTCCACAGAAATACCTCCATATATGGTTAGAGTTTGGGTTCAGGTATCGTTTACACAATATTCTCTGCCCGCAGCCAGGCAAGGGTACGGGATAAG
>CBDUUP010000457.1:0-2853 GCA_965370435.1 uncultured Anaerolineales bacterium | reverse complement strand
CCCGGACGCCGGTGATGTTCTCGTTGTAGGCCCCGGTGATCTTGGAGTTCATCTTGCGCACCAGGCGGAACTCCACCAGGATCTTCTTCTTGAACACCCCGGCCACGATCAAAAGGATGGGGACCGCCATCAAGACGATCAAGGCCAGCTTCCAGTTGATGATGAACATGAAGACCAAGGCTGAGAGGATGTTCATCACGGCCCAGGTGACATCCAGGAAGCCCCAGGTCACCAACTCAGCCATGCGGGAGGAATCGGAGGTCAACCGGGCCATCAGCCAGCCCACCGGGGTGCGGTCAAAATCAGAGAAGGAGAGGGTCTGCAGGTGGTTGAACATCTTCTTGCGCAGGTCGTACTGCACCCGCTCGCCCAGCGTCCCAGCCAGGTATACGAAGGTGAACACCCCCGCCGCCTGCACCAGGATGAGGGAGGCGTAAATAGTGACGATGCCAACCAGCGCATCCGGGTCTTGGCCCAGGATGCCCTCGTCAATGATCCGCTTGCTGAGGAAGGTCATGTAGGAATCGACCGTGGCGACCAACCCGATAGCGAACAAGAAGCCGACCGCCTGACGCCAGTGGGGCTTGATCTGGGCGGCGATGCGCAGGAAGGTCTTCCCGTTGAACTGGGTGGTAAAG
The DNA here is from genome assembly GCA_965370435.1 of uncultured Anaerolineales bacterium. Lineage (GTDB taxonomy): Bacteria > Chloroflexota > Anaerolineae > Anaerolineales > UBA11579 > CBDUUP01. The sequence goes on along the minus strand of CBDUUP010000457.1, from coordinate 2,215 downwards.
TCTTCCTCTTCGAATTCGTACTCGTCAGACACGGGCCAGCTCCTTTTCCAGTTCGTCTTCGATGCGGGCTTGCAGGTCGAAGATGCGCCGGTAGATTCCTTCCTCGTCTTTCAGTAATTCCTCGTGGACGCCGCGCTGGACGATCTCGCCCTTGTCCAGCACCAGGATCTGGTCGGCGTTCATCACGCTCTGGATGCGGTGGGCGATGATGAAGGTGGTGCGGCCTTCCATCAGAGTGCGCAGGGCGGCCCGAATCACGGCTTCGGTCTCGGTATCCACCGAGGAGGTGGAGTCGTCCAGGATGAGGATGCGGGGGTCTTTGAGCAAGGTGCGGGCGATGGCGACGCGCTGCTTCTGCCCGCCGGAGAGCGTCACGCCCTTCTCGCCGACCAGGGTGTTGTACCCCTCGGGGAAGGATTCGACCACCTCGTGGATGGCGGCGGCGCGGGCCGCGGCCTCGATCTCTTCATCGCTCACTTCTCTATCCACGCCGAAAGCGATGTTCTCACGAATCGTGCGGGAGAAGAGGAACGGCTCCTGCTCCACAATGCCGATCTGCTTGCGCAGGTAGTGGCGGGGATAGCGGTTGAGTTCCACGCCGTCCAGGGTCAGGCTGCCATCGGTATATTCATAGAAGCGGGGCAGCAGGTTGACCAGGGAGGTTTTCCCCGACCCGGTTGACCCCAGCAGGGCGATGGCCTGTCCCGGCTGGCAGTGGAGGTTGATGTCATTCAGGACGGGGCTTTCCTCGTCATAGGCGAAGTTGAGCTTGTCGAACACCACCTCGCCGCGCAGGTCGCCGTCGGGGAGGTGGTCGCCCGCCGTCATGGGTTCGCGTTCCTCCTGGATGATGTCGGAGACCCGCTTGAAGGAGACCAGCCCGCTGGACATCTGCACGATCAAGCGTCCCAGCATCCGCATGGGCCAGATGATGAGGACCACCATCCCGGCGTAGGCCAGGTAAGTGCCCACGGTGATCTCCCCGTTGATGGCCATCAGCGCGCCGATGGTGAACCCGGCCAGCATCTGCCCGGCGGAAAGGATGTCGGAGAGCGGCCAGTAGAAGGAGTGCATGCGCATATATCTGCGGCCCAGAGTGAATTTCTTCCAATTCTCGGTCTCAAACTTGTCGATCTCATAGTCCTGGCGGGCGAAAGCCTTCACCACCCGCACCCCGGAAAGGTTCTCTTGTATCCGGGTGGAGACCACCGCGTCCTGCTCTTGATACTCCTCGTAGACCTTCATCAATCGCTTGAAGAAGAGGTAGGAGGCCAGGATGTTGACCGGCACGATGACGACGGAGATGAAGGCCAGCTTCACGTTCAGGGTCAGGATGCCGATGAAGTTGATGATGAAGAGCAGCGAGATGCGGCCGAAGCCGATAGCCTGCTCGGCGTAGAAGCGGCGCACCGTGTCCACGTCGGAGGAGGCCCGCTGGACCAGCTCGCCGGTCTTGGCCTGGTCGTGGTAGGTGAAGGATAGCCGCTGGAGGTGGTCGTAGATGTAATTCCGCAGACGGCGGGCGATGCCCTCGGCGGTGTGGGCGGCCCAACGCCCGCTCATGAAGGTGAACGATCCCTGCACCAACGCCAGCCCCACAAATCCCAGCGCGATGAAGGGCAAATCCCCGCCGAAATCGTCCCGCGGCAGCGCTTCGTCTATCAGGTAGCGAATGAGGTAAGCGGTGCCGGTCCGAGCCACGGTGGCGATGCTCAGTCCCAACGTTGCGCCCAGGTACACCAATTTGAATCCGGTCATCATCCGCCATAATCCCACCAGGCGGTTGGGGGTGAGGGTGTTTTTGAGGTCGTAGGATGGTTGGGTGGTAGAGGCGGTCAAGGGGTGTCTCTCCGCGTGGGTTTGGTTTAGGGCAAACGGGGATTATACCATGTGGGGGGAGTGGCTTGGTTGGTGAAGGGGTGGGTACAGGAATTCTCAATATGAACTAGATATAATCTATCCAATATTATTAGTGCCTGATTTTTTGCATAAAACCCGCATACTCGACAGTTTCATCGCAAAATTCTTGTAAAAAGAAAGTTGATTTTTAGCTATTTTCTTCAAAACAAGCTACTTTTTAGAACTTTTCAATACTTTTGCTTTGGTAAACTTGTACAAAATTGGCTAATTCGGCATTGCTCATGTGAAAAACAGACTTCAGCTTGAAGTGTTTACTAACATTCACAATACTGGACGATTGTTGTCACATTCATAT
>CBDUUP010000456.1:0-2868 GCA_965370435.1 uncultured Anaerolineales bacterium | reverse complement strand
TCCGAAAGTGAAAGGAGAGTAAGGAAATGGCGAAAAGAAGAAGCAACAAAGAAGGTTCGATCTACAAACGTCCCGATGGCAGTTGGCGCGCCCAGGTGAGTGTGGGGGGCAGGCGATTGAGTTACAGTGCCAAAACCCAGCGAGAATGTCAGGCCTGGATAAAAGAGACTGTACAGAAAGTTGACGCCGGGCATTCCTTCAAAGGAGACGAGAAACCTCTGGCGGAATTCCTGTCTGGATGGCTGGTCAGCATCAAGTCTTCCCGGCAATCCACCACCTGGAATCTCTACGAGAGGATCATCCGCGATCATATTGTCCCGGTGTTGGGTGAGATCAGGCTGGGAAATCTGCGACCGGAGCAAGTCCAGTCTCTTTATGACCGGAAGATAGAGAAGGGGGTAGGGTTGCGCACCGTGCAGCAAACCCATGAAGTTCTGCGCTGCGCGCTGAAGCAGGCGGTCAAACTGGGGATGCTGGGCCGAAATCCGGTGGACGCTGCCACGCCGCCCAAGAGGACGCATAAAGAAATGCGGTTCTATGATGATGCCCAGGCGCAGGGATTGATGATCGCTGCGATGGCAACCGAAGACCGCCATCTGGCTCTATATCAACTGGCAATCACCACCGGCATGCGCCAGGGGGAACTCCTCGGTCTGAAGTGGAATGATCTGGACTGGGAACGCCGTTCGTTACAAGTGCATCGCCAGTTGAGGAAGGTGGTCGGCGGTGGCTATGAACTGGCAGCTCCCAAAACCAGAGCAGGCAAGCGGACGATCACACTGGGGGAAGCCACCGTTGAGAAGCTGCGAGAACACTTGCAGCGCCAGTATCAGGAGAGGCAGGTTGCCGGTGACCGTTGGAAGGATTGGGAATTGATCTTCCCCTCCACAATTGGCACGCCGATGGACAGCGTCGCCTTGAGGAAGTCCTTCAAGAGCCTCATCAAACAGGCTGGACTGCTGGAGATTCGTTTCCATGACCTGCGGCATACAGCCGCGTCGTTGATGCTGAATTACGGCGTGCCGGTGATCGTGGTCTCGCGCAGGCTGGGGCATTCCAAACCCAGCATCACGCTGGACGTGTACGGACACCTGATTCCCGGCATGCAAGAGAAGGCAGCAACCATCATGGATGAGATTTTGACGCCCTTGGAGATGTCTGGTTGCACCATAATTGCACCAGAAATGAACGAGGTGTTGAGCCGATAGACTCTAAACCGCCATATGTGGGGGATACGTGAACTACAATGCCCTGATTATGGGGTATGACTCTGAGATAATTTTATCTACTCGCTGTCACAAAGACACAAAGTTTTATGTTTTTTCTTCGTGCCTTTGCGGTAAAAAAAATTATCTAGCTCACAATAATCCAACGCTCTACGCAACCCCGCCAGACTTTACAAATAGGCAAGTTATCCCCCCAGACGGTTGATTTTCTGCGCTATTCAGTATAGACTATAGATAAGCAACCACACCACGAATGATCTGCTATGACCTACACCCCGCTGCATTTCATTGGCGAGACCATCGCCATCCATTTCGATAAACCCCCGCTGCTGGAGAAAAAACCCGGCTGCCCCGACGGATTCGTCTGGCAAGGCCAAAACTATCAAGTCGCCGCCCTGATAAGCGAGTGGCACGACTACCGCCGCCGGGGGCGCATGGCCCGCAATATGCAGCCCCAACACGCCGCCGTCGCCGAGGGGCGCGGCTCCTGGGGTGTGGGCCGCGACTACTACCGGGTCCAAACCGAAAACGGCCAGGTCTTCGACCTCTACTACGACCGGGCGCCCAAAAGCGCAGACCAACGCAAAGGGGCCTGGTTCTTGCATTGCGAGTTAACCACGGAAGAACAAACCTAACTATAGCCAATAACCCCACTCACGGGAGACCCTATTATGGATGAACAAGCCCCCGAAGTACAATCCCAAACCCCTGAACCCTCAGGTTCCCGCTTGGAGAATCTAGGCCCCGAAGAACAAGCCACCCCGGTGATGATCTACACGCCCAACACTTTCTCCTGGGGAAAGATCATCACCCATGAAGCAATCCGCCCGGGGATCGTCCTGCGGGCCGCGGAAATCCCCGACTACATTTCCCTCTATGAGGCCCATACCCTGAGGCTGGGAGGCAGCGGGCCGCCCAAACCGGTGGCTTTCGCCGAATACCACATCCCCTCTGATACCGTCATCGGCTTTCACCTGATGCCGCCTATCACCGAACCCCCCGATTACGACGTGGACGAACCCAACCGCAAGATGGAACCGGCCACCGTTTTGGTCGGCTTCTTCCGCTTCGACGGAAATCTCCGCATATCGACCCAAACCGACCTGAAGAGATTTCTAGATGTTTCCAAATCGGTCTTCATGTCCATATATGACGTCAAGATCTGGCAGCCGGCCAACCCGGGTATGAAACCGATCCACGTGGAAAACGCCCAAGTAAGGACCAAGCAGGTCTTCTTCGCCAGCCGTGGGTAGGTCCGCGGGTGGCAGCTAGAAAATAAAAGCGTCCCGCGCCTAGATCGCTATTTGCAATCTCTGCTCCGTATCTATGAAAGATCAAGATACGTCAAGCCAGGAAATTGCGCATAGCCGTGAATTATTAGTTCCGGCAAAAGGGAGAAAGTCAGGGTAGAATCAGAGCTTGAGCTTGACACATATTTTTGGCTGAATAACTGTCCGCGGAGATTGAATGATAAAGACCGAACGGCGTACCATATTGCTCGTAGAGGACAATCCTAATGACGCGCTTCTCATCCAGCGCGCTTTCCAAAAAACCAATAAAGACATCCCCATACAGGTTGTCACCGACGGCGTCAAAGCGGTGGAATACTTATCCGGCGAAGGCGCTTACGCCAACCGGGATG
>CBDUUP010000455.1:0-2874 GCA_965370435.1 uncultured Anaerolineales bacterium | reverse complement strand
AGGCTCAAACGGCGGGAATTGGCTTGGGTGACCATTCCAGGGTTGGTGATCGTTTTCAGCGTATTCGCCTACCTGATTGGCAACCAACTGCGCGGCAAAAGACCGATCTTGAATCGGACGGCCATTGTCCAGGTTTGGCCGGATATCGAACAAGCGCAGGTGCATGGCCTCCTGGGATTATTCTCTCCTAACCGTTCAACCTACCAACTCGATATTGAGGGAGGTTTTTTACCGCACCCCATCCCGCTCACATATGGAAGCTCCATTACTGATTGGACTTTCCAGGAGGGCAACCCGACAACCACAATTCCAAATATCCGCGTAGAAATTGGCGGCATAAACGGCCTGGCAGTGGAAGGTGTAATACCTGCGCCCGTATTCACTCATAGTCTTAGCTTAGTTATTGACAGCCGCGGTGTCAGTCTGGAAGGGGAAGTTACCAATACGAGTTCTCTAATTCTGGAAGACGCGGTGCTCTTGCTTCCTGGAAGCGCGAAATCGGTTGGAACCTTCCGTCCAAATGATACGTTTACGGTAACCCAAATGTCTCTTAACGCCATGCCCGCCAATGAAGCCGGGGGTAGTTCCTACAATCCATTAGGCGGCCCAATTATGTTGCCGCCTATCATGGGTTACTATTACCCTTTCGCCAACGATACAGTCATCCAAGAAATCATGGGGCAACGCACACTCTATGATGACAAAGAAAGCTTCCAGCGTTTCAGCCTGCTCAGCGCCGCGATTCAGGGCAGAGATGGAAATGGAGGCCGCGGGGGAGGGATATATCTGGCGGGTTGGACCAACGATTCGCCAATCCCGGCATCTGTAAATGGGAAGCGTTTTAATACCTTCGACAGCACATTGTACTTGATCGCCCTGACGCCGGAGATCAACCTGCTAGAAAGTCAATTGACCCTTCCTCCCAGCATGTTCACCTGGAGTACAATTAGCGTTGGCCTCTATGGTTACGCATCGCCTTATCAAATGGACGTTTCGTCTCAAGAAGGTTTCGAATTGATGTTTTCGCTGGCCCAACCGATACCCTACCAATCCATAGAGACACTCACCTTGCACTTGAACAGCTACGTCACTTCAGGACCGTCAGGATTGGAAATTTCACTCTGGGACCATACATCCCAAAGTTGGGTTGAGTTGAGCGCCATCAATTGGGGAGACCACGATATTCCCAATCCAGAGCGCTATGTCGGGCCGACCGGTGATATTTTGGTTCAGGTCAGGAGCAGTAGCGGTTTCGTCCAAATCGAATCTCTGGATTTCACTTTAGTTGTGGAGCGATGACATGACGGCTATCATCGAAATCGTAGATTTGACTAAACGCTATGGCCGGCATCGGGCGGTCAATAATTTGACTCTGAGCGTTGAGGAAGGCGCGGTGTTTGGGTTCGTAGGACCCAACGGCGCCGGAAAGACCAGCACCATCCGCATCATGGCAACTTTGCTGCAAGCGAGCCAGGGCGACGTATTGATCGGCAGCCATTCGGTGCGCAACGCTTCCCGGCAGGTTCGGAGGAGCATTGGCTACATGCCCGATTTCTTTGGGGTTTATAACGATGTCAAGGTGTGGGAATATCTGGATTTCTTCGGAGCCTGCTACAACATCCCAGAGATTGACAGGCAAAAATTAATTGATGATCTGCTAGAACTTGTAGACCTCGAACACCGCCGGGAGGATATGGTGGAAACCCTCTCAAGGGGTATGAAGCAGCGTTTGAGCCTGGCGCGAACCCTCATCCACGATCCTCAAGTCCTCATCCTGGATGAACCGGCCTCGGGATTGGATCCACGAGCCAGGATAGAAATTCGCGAGCTGCTGGTCGAGCTGTCGCGCCTGGGGAAAACAATATTCTTCTCCACCCACATTCTGGCCGACGTGGCTGAAATTTGCACTCACGTCGGCATCATCGAGGCGGGAGAATTGGTACTCGCCGGTGAACTTGAGGAATTGCAGCAGCAGCTCATCGCCCATCGTGAAATTCGAGTAACCGTGCTGTCAAAGGTTGAAGAAGCGCAAGAGGTACTGGCCCTCCTTCCAGATGTAGACAATGTGACCGTTCTGCCTGCAAAGAATAACGAGAAACACGTCCAGCTAGAAATCGGCTTTCATGGTGATGATGATGCCTTGAGCGCAATCCTCTCCAGCCTGGTAGAGCGGGGCATTCCCGTGATCCATTTCAGCGAGGAGAGCCAAGACCTTGAAGATGTGTTCATGCAGGTTACGAAAGGGATGGTGACGTGAGGAGGACAGGTTGCAAGTTGCATGGAAGAAAGATAGAATTGAGTAGAGGAATATGACTGAAATTGTAAATGAGACGGCGAAAAGTCCCCGGAGATCCCTTCCCAAGTGGATTGATCGGATTCGGCAAAACCCGGTGGTTCTCAAGGAGCTTCGAGGGCGGATGCGGGGTGGACGGGCGTACGTGATACTAACTGTGTACCTTCTTTTGTTGAGCGGCGCCTCCAGTGTTGTATATCTGGGAATATCTGCTACCAGCAACAGCCCTTTCAGCCCAGATATTCGCCAGACGCTGGGGAAATCAATTTTCGCTATGGTGGTTGGGATGGATTTCCTCACCATCAGTTTTATCGCTCCGGCCCTCACCGGCGGCGCTATCTCCACCGAACGAGAAAGCCAAACCTACGATCTCCTTCGCACAACCCTTCTCCCGGCTAGATCTCTGGTGATGGGCAAATTGCTCTCAGCGCTATCCTACATTGCGCTGCTGCTGTTTGCCGCCCTCCCCATCCAAAGCCTGGCTTTCCTATTTGGCGGTGTGGCTGCCGAGGAATTAATTATCAGCGTTATCATGCTCTTTGTTACCGCAATTGGATTTTGCGCCATTGGCATTTTCTTCT
>CBDUUP010000454.1:0-2888 GCA_965370435.1 uncultured Anaerolineales bacterium | reverse complement strand
CGGGATTTCCAATGACTAGCCGTTGGATACCTTTCTTGAGAACTTGTACGTTGAAATTTATCAATAATCCTACCTGCCATCCGCCGAGTTTCATATAGGTTAAGACTTGGGCTTCATGAATTGGCATGAGGCTATCAACGGCTTTTATTTCAACTACAATTGTGTTTTTTACCAATAAATTTATACGATAGCCCGCATCAAGTTGAACACCCTTGTATTCGACAGGCAAATTTAATTGTCGTTGATATTCAATTGTTTGGAGCTCTAACTCGTGACACAAACATCTTTCATAGGCAGATTCCAAGAGACCCGGCCCTAATGCCTTGTGCACTTCAATCGCCGCCCCGATTATTTCATAGGTAAGTTCATTAACTATAGCCATTATGAATTTTTTTCATTTAGTTTTTACTCTGTGTTCTCTGTGTCTCTGTGGTGATATTTTTTTAGTCATCATTATTTACATAAACGCGCGGGACGCGGGTGTTGATGTTGGTGAGGACTTCGTAGGGGATGGTTCCGGCCCATTGGGCGAGGTCATCGCAGGTGATGGCAAGCTGGTCAGATTCGCCGAGGAGGATGACTTCGTCTCCGTTGTAGGCGGTCTCCCACTCGACGTTCACCATAGTTTGGTCCATGCAGACCCGGCCGATCACGGGGTATTTCTTGCCGCGGATGATGACTTCCGCCTGGTTGGATAGGCTGCGGAAATAGCCGTCTCCGTATCCAACCGGCAGGGTCACTACGCGAATCATATGGTCGCTTTGCCAGGTGGAGCCATAGCTGACGGGATGTCCGGGTTGGACGACTTTGAAATAAACCACTCTAGTTTTCCAACTCAAGGCGGGGCGCACAGCGATTGTACGGGCTGTCTCGGAGGAGGGGTAAACGCCGTACAGCAAGATCCCGGGACGCACCATGTCCATCACGCTCTCAGGCATTTGCAGCAAAGCCCCTGAATTGGCCATGTGGCGCATGGGCGCGGGCAGGCCGCGCGATTCGTAAAAATGGAGAACTTCCTGGAAACGCTCTAACTGCAAATTGGCGAAGGTCAGGTCGGCGGCGTCGGCGTTGGCGAAGTGGGAGAAAATCCCTTCGATGTCGCAATGCTGCAAATTCAGGGAGGCTTCCAGGAGGCCGGTCGCGCTGTAATAATGAACCCCTATGCGCTCCATGCCGGTGTCTATCTTCAGATGCACTTTGGCTCGCAGGCCCATTTTGCGGGAGGTTTCTTCAATCTGGGTGAGCTTATCAACCGAGGAGGCGGTCAGGGTCAGGTCATGCTCCAGGAATAGGGGGACCTGGCTGCCCATAATGCCGCCCAGAACCAGGATGGGCGTCGTGATCCCCATCTCGCGGAGCAGAATGCCTTCCTCAAGATAGGCCACGCCCAGGTAGGCGGCGTCGAGTTTCTCCATGTGGCGGGCGATTTCTACCAGGCCGTGGCCGTAGGCGTTGGCCTTGAGGATTGCCATGACTTCGGCTTCCCCAACATGGCGCTGGATGGCGTGGTAGTTCTCGGTGATGCGGGGGAGGTCTACTTCGACCAGGGTGGGACGCTCTACGCCGTTGGTGGTGATGGTGGGATGGTTGACGGATTGCATGGGGGCAATTTTACTATAGAGTTGTCAGTAGGCAGTGGTCAGTTGTCAGTGGGGAATGGACGGTGAATAGTTACGAGGTTTAGTCTTAAAATAGAGGCATTAATTTTCTTTGAGGGTGAGGGTGGCGACGACGGCGCGGTGGTCGGAGACTTGGTCGAAGAGGGCCAGGTGGGCGGTGAGGGCGCTCCAATGGTGGGAGGGGAAGATGAAGTCTATGCGGACCAGCCATTGGGGGACGGGATACCCGGCGATACGCCACCGGGAGCTTTCGGGGATGTCGCTGCCGGGAAAGGTGTGCCCCAGGCCAAAACCGGCATCTTTCCAGGCGTCGCGGAGGTGGAGGGTGACGATCTTATAGGCCTCGTTGAGGCTGGAGGTGTTGGCGTCCCCGGCGGCGATGACGGGGCCGCGTTGGATGGCAATCTCGGCATACTCGGCCAGTTCACGGGCCTGCTCCTCACGGAGGCGGTAATTGGCGGTGACGCTTTCGGGCGAGGACAGCCAGGTGGGCCACATGTGGAAATTCACCAGGGTTATCTCTTGGCCTTCCCACTCTAGAGTCAGTATCTGGGGTTCTCCGACCCATAACAACTCAAATTTCTCACCGGTCGGGTAGATTGGATATTTACTGATAGCGCCCATGCCGCGAACGTCGTCGTAGGGATCCATGACCTGGTAAGGGTAAATATCAGACAACGTGGTTTGGATGACATTTGCCAGGGCGTTATTCACCTCCTGGAAAATGACGACATCGGCGTCTTCGTGGCGGATCACTTCGAGGATGGCGCCGGAATATTCATGCAATCCCAGGACATTATAGGTCATCACGGTCAAGGTTGGGGCTTCTGTTTTAGGCGGGAAGACACGCGGGAGAAACAAGCCGCCCCAAAGCCAAATAAAGGCCGCGGCTCCCAGCCCCACACACACCCACACGTCTCGGCGGTGGACATAGACGGCCACCGCCATCACCAGCGGAAGAGGGAGGAACAAGATGAAGGCCATGTTATTGACGTGGCCGAGGTAGCCGGAACGGTCGCCGAATAGGAGGTAAACCGCCAGCCACCCGAAAAGAAAGGTGAAATATACCCAGGAGGCGGCGGTGAGGTAACGGCGAAGAAAATCAGCGAGGCGGAGGCGGGTGGACTCGGAGATTGAGTCTGATGGGTTAGGATTCATTTTGTGAGGAGATATCCTTTTCGGAATGCTTTTCGAAGAAAATTATCTCATTTCCGCGGCGAATGAGAGCAATACTATCATGGGGAAAGGCTTATTTTTCTCCCAAGCGCA
>CBDUUP010000453.1:0-2891 GCA_965370435.1 uncultured Anaerolineales bacterium | reverse complement strand
GTACCCGGCGAGGCTGAAGGTCTCGGCTCCAGCGACCGCCTCAACGAAGGTGGACTTGTCCTCCAGGTCGGGGGTTTGCTGCCACATCAGCCCGGTATTCAGATCGCTGACCGTGCCGTCGCCGTTGTCCACGTAGTTGGGCTGGTTCCCGGCGTACTGGGCGTCCTGGCCGAAGAAAGCCTCCCCGGTTTGGGGGCAGGCGATGGACTGGCTGTTGTCATAGCAGCCATCCTGGCCGGTATCTACAATGGTGTAGGGATAGAAACTGTCGGGCTGCCCGCCGCCGTTTTGGGCCGGCAGCGTCTCTCCGCCATCGGGGGTTTGTCCACCGCCAGCGGGTTGGCCGGGTTGACTTTCTACGGACAAATTGGCGGTTTCATCTGCCCCGCTGCCCGCGCAGGCCCCTAAAAAGAAGCTCAACGCGAGCAGGACGATAAGGGTGGGGAACATTTTTCGGTTCATCATATTTCTCCTTACAATTAGTTGATTTACCCCTATAGTCTCGCTACCCCATTAGGGAGTTATTGGCCTCTTGTTATAAGGATGTAAAATCTTTCCCTCGCCCCTGCAAGACCCTAAGGGTTTGACGACCTGCGGTCGTCTGAAACCCTTAGGGTCTGTCTCGTATGGACAGGGCTTATCTCCGCTCCTACGCGGCGTTCTCTTCCATCTGATTCAATACCGCCTCCCATTCGGGCCGCCCGTGCAAACAACCGAATGCCTCGTGCTGGCGGGTATACTCGTACGCCGACCAACCGCGTTGAGCGGCGGCGCGCAAATATTCGAGCGCCTTCTCCGCGTTTTCCACCTCCGCCCAGGTGATGGCGGCCAGGTGATAGTAGTAGTCCGGGTTATCTTCTCGGCGGGCGAAGACCTGCTCGTAGTAGTGACGGGTTTTCTCGTGTTCGTCCCGTTGGAAGTGATACCAACCCAGTTCGGCCAGATGATCCACCTGGTCAAAGATGTAGTAATAGTACTTGTGCTCGTGGGCGCTGACGAATCCGACTTTCTCGGCGGTCTTCCAGGAGGCGGTATTGGCGCTGTTGCACTGCCAACTCACCGCCTTGAAGCCATCCCTCAGACAGTGTTCGACCGTGGCCGCGGTGGCGACGGCCGCTAATCCTCGCCGCCGGTGAGCGGGGAGAGTCAGGATGCCCACCTCGATCTGGTCTCCGGCCACGCTCACCGCCGAGCACCAGGAGACCGCTTGGCCCTCGTGGACCACCGCGAACCCCGCGCCCTTCTCCAGGAAATTCTCCACCGATCCCCATCCGGCCTCGAACCGCGACCATTCCATGAAGTCATCCGGGATGGTGATTGTCGAACTATGCAGGAGGGCTTGATCCACGCGGTGGACGGCGTATCCTTCGGGGAGGTGGCTGCGCCAGTCAAATTTTAATTCCCGGCAGACTAGATAGTAGTAGTCGAGTTGTTCAATCTCGTGGGTGGGGATGAGTTCGGGCAGCCGAACCTCCCAGGAAGGGGGATGGACGGCCAGGGTGATGGCCGTATCTGCCCCGGAGAAAACTTGGCCGGTGAAGATCTCCTGGAAGGTTCGCCGCAGCGCCTGGAGGGTGTCCGGGTTGCTGTCGTCTCCCGCCAGCAGGGTGCCTTCGGGGGTGAGAGCCAGGGCGGCGCTCGGCTGGTGGAGGTCGTCCACGAAGATGCGGCCCGGGTTGTTGCCCTCCAGGACAGCCTGGAGAGGCAGGATGTAATCGAAAGGTTGGAACAAGGCACGGATTTTTCCGTAATCCTTTGATTTTATTTCTGGGAACACTAAAAGCTCCTTTGGTTTGTGAATGGTTGTGCTCTCCTGCAGCCTATGCATGGAATCAAAAACAGCCACAGGCGGAACGCACCTATGGCTGTATACGGTCTAAGAATTGGATATGGATAGGTTTCTGCCTCAAGGCGCGCTCAAATACGCATGGTGTAGGTATTCGATTGTGACTAAGACAGAAACTTCTCCAGAATAGTTGGGTGGTGATGCGTGCAGAGTGTACCAATGGCCCGGTGAAGTGTCAAGTGACGGGGAGCGCGTAAGTGCATTTCAACTTGGGGGGGGTGGCGACCAATGTCGCAGCGACTAAAGTCGCACAAACCTTTACAAAGTCGGCCTTCGCCGACTAAAAGAGGGTTTCAGTCCGCCGAAGGGTGGACTTCGTAGTTGTTGGCGCGACTTTAGTCGCTGCATCACGCCTCTTGAGCGGCGTACTCGCCCCTCAAAAGCGAATACAAAATCATGTCAAAAGATTGACCCTTGAAATGTTCGATTGACCGCAGGACGCCCTCTTTTTGAAACCCATTATTGACCAACACCTTCACCGAGGCCAGATTATCCACTCGGGTGGCGGCTTCGATCCTTATGGTCTCAGTTTCAGCGTACAAGAAGTTGACTACGCCCCGGATGGCCTCCGTCATCAGCCCCCGGTTCCAGTGGTCGGGCCTCAATTTATACCCAATCGCAGTGTTGTATTCTGAACGATGGTTGTATCCAATGTCCCCGATCAACTCATCCTGGTCTTTGAGGAACATCGCCCAGATGATCCCCTCGCTCTTTTTGCGGGTGACGAACGTGCGGTAGCTGATGTACCGCTCTGCCTGGGCGAGTTCGGTGAACGGCTCTCGGGTCTCATGCCTCAAAACTTCAGGGTCGCTCAAGAGCTTATACACGTCCTCTTTGAAGTCCGGCAGATATTCTTTCAAGATCAATCGCTCAGTTTCGAGTTGGGGAAATTTGGCGAACAGATCGTTATCGGTCATGGGATTTCTCCGTTGGGCAGGGATGTTTACGATTGCCGAGTTTATCAAGGCTTCCGCTTCCCGTCAAGGAACCGATGGCGTCCGCGCAAGTATTTAAAAAAACACCGTTTTCCGTGTATAATAACTTT
>CBDUUP010000452.1:0-2896 GCA_965370435.1 uncultured Anaerolineales bacterium | reverse complement strand
TCACAATATGCTCAAACTGGCGGCCATTTCTTGACCGCCAGTTTTTTTTGTCTTCCTCCATTTTAGCTTTTTGGATGTTCCTTTCCCCCCCTTTTTTCGTTCTTTTGGGACAGCCTCCTACACCTACAGACGCCCCTCCTTGACCAAGTTCTAACAAGCGAAGCAGCCCCGCATCAACTGCGGGGCTGCTTCATATGCTCTAGTTAGCCGAATCGGCGTTAGTTCAGGAACCTCAGTCCGCCGGGGTTGGGTCTGGATGGCTTTCTTCCAGGCTCACCCCGGACAGCTTGAACATGAACCACACCGGGAGGATGGAGAGCAGGATGCCCGCCGCGGTGAGGATGTAGGGCGTCTGGGGCGAGAATCGCTCCCACAGCCATGCGCCGATGTAAGGGAAGGGCAGGGCCAGGATGCTGACGCTGGTGTAGAACAAGCCGTAGGCGACGCCCCGCAGGGAGTGAGGCACCACCTTGGAGACCAGGGTGTTGTAGGCCGGATTCACCAGGGCGATCCCCGCGCCCATCAAAACCGAATAGATGGCAAAGCCGGCGAAGCTCCTGGCGTTCACGAAGACCAGGATGGCGAAGAACTCCAGCAAGAATCCCACGATGATCCCAAAGCGTTCGCTCAACTTGTCCGCCACCCAGCCCCCCGGCAGCGATAGGGCCATCACCGTGATGCTGAAAACCGCGCTCACCCAGCCGATCTGCTGGGCGTTCATGCCGCCGATCTGGGATAAAAAGAGCGGGTTCATTTCCGTTGACAAGCGGAAAGACACATCAATCACCCCATCGGTCACCATGATCCAAGTCAGCACGCCCCCGGCGGTGACCAGGGCCAGCATCTTGAGCAGGTTGGTCTTCAAGTTCTTCAGGGTCAGTTTTTCCCCCACCTCGCCAGCTTCCTTCTCCTTGAAGCGGATGCTGACCGCCATCCAAATGCGCAGGATGGTCGCCAGGGTATACAAGATGGCTGCGGTCACCAGCACGGTCTTGAATCCGAAGGTGAAGGCCAAGAAGCCTCCCAGAGGCGGGCCAACCACGCCAACTACCTGGTATAGGGTATCCACCAGACCAAAGACCCGGCCCCGGTTCTCCTCTGTGGTCTGGTCGGCGATGAAGGCCCCAAAACTCGGCCCCACCAGCGAACTGGCCACGTTATGGAGCATCAATGCCGCCGCCATCCATCCCCAGGAGGGGGCGAAGACAAAACCGAGGTACCCCGCCACCCCGAATCCAGATCCTATGGCGATAGTGGGCAAGCGTCCGAGCGCGTCAGAGAGCCAGCCGCCCAGGATCTGCAGCGCCATAGGCACGATGGAGGCCAGGGTGAAGACCAATCCGATCTGACCTATGGTTGCGCCTAATCCGTCCGCTATGTACACCCCCAGCAGAACAAAGACCATTCTTCCGGGGATGTTGGACAGGATCATGGCAGCCAGGAACCAGGCCACCACCGGCGTGATAACGCCTTGTTTCTTGTTTGCTTCCAAAGTAAATCTCCTCATAAACTAGTTAACGGCAATTTTTTTCTGAATCGACAGCTACGTTTGGGCTATGGGTTCATTTATCACCTCCCTTAAAAGCAAAAGCCCAGCCGCCAAAATCGTCGGAGTCGGGCTTCTTAAACAATTTAGGCCACGGAGGAATTTGATTTTCCATTCCGTGGCCTTGGGTAAGCAAGGGTGGGAGACGTAGTTTGAATATCGGTATCTTCTGTCGCAACCGTATTCCTTCCAAGCTATCTAGTTAGTAACGTTCGCCCAGGTGGAAAAGTATACTACAGGTCGGTTTGGGGGTCAATGGTGGATCGGGCAGGTAGTGGTCAAGTTAGTGGGTTTTTGGCACAGATTTAGCCTGGGGAAATACGAAAAAACCACCATGTTCACCATTCCCATCGGGCAATTAGGAGGGGAGGATTTTTTAACACGAAGGCACAAAGACACAAAGTTTATTTGTAGCTTAATCCGCTATCAATTCTTCCAATACATAGATGAAAGACCTGAATTTCACTAGTACTTCGTCATTGAAAATATAATGGATAAAAAAAGCGATTGTCCATATGATTTCAAGTAGGATATCCAAAATAATCAGATTGACCGAGTACTAGGCAGATTTCCCACAAAATCATTTTAGTTGCATGGCATGACTTGAATGAATGAAAAGAGAATATTTCATTCTTATCAAAATAAGGAAAGTATTAGGATATAATTACGGAGTAGACAGAACCCATCTAGTCAGATAACTTAGATTTAAAAGGTAAATGCAAATGAACCGTGCTATAAGGAAATTGTTTCCGGTAACATTTTTAATATCGGGTATGGTAATGGTGTATTTATCTAAATTTTCTGATGAAAATGAAGCTCTAATTTCTTTGGTTCTTGGGACTTCTATTACAACGGTGGGGTTCCTATTAATTTTGTTGCCATCCTGGATTGAAAACAGATTCGAAAAACAAAGCGATGAAATTAATGATTATTTATTCGACATAAAACAATCGATTCAGCATGAAAAAGAATTGTCTTCTCTTTCAACCAGTGGTATTACAAAAGTTTATATTAATTCAAGTAAAGCTTTGTCAGAGATATCTTCTGTTATTAATAAGACTAAACAAAGAGTTGATATTATGGGGACTACATTGGTATCTATTCTTAGAATTCCGGATTTTGAAATAGCAACTGAAGAAGCTATAGAGAGAATGGTAAGGTTTCGAATTTTAATTCTTGACCCCAAATCAAAAGCTGTTGATTATTTAGCACAACAAGAGAATAGGGATAGAGAAAGCATATTTCAAGAATTATTATACTCCCTTGATAGGTGGAAAATGCTCTCAGATAGACTAAAAGAACGCGATTACCTTGAGATTCGCTTGTATGATAGTCCACCTGGAACAACAT
>CBDUUP010000451.1:0-2900 GCA_965370435.1 uncultured Anaerolineales bacterium | reverse complement strand
CCCTGCCAGGGAGAAGGGCCGGGGATGAGGGTAGAACCACCTCGCCGCCACTCTCCCAACCTTGAACGTTCAACCTTCCAACCTTCAACCTGCAACTTGCATACTTGCACACTTGCATCCTTGCCACTTGCAAACCTGCCCCTTGCAAACCTGCAAACTCCCATCATTGACTTTTCCTCCCAAAAAAGGTATAATCCTACTAATAATAAGAATAATCTTATTTATCTTATGATTTACAAAGAGAACCACAAATATGATCGGAAACCACAAAGATTTTAGCTTTCTAGAATACCTCGCCCAAACCGAAAACCCCAACGGTGACGCTCAACTCGTCCGCCTGCCCTCGCTGGACGATTTGAGCGCTGAGACCGGCGTCGGCGTCCCCAAGCTGCGCGAGCAGGTGCAGGTGGCCCGTGCCCTGGGCCTCATCGAAGTCCGCCCCCGCACCGGCATGCGCCGCTTGCCCTACAGCTTCACCCCTGCGGTACGCCAGAGCCTGGGCTACGCCCTCGCCCTGGACCGCGCCCACTTCGAGGAATTCTCCGACCTGCGCAAGCATGTCGAGGAAGCCTACTGGTTTGAAGCCGTCGAGCAGCTCACCGAGGAAGACAAAGCTGAACTCCTCATCTTGATGGAAAACGCCTGGAAGAAATTAGGCTCCGAACCGCCCGTCATCCCCCACGCCGAACACCGCCAACTCCACATGCTGGTCTTCCGCCACCTGGAAAACCCCTTTGTGCTGGGCATCTTGGAAGCCTATTGGGAAGCATACGAGGCGGTTGGACTGAACGTCTACTTCAGCTATAAATACATGCAGCAAGTCTGGACCTATCACCAGCGCATGGTGGATGAAATTCTCGCCGGAGATAACCAGGCCGCTTTCCAGATTCTCTCCGAGCATACCGCCCTGATCTCCGAGCTGATCCACAATCGCCTGCCTGAATCATGAACCGATTGAACCCTGCGCCCAAACTAATGTTGGGCGCAGTGCCATTTTAGGAGCATTCCTATGACCGTCGCACAACCCAAGACAGTAAAATCCCTCCCCGACAATCTCGACCCAGTGGTGAACGACTTTTCCATCACTGTTGGGACCGTCAACGGCTCCGGCAGCCAGACCTCCAACCTCACCTTGCTGCGGGCCTTATTCAAGATGGGCATCCCCGTCTCCGGCAAGAACATGTTCCCCTCCAACATTCAAGGTTTGCCCACCTGGTACACCATCCGTGTGAATGCGGATGGCTTCATCGCCCGCCGCGACGAGCACGAGATCGTCGTCGCCATGAACAAGGATTCCTTTGTCCAGGATTTGGCCAAGGTAGTCCCCGGCGGCGCCTTCTTCTACGCCGACCATCTGAAGTTCGCCATAGACCGCGACGACGTCGCCATTTACCCCATCCCCGCCAAAACCCTGGCCAAAGAGTCGGACGCCGTCCCCGCCCTGCGGGATTACGTCGCCAATATGGCTTACGTCGGCGTGCTGGCGGATATGTTGGGGATTGATATGGAGAAGGTCCGCCTGGCCCTGGACTTCCACTTCGGCGGTCGGGAGAAGCCTATCGCCCTCAACATGAGCGTCATCGAAGCCGCCGCTGCCTGGGCTGCCGACAACTTGGAGAAGCAAGACCCCTACCTCGTCCAGTCCCTCGACAAGACCGACGGCCTCATCATGGCCGACGGCAACACCGCCGCCGGGCTGGGCGCTATCTACGGCGGTGTGCAGTTCGTCTCCTGGTATCCCATCACCCCCGCTTCCAGCGTGGCCGAATCTCTGGAGCATCACATCGCCAATCTGCGCAAGGACGCCGACACCGGCAAGAACAACTACGCTATCGTGCAGGCCGAGGACGAACTGGCCGCCATCGGGATGGCCGTGGGCGCCGGCTGGTCTGGCCTGCGTTCCATGACCTCCACCTCCGGGCCGGGCATCAGCTTGATGACCGAGTTCGCTGGGATGGCCTATTTCGCCGAGATCCCCGTCGTCATCTGGAACGTCCAGCGAGTCGGCCCCAGCACCGGCCTCCCCACCCGCACCGCCCAGGCTGACCTCACCATGACCTACTTCCTCGGCCACGGCGATACGCAGAACATCATCCTTCTGCCTGGTACGGTCAACGAATGCTTCGAGTTTGGCTGGCGGGCCTTTGACCTGGCCGAACGCATCCAATCTCCCATCTTCGTGCTATCCGATCTGGACATGGGCATGAACCAGTGGATGGCCGACCCCTTCGAATACCCCGATAAGCCTATGGACCGCGGCAAAGTCCTCTGGGAGGCCGACCTGGAGAAGCGGGAGGGAAAGTGGGCACGCTACCTGGACGAGGACGGCGACGCCATTCCCTACCGCACCGTGCCGGGCAACAAGCATCCCGCCAGCGCCTACTTCACCCGCGGCACCGGCCACGACGAATACGCCCGTTACAGCGAAGACGGCCCGACCTACGAGAAACTGATGGCCCGCCTCAAACGGAAATACGACCACGCCCGTGACTTGAAACCCAAGCCGGTGGTCGAGACTATGGAGGGGGCCAAGTTTGGCATCATCGCCTTTGGCTCAACCGACTCGGCTATTCAGGAAGCTCGGGTTGACCTGGAGAAGAAAGGCTTCCCCTCCGATTACATGCGCATCCGAGCGGTGCCCTTCAATCAAGTCGAACAAGACTTCATCACCAGCCACGAGCGGATCTACGTGGTGGAGATGAACCGCGACGGGCAGATGCACCAACTGCTCACCCTGGACATGCCGGAGCACAATTCCCGGCTGGTATCCCTGACCCATCACGACGGCCTATCGCTGACCGCCAAATTGGTCTGTGAGAAGATCCTGGCCGAGGAGCAGAATTAACATGGCTGACAAAAAGAAGAAGACCCTGAACCTGGCCGGATTATCCAAGAGCGAC
>CBDUUP010000450.1:0-2927 GCA_965370435.1 uncultured Anaerolineales bacterium | reverse complement strand
GCTACTAGAGAGGCTCATTGAGCTAAAAGGCATCGTTTTTGGCGAAGGTATTGTATCTTCAGAGGTTGATATTGTCTCTTGGTTGCTTTATCCATATCCGCCTTGAGTGATTCAAGTTTGTATTTGTATACAGTCATTGGACATTCATCCTCTACTCATTCCTAATTCTCATTACCCCACGCCTCCCGCACTCTTCTATACGTCTCCTCCAACGCCTCCGGCAGGACTCTAGTCTCCCCCACCGAGGACATGAAGTTGGTGTCGCCGCCCCAGCGGGGGACGACGTGGAAATGGACGTGCTCCTCGATCCCGGCCCCAGCCGCCGCGCCCACGTTCACCCCCAGATTGAAGCCCTCCGGGTTGTACAATTTCCGCAGGACGCCCATGCTTTTGGTGACCAACTCCAGCATCTCGGCCCGGGTCTGGGCGTCCAGCTTTTCGATGGTGTCGGTGTGGACGAAGGGGAGAACCATCAGATGGCCGCTCGTATACGGATAACGGTTCAGGATCAGATAAGCCCCCGGCCCGCGGTGGACGATCAAGTTCTCCGGGCCGTCAGTCATGGCCTGGGCCTTGCAGAACACACAGCCTTCTTCCTTGGGGGACTTTATATACTCCATACGCCAGGGGGACCAGAGGTGGTTCATTTTTTAGTTAGGTAGTTGGATAGTTAGGTAGTTGGGTAGTTCGGTGGTTGAGTAATCGTTCGTCGTGTAATTGAGTGGTTGGATAGTCTGGCTGTCGGGTAATCTAAGTGATCTTCCAAGATAACTACTGAACTACCAAACTAAAAAACTACTCAACTAATTTTAACAGAGATTCCCCCGTCCTGATAGTTGACATCCCGACCTATCCCGTGTATCCTCCGGTGTGATGAGCCAGATGCCGATGTTCCAGCCGTCCTCCTTGTCGGTCACCGAGGTGACCAAGTATCTGCGCGAGCTATTGGAGGGCGATACGGTACTGCAAGACCTGTGGGTGGAGGGGGAGGTCTCGAATTTCTCCCGTCCCGCTTCAGGGCATCTTTATTTCACCATCAAGGACAGCGGGGCCTCGCTGCGCTGCGTGATGTGGCGCAACACCGCCGTCCGCCAGGTCTACCTGCCCCAGGACGGCGAGGCGGTGGAGGTGCATGGCAGCGTCAGCGTCTACGAGGCGGGAGGGCAGTACCAGCTTTACGCCGACCAGATCCGCCCGGCGGGGGAGGGCGCGCTGTACCAGGAGTTCCTGCGCCTGAAGGACAGCCTGGAGGCGGAGGGCCTGTTCGACCCGGAACGCAAACGACCTATCCCGGAATGGCCCAACCGTATCGGCATCGTCACCTCGCCCACCGGGGCCGCCCTGCGGGACATGCTCGACACCTTGCGCCGTCGCTTCCCCCTGGCGGAGGTCATTCTCGCGCCCAGCCCGGTGCAAGGCGACGCCGCCCCGGCCGCTATCGTAGCCGCGCTGGAACGCCTGAACCGAGTCGTCCAGCCGGAGGTGATCCTGCTGGCGCGGGGCGGCGGCTCTATCGAAGACTTGTGGGCCTTCAACGACGAGCTGGTGGCGCGGGCCATCGCCGCCTCGGATGCGCCCGTCATCAGCGGGGTGGGACACGAGACCGATTTCACCATCGCCGATTTCGTCGCCGACCTGCGCGCCCCCACGCCCACCGCCGCCGCCGAGTTAGCGACTCCCGACCAGGAAGAACTACGCGCCGCTCTCCGGGAACGAACCCAGGACTTAACCAGCGCGGCGCAAAACATTTTGACCAACACCCGTTGGACTTTGAGCGACCTGGAAAACCGCCTGAGGCAGCATTCCCCGCTGACCCGCATCCGCTCCGGCCGCCAACGCCTGGACGAACTGGTCCGCCGGGCAGGCATGAGTTTAACCCACCGTCTGCAACTCCGCCGCACCCAACTGGACGGCCTGCGCCAACATTTAAGCGCCCTCAGCCCGGAGGCGGTACTGGGGCGAGGCTTTTCGGTGGTCACGAAGGCTGATGGGCAGGTGGTGCGCAACGTGAAAGATGTGCAGACTGGCGACGGGCTGCGGGTGCGCGTCAGCGATGGGGAATTTAGAGCAGAAGTGACCGAGGATGATGAATAGAACATGGAGACTTCGATATGGCAGATAAAGCAACCCCGGTAGATAAATTGACCTACGAGCAGGCCTTCGCCGAGTTGGAGAGCGTGGTCGCCGCCCTGGAAGATGAAGCGAAACCCCTGGACGATGCGCTGGGCCTCTTCGAGCGCGGCCAGGCCTTGGCCGGTCGCTGCGCCGGCCTGCTCGACAAGGCCGAGTTGAAGGTCAAGCAATTGACCGAGGACGAGACCGTGGTGGATTTCGAATAGTGCGGTAGAATTATCAATAATGATGATTGGACGGGCCTCAGACCCGCCCTTGTTGTTCGGATACTGAACTCTATATAAGCAATGAGGCGATGATGACGATAAAAGAAGAGACCTGGGAAGATTCAAAAGCCGCCGCGGCCCTGAAGCGTTTGCAGGAAAACCCCCGCGTCAAGTACATTATCATATCCGTGCCCCGGGATGCCTGCCCCGCCTGCCGGGAGGTCGCCGGGACCTACCCCAAAGACGAAACGCCCCCCCTGCCCATCGAGTCCTGCTCCCATCCCCTGGGAAGCCGCGCCCATTACGCGCCTTTTCTTGGGGAGTTATATCCTTGAGAAAACGAAATTCCTTTCCCTATCAGGACTTACCCAGCCGCTCAGATGATTCGAGACTCGTTAATCGATATTCGAGAATAGTGAATGGCGAATCATTCCTTGAACGATTTTGATCCTCTCGGCTCTCGATTCAGGGCTAATCGAATTGCTATTAGCGGGGGAACTGAAAAACCATAATTAAGGTAAAATATACATTATTACCGTCAAATCACGGTGATTGAAATAGCATTCAATCAGTGGGGAAATATGCACT
>CBDUUP010000449.1:0-2932 GCA_965370435.1 uncultured Anaerolineales bacterium | reverse complement strand
TTGTCCTTGACTGACCAACTACTACAGACGAAATTATACATTCCGACGCCCCGGACGGAGTTGGTTTCACGGCCGCGGCTGATCGAGAGGTTGAATGCCGGTATTGGGCGCAAGCTGACCCTCATCTCGGCTCCGGCGGGGTTTGGGAAGACCACTTTGTTGAGCGATTGGATCCAGCAAAGTGAACTCCCGGTCGGCTGGCTTTCGTTGGATGAAGGGGACAATGACCAGACTCAATTCCTGGTTTACGTTATCGCAGCCTTGCAGACGATAGAAGCCGGTTTGGGTGAGACTGCGTTGGCGATGCTGCGCTCCCCACAGCCGCCGCCTATTGAGACGGTGTTGACCTCTGTTATCAATGACCTTGCCAGCCTCTCTCAGGATGTGGTCTTGGTCCTTGACGATTACCACGTTATAGAGTCCCCGCAGGTTCACGAAGCGCTCACATTCATCCTTGACCACCTCCCGCCAAGGGTTCACCTGGCGATCACCAGCCGGTCGGACCCGTTCTTGCCGCTGTCCCGGCTGCGGGCTAGAGGGCAGATGACCGAGATCCGAGCCGATACGTTGCGATTCTCGACCCAGGAGTCGGGCGAGTTTCTCAATCAGGCCATGGGATTGGGGTTGAAAATTGAGCACGTCACCGCCCTGGACTCTCGCACTGAGGGATGGATCGCCGGATTGCATCTGGCCGCGCTCTCCATGCAGACTCATGAGGATGCAGCCGGATTCATTTCAGCATTCACCGGCGACGACCGCTTTATTGTGGATTATCTGGTAGACGAAGTCTTGGCCCAGCAATCCGAAGGCAGGCAAGAATTTTTGATGCAAACCTCAATTCTGGACCGGATGTATGGCTCATTGTGCGAGGCAGTCACCGGTCAGGAAGGAGGGCAAGCCACACTAGAGAAGTTGGAACAGGCGAACTTGTTCATCGTGCCGCTGGATAACCAGCGGCGCGTATATCGCTACCATCGACTTTTTTCCGATCTTCTTCGTCAGCGTCTCAATGAGACCGCCAGCCCTCAGGAGATCAAGACGCTGCGCCAGCGCGCCAGCCAATGGTACGAAGAGAACGATCATTTGGTCGAGGCCGTGGAACAAGCCCTGGCCGCCGAGGATGGCGAAAATGCGATCCGCCTAATTTTACAAGGGGTGGGAGCGATTTTTGATAACAGCCAGATGAGTCTCTTGGTACGGTGGTGGCCTCAACTTCCTCAGGATTTGATCGCCGCTCAACCCTTGCTATGTATGATCTATAGCTGGGCCTGGTTAGCCACCGGCTATCCCGATGAAGCTGAGGCTTGTTTACAATTGATTGAGCAGAATTTAGGCGCAGAGATGGATGCGTTGTCCTTGGGAGGCGGCGAAGCCCAGAATTTATCTCCAGAAGTTCAGTCTGCTATGGCGGAGATTGCGGTGGTGCGCGCTCAGTTGGCGTTGGGACGGGGGGATTTCGGTGAAGCGCTCAAACTCACCAGTTTAGCGCTGCCCTACCTGGAAGATGACGATCAACCCGGTCTGATGAATCAGCCTGCGGATTTACGCCCAGTAGTGGTATTTTCAATGGGCATTTCTCATAAGATCAGGGGGGAACTCAAGGAGGCGGGTAAGGCGCTGACCCAGGCCGCCAACCTGGCCGTTGAGCGAAAAAATATCCATCTGGTTCCGACAGCTTATGGGAATCTCGCCAGCGTACAAGCGCTCCAGGGCCATCTCAGCGAAGCGGAGCGGACTTGCAGGCAAGGGTTGAAGATCGTTCACGAAATGGTGGAGGAACGTTCGCCGCTTTCAGCGCTCTTGCAGGTTGAGCTGGGTAAATTGCTCTTTGAGCGCAACCATCTGGAAGACGCGTTGGGCAATTTTCAGGAGGGTTTGGGGGTGGCGAAGCCCTGGGGCCTCACGGATGTGATAATTCCTGGCTACACCGGTCTGGCCCGGCTGAGGGCGGCGCAGGGAGATTGGGAGGCGGCTTTTGCGGCTCTGGATGAATTGGCGGAGGTTGGCAAGAACCAGCCCCAGATGGTGAACCCGGCAGCTGCGATGTTCCGGGCGAAATTATGGGCTGCGCAGGGCGACGTGGATGCGGCCCAAGGTTGGATGGAGACTGCGGGGCTGGATGCAGAGGGAGAGATAGAGGGATTTAGGGAGGATGAATATCTCATTTTGGCGCGAGTGTTTTTCGCCCTGGATGAGATGGAAAAGGCGGAAGGTTTGCTCTCTCGCTTGCTGGGGAGGGCGGAAGAGGCAGAGAATTTGGGGAAAGTTATTGAGATTCTTATCTTGCAGGGATTGGTATTTCAGTCGCGGGGCGAGAGTGAGCGAGCGTTTACGGCGCTGAGCAAGGCGTTGGAGCTTGCCGAGTCTGAGAACTATGTGCGGATCTTTGTGGATGAAGGCGCGCCGATGGAGGCGCTGCTGGTCAGGATGAAGGATGGAGGCGGAAAGGATGAAGAACATTCTGAAGGAATGGATGAATATATTCAAAAATTGCTGGCAGCCTTTGGCGGGGAGGCGCAATCTCAGCCTTCAGCCAGCGTCTCTCAGCCTTTGGTTGAGCCGTTGAGCGAGCGGGAGATGGCGGTGCTGCGGCTGTTGAGGACGGAATTGACCGGGCCGGAGATCGCCGAGGAATTGATGATCGCCTTGAGCACGATGAGGACTCATACCCAGAAGATTTACAGCAAGCTCAACGTCAGCAATAGACGAGCCGCGGTGAGTAGGGCGTTGGAGCTTGGTTTGATCTAGAGAGGGATAAAAAAAATTACCACTAAGACATTGAAACACTGAATCACTGAAAAACTTTAACACGAAGACACAAAGGCACGAAGAAAAAAATCTTGTGTCTTTGTGCCTTTTACCTTCGTGGTTAACAAATTAGGACTTACGCACTTCAGAAACCTTGCGAAGGTTTTTTTGGAAATTATGACTG
>CBDUUP010000448.1:0-2957 GCA_965370435.1 uncultured Anaerolineales bacterium | reverse complement strand
TCTTCATCAGAGTGCGCGCCCACCAGGGCGGTGTCCCCTCTGAGGGCGACGGAGCTGCCGAAGTAATCATAATCCGCTCCGTCGGAGGCAGTGAGTTTTTTAACCTGCCCCCAGTTTCCGGCCCCCCCCTGGTCCCGCTCAAAGAGATAGGCCGAGCCGGAGGCGTCGCCGTTATCGTCATCGGCATACGCTCCCAGCAGGGCGGTGTTTCCGTTGAGGGCGGCTTTGTGACCAAAGTAGTCATTTTCGGCGCCATCTAAGGCGGTGATCTTGACAGCCTCCCCCCAGTTGCCAGCCCCGCCCATATCTCGCTCAAAGAGGTAGGCCGATCCAGAGTTGGAACCTTTGTCGTCGTCGAGGTAAGCGCCCACCAGGGCGGTGTCACCGCTGAGGGCGATGGACCAGCCGAACCGGTCATTCACCGCGGCGTCCGAGGCGGTGAGCTTGACAGTCTCCCCCCAGTTGCCGGGTCCGCCCTGATCCCGCTCGAAAAAGTAGGCTGAGCCAGCTTCAGAGCCTTTATCATCGTCTTTCGTTGCGCCCACCAGGGCGGTGTCCCCGCTGAGGGCGACTGACCAGCCGAACCAGTCACCCGCCCCCGCATCGGAGGCGGTGATCTTTTTCACTTCCCCCCAGTTGCCCGCTCCGCCCATATTCCGCTCGAAGAGATAAACCGCGCCGGTGGAACTGTTTTCGGCATAGGCTCCCACCAGGGCGGTGTCCCCGTTGAGGGCCACGCTGTAGCCGAATTCGTCATTGACGTCGGCGTCGGAGGCGGTGAGTTTTTTCACTTCCCCCCAGTTTCCGGCCCCGCCCTGGTCACGCTCAAAGATGTAAGCCGCGCCGGTAGCGCTGTTGATGTCTGGGGATCCCACCAGGGCGGTGTCGCCGCTGACCGCCACTGACCAACCGAAGAAGTCACTCGCTGTGCCATCTGAGGCGGTGAGTTTGGCAACCTCGTCATCAAGGGGAAAAGCCTCCGGGCCGAGGGCCTCCTGGATGGCGGCTTGCAGGCCTGCTTCGACAAGCTCAGCGCTGGCAGGCTCTGCTTCGGCAGGCTCAGCATTGGCCGGACGGAGGTTGAAGGCGAGGGTGTTAAATAGAAGTGCGCCGAAGGTCATCAGGGTGACGGTCAGGCGCAGGGCAGGGTACAGGTGTTTTTTGAGGGTTGACATGAGTGCCTCCGGACGCAACAGTGAATTTGTATCCCTAAATTTTACAGTATGAGAGGAGTTGTGTCAACGCAAAATCGGCGGGGAGCAGGGCAATCGCAAAGTCAGAAAAAAATAGAGGAAAGGCAAACTTGCGATACTTTCATTAGCTCTTTCTTTTTTTTATCCGCTCATCACACTAATCTCGCTAATCTTTATTCGCGTTATTCGTGTTATTCGCGGATAACTTGTTTTTCCATTTTTGTCCTGCACGACTTTGCGATTGCCCTAGCCATGCGCAAGAAATCCCGGCGGGTAAGGAAAGATATTCGATCAGGGTATTTTATTGTTGCACACCAGTCTTTTCATCCTTCATCCTTCTTCTGCCTCCTCACTGCGGGTCCCCGGCGCGATGTAGTTGACCTGCTTGAAAGGTTTGATCTGCTCCCCCACTCCATCCCTGAAGATATGGCCGGAGATGTGCATCAGGGTGTCGGAGAAGTCCACGTCAATGCCCATGCTGGCCATGCAGGGATAATGGTGGTGCAGCAGCCCGGCCTTCTCCTCGGCCTGGTCAACCGAGATGCCCACCAGCCCCTGGGCGGTGAAACGGGCGCAGCCGCAGACCGCGTCCCGGCTGACCGTGGCGGCGGTGATGGTTCGGGTCTCGGGGTCAACGGTGATCTCGAATTCTGGGCGGCCAAAATAGCGGGCGAACTCGGCGATGGGGGGGCTGTTGTGTTCTTCGGTCTGGCGGCGGGTGATGCCGAAATGGGTCTCGGTGAGCGAGCAGAGCGGCTTGGGCGTGGCGCAGGCCACGCCGATGCGGTCCAGCCAGCCGCGCAGTTGGCGGGCCAGCCCGCGGGGCAGCCAGGCCTCGCTGTCCACCGGGGCGATGACGGCCTGCGCGCCGGTCATCTTGGCGAGGTCGGGCAGCAGTTCGACCACGCCCTTATGCTCGGCGAAGGAGAGGATCAGGTCAACTTCAGGCAGGCTTTCGGGGAGAAAATCTTCGGGGTCGTCAATGACCAGCGGGAAGGCGGTCGGGGCGGCCCAATCTTCTATCTCCCATTCTTCAGGGCCGTGTTGGCGGAGGTTATCCACGTGCCGCCGCCCGTATTCTCCGGTGATGATCGCTAAAATGCGCATTCAGGTCTCCATAGGGTTGAAGTGCTGGCTATTATAACCTTTTTTGTCTAACTAGTCTAAATGGTCTTAGCGGTCGAAGTGGTCTTTTAATTAGATATAATTCGCTCATCTCCTTTACCCGAAACCCACTTCACATGGAGCGAACACCATGATCGAAAAAACAGCCCAAAGAGGCCGAGAACTTTTCAGTTCGGGATACTACTGCGCCGAGAGCGTGCTCCTGGCGATAGCGGAGGCCAAGGGTATCCAATCCGAGTTGATCCCCAAGATCGCCACCGGGTTATGCAGCGGGGTGGCCCAGACCTGCAACATCTGCGGGGCGGTCTCTGGGGCCATCCTGGGCCTCAGCCTGTTCACCGGCCGGAGCCAGCCAGGAACGCCGGTCGAAGAGAACTACGCCCTGGTGAGGGAATTGTTGGACAAATTCGAGGGGGAGTTCGGATCGAGCAACTGCCAGGGGCTGCTGGGGGT
This sequence comes from uncultured Anaerolineales bacterium, assembly GCA_965370435.1. GTDB lineage: Bacteria > Chloroflexota > Anaerolineae > Anaerolineales > UBA11579 > CBDUUP01. The sequence goes on along the minus strand of CBDUUP010000448.1, from coordinate 186 downwards.
TGACCTGGGCACCGACGAAGGCCAGCAAACCTTCGCGGCCAACAACCAGATGGGGCAATGTTTGCAGTACACCGAAGAAGCCACCCGCATCGCCATGACCTTGCTTGAAGAGGTAACGTAAGAGACCCATAGAACCTCGCTGCGCTTAGGGAGATTCGCAGAGTTTTTTAATCTTTTCGCTTTTCT
>CBDUUP010000447.1:0-2974 GCA_965370435.1 uncultured Anaerolineales bacterium | reverse complement strand
CATCTTAGGATGATAGCTGCTCGTCCCTCCCCCTGGATACCTCGCCATCAACACTTCCAAATCGAGTTGCTCAACAGCTTCATTCACTACTCGGACAACATGTTTTTCTGGTATCAGTTCTTCCAAATCCGGCGGCAGCAAACTCGGTTGTCCCATTACATATTCTTTGAATACTGGCCCTGCTTTTTTCCTTTTCATTCCCCTATTGAATCACATTTCACCTTTTCGCGATAGGGGCTGTCCCTTTGACTTTTGGGACAGCCCCCATTGACTCCGTAAAATCAACGAGGAACAAAATGAGTGACAACAAAGCGGACAATCCAATCATCAAAACACTGGAAGAACTGGCCCAGTACCTGACCGCCCAAACCGCCGAGAACAAGTTCTCCGGCGTGGCCCTCGTCGCTCAGGATGGAAAGCCGGTCTTCCACCAGGCCTATGGCCTGGCGAACAAACGTTACAACGTCCCCAACCAGTTGGACACCAAATTCAACCTCGGCTCCATCAATAAACTCTTCACCATCATTTCCATCTTGCAGCTTATGGAAAAGGAGAGTCTGGCCCTGGAAGACACCCTGGGCAAGTTCCGCCCCGACTTCCCCCCGGAGGTGGGCGATAAAGTCACCATCCGGCACCTGCTGCGGCATGAGGCCGGGCTGGGGGATTATTTCGACCATGCAACCTACCAGGCAACCTGGCCGACCCTGAAAAAGATCGAAGATTACGTCGCTTTCATCAAAGATACCCCTCTCGAATTCGAACCGGGCGAGGACGATAAATACAGCAACTCCGGGTTCCTGATGCTGGGCGCCGTCATCGAGGCCGCCACCGGAGGCGACTATTACGACTACGTGCGAGAAAACATCTACCATTCCGCCGGGATGATGGATACCGACTCCTATGAGATGGACGCGGTGGTCGAAAATCTGGCTATGGGCTACACCTATTCGACCTCGGCTGACGGTGAAGAGAGTGGAAGTGTCCTAAAGGAGAATATCTTCATGCACTCGGCCAGGGGCACCTCGGCGGGAGGCGGCTTCTCGACCACCGGAGACCTGCTCAAATTCGACCAGGCCCTGCGCGGCTTCAAGCTGCTATCTCCCAGGTCGGTGGGGTTGTGGTTCAACCAATACCAGCCGTTGGAAACACCCCCCGCCGAATTCGCCGCAGAATTCATGGTCGCCGGAGGCGCGCCGGGCATCTGCGCCGCCTACGGAGTCAAACCCGCCAGCGCCGCCATCGTCCTCTCCAATTACGACCCTCCCGAAGCGGTGGATATCGCTTCCATGATTATGAAAATGCCGGAATAAAGTTAGTTAGACTTAAAGACCCCAAGGGTTTGACGACCTTCGGTCGTTGGAAACCCTTGGGGTCTGTCTTTTTATTACGACGGCCCATCCCCAGCTATTATTCTCAATCCTCCGCGCGCAGCACAAACACCCCCCACCCAAAACTTCGGCGCGTGTGGCGCAGATAACCCCGCCGCTCATCCATCAGTTTTTGCCGAACTTCTTCTGCATCGACGTCATCAGGATTCTCCCGCAGCCAGCGGTCGAGGGTCATCCAATGTTTGGCCGAGTAGCGGTCCCAGCCATCCGCCGCGGCGATCACCATCTCCAACAGGTGAACGTCGGACGCCTCAAAGCGAGCCAGTATCCCATCCAGACCCACGGCAAAATCCTCTCGCTGGGCGCCCTCCGCCTCCAACGCCTCCTCGGATGGCTCCTCCCACCAAAACGGTTCGCCGACCAACAGCAAAGCATCGTCATCGTCCTTCAGGGCCTTCTTCATGATCTCTAGAGTCCCAGCCAATCCGCCGCCGATCCAGGTCGCGCCGATGCAGCTCACCACGTCAAAGGCGTGGGGTTCAGCGGAATATTTGGCTGCGTCCTCCCGCACGAACTCGATCTTCGATGAAACGCCCAACTCAGCGGCCCGTTGGCGGGCTGCTTCCAGGAACACCGCGCTGATGTCCACGCCGACGCCGGTGATGCCGTGCGCTTTGGCCCAGCGGCTCAGCATCTCGCCCTTTCCGCAGGCCAGGTCAAGCTGCCGAATCCCCGGCTGCAATCCGCAAATCTCTCCCAGCAGCATCAACTGCTCTTCGGTGAAGGGATTCATTATGCGGTGGTTGGCCTCTGCTAGTTCGTGATAACGTAATCCTTCCATGATCTTTCACCTCGCTCCTGACACAAAATAATTGACAACTGCCTACTGACAACTACCCCCTCAATCCGCCGAGCTATAAACTCTCTCCGGCATCTCCTCCACCAGATCGCCTTCAACTATGAAAACCAAATCTCAACCCTTGTCGCCCAATCACTACCCAACTACCCAACTACCCAACTAAAAAATTATACGCCACCATGATACAGTTATCCATCACGATTTGGAGTCCGGCGGCCTCGGCTTTCTGGGCCGCGGCCTCGTCCTGCACGCCGAGCTGCGCCCACACCGCCGGCGCGCCCGCCGCGATGGCCTCCTCCACCACGCCCTCCAGGAAGACCGAGCGGCGGAAGACGTTGACCAGGTCAATAGGCTCCGGGACCTCGGCCAGGCTGGGGTAGCAGGGCTCCCCGTTGATGGACGTCACCGCCGGGTTGACCGGGTAGACCGTGTAGCCCACCCGCTTGAGGAAGCGCCCGATCTTGTAGCTGGTGCGGTTGGGCCTGTCGGAGTGGCCGACCACCGCGATGGTCCGGGCGGAGGTCAATATCTGGCGAAGGGTGTCTTTATCGGTAACGGGCATGTGTTTTCCAAATGAATGGCCGGTGAGACTTCGCTCACCGGCCGGGTTGGGAAATAAAAATACCTTGCGAAGGGTTGCTATTCTACTGTATCTCAGCGCACCTGTAAATCGGCAAACCAATAAGCCTTCGCAAGGTCAAGCAATAAGCGGCTATATTCGTGGGTACTTAGTATTACAGCGCAATGTCGCGATTAACCGTTCAAAAATGAGTACAGATGCCCTTTT
>CBDUUP010000446.1:0-2978 GCA_965370435.1 uncultured Anaerolineales bacterium | reverse complement strand
ATCTGGTGGTGTTGGGGCGCAATATTTTCGAAATTCCGACCACCGAAATTGCCGAGACAAAGGTGTTGATGACCCTGGTCGCCGGTGAAGAAGTCTACCGAGATTCGACCTTTTGACCTTTTATATTATGCCTTCATAAACATTATTTTCCCTCCGACCAGTCGGACCACTTAGACTACTTAGATCACTCCGACTCTTCAGAGTCCCCCTAGACGAATCACCCCCCCATGTGATATACTCCCCACGCTTCCGCCGCGGCGGGAGTAAATATGCCCTCCAATGGGCAAATCCCATCCACACGCCTCCCGATTTGCTCAGGCGTGCCGCAATTGCGGTTCTGGGCGAACAAGACGGAGACGGACGAAAAACGCAAAGGAGTTTTACACCCAATGACTGCAAACGTTTCTATGAAAGCGCTCTTGGAGAGCGGTGTACATTTTGGACATCGCACCCACAAGTGGAATCCGCTGATGAAGCCTTACATCTTCACCGAGCGCAACGGAATCCATATTATTGACCTCCAGCAAACTGTAAAAGCTTTGAACGTCGCCTATAACTTGGTATCCGATGTCGTCGCCAACGGCGGGGTGGTGCTCTTCGTGGGCACCAAACGCCAGGCTCAGGAAACCATCCAACTTGAGGCCGAACGCTGTGAAATGCCCTATGTCAACGCTCGTTGGCTGGGCGGCACGCTCACCAACTGGCGCACCATCCGCGACCGCATCAACGAACTGGAACGCCTGGAGCGCATGCGGGATGGCGGTGATTTTGAGCGTATGTCCAAGAAAGAGGCCTTGACTCACACCCGCAAGATTGACAAGTTGGAAGGCCGCTTGAGCGGTATCCGTAAAATGGTCCAGGTACCCGACCTGCTCTTCGCGGTGGACGTACGCCGGGAGGAAACCTCCATCCATGAGGCCAATCTCCTGGGCATTCCGGTTGTCGCTCTAGTGGACACGAATTGCGACCCCCGCAACGTGGATTACATCATCCCTTCCAATGACGATGCCATTCGGGCCATCAAACTGCTGGTCGGCAAGGTGGCCGACGCAGTGTTGGACGGCCGAGCTCTCCGCAAGGACGATGAAGAGTTGGAGGCTGAAGATTTCGCCGCCCGGGATGCCGATCTCACCGTGGATGAAGAACTCAGCGATGAAGACCTGCTGGGCGAGGCTACGCTGGCGAAACTTGACGCCCAGGCTGCCGCGGCCGCGCCAGTTGCGGCTGACGGTGAAGCCGCAGCAACAGAAGAAACTGCTGCGGATGAAGAAGAAGGTGCAACAGGTGAAGCTGCAGCAATAGAAGAAACTGCCGCAGCAATAGAAGAAACTGCCGCAGCAACAGAAGATACCGCTGCGGATGAAGAAACCACCGATGAAGAAGCAGCCCCTGAAGGCGAGACCCAGGAGGAGACCCCTGCAGAGGAAGAAGCTCCGGTCGAGGAAGCGGAAACTGAAACCGCCCCGGAAGAAGAAGCAAAATCCGAGACTGAGGAATAGTCTCTGAACATGAGGCATTAGAATGGCAATAAAAGTTGAGCAAATCAAAGAACTACGCGAGAAAACGGGGGCTGGCATTATGGACTGCCGTGAGGCGTTGGAAAATGCTGACGGTGATTTTGACAAGGCTGTCGAAGTCCTGCGCGAGAAAGGGCTGGCCCAGGCCGCCAAACGCGCTGATAGACAAGCGTCTGAAGGCATGGTGGAACTTTATTCCCACGGCAAAGGAAGGGTTGGGGTGATGGTGGAAGTCAATTGCGAGACCGACTTCGTCTCTCGCTCGGATGCCTTCCGTGAGTTCGCCCACGAGTTAGCCCTGCAGATCGCCGCTGCCAACCCGCGTTACGTGAAAGAGGAAGACGTACCCGAAGAGGTCCTGGAACAGGAACGCCAGAGCGCCCGCGAAATGGCGATTGAAGAAGGCAAACCCGAAAATGTGATCGATCGCATTATTGAGGGCCGCCTGAAAAAATTCTTGGACGAGACCGTCTTGCTGCGCCAATCTTACATCCGGGATGATGAATTGACGGTTGAAAAACTGTTACTGGATACGGTGAGTCGGATTGGAGAAAATATCGTCATCCGGCGCTTTGCACGCTGGGAATTAGGCGAATTATCGCAATGAAGAAAAAAAGCCAACCATACGGTTGGCTTTTTTTCTCGAATCCTGAAAAGAGAGAGGTTGTATGGCTGATGAAATGAAATATCGCCGGGTATTGCTCAAGCTAAGCGGGGAGTTCTTGGGAGATAAGAACGGCCGCGGCCTTGACCCCCACCAGGCCGAGGTGATCGCCGAACGAGTCAGCGACGTACACGAATTGGGCGTTGAACTGGCCGTCGTGATCGGGGCGGGCAACCTGTGGCGAGGGCGGGACGGCCTTGAGCGGGGGATGGACCGGGCCACCGCCGATTACATGGGCATGTTGGGGACTGTCATGAACGCTATGGCCTTGATGGACGCTATCGAGCGGGCTGGGGTGATGACCCGAATTCAGACGGCTATCGAGATGCGGGAAGTGGCCGAACCTTACATCCGGCGGCGCGCCATCCGCCATTTAGAAAAAGGTCGGATCGTGATCCTGGGCGGCGGCACCGGCAACCCCTTCTTTTCCACCGACACCGCCGCGGCCTTGCGGGCGGTTGAGATCGGCGCCGACGTTCTCATCAAGGCGACCAAAGTGGACGGCGTTTACGACGCCGACCCGAAGACCAACCCCGGGGCGAAGCGCTTCGATACCTTGACCTACATTGAAACCCTGAACCGCCGCCTGGAAGTGATGGACAGCACAGCCATCACCCTGTGCATGGAGAATAAGTTGCCCATCCTGGTGCTGGATTTCTGGGATCCTGAAGCGTTGATCGGCGCGCTGAAGGGCGATAAGGTGGGAACTTTGGTGACCGATTAGGGCATTTCTTTTATAACCACCACGGCACGTAGACGCGAAGAAAACAAATAAAAAAATTTGTATCTTCGTGTCT
>CBDUUP010000445.1:0-3018 GCA_965370435.1 uncultured Anaerolineales bacterium | reverse complement strand
AGCCAGACCCGGCTGCGGCTGGGCGCTTGGCCGGGGTCCAGGAAGGCTGCCGACTCGGCCACCGAGATCAGCGAAGGCACCGTTCGGCCCGACCCGGCGATGATGGTTTGCCCCGCCACCGAATTGGCGTATTCGATGAAGGTCCAGGCTGCATCTTTGTCCGCCGTGGCAGCCGATAGACAGTATGCGTCGGAATGCAGGATTACTGCCGCGGTCTTGTTCTGGGGCAAAGGAGCCACGTCCCAAATGAAGGAGTCAATCTCCCGGTAAGTAGGCGTCCCCCGGCGGCTGTTGAGGAACATGGCCGTGTTCCCGGCCACAAAGCGGCTCTCGCTGTCCAGGGCGGCTTCCTCGATCCGTCCAGGTACTACTGCATGCACCTGGCGCAGGTCCACGAACCATTGCAGCGCTTCCAGGGATGGCGGGCGGGTGAGAGTCAGCCGGTAGGGGTTGTCCGGGTCATTAGTGACCGGCCCCGCATTCTGCCATACGAATGGCGACAAGCGGTAGAGCGAAGGCTCAACTCCCAGGCCGTATTGGTCAATGTTCCCGTCCTCCTTAAAATCCTGGGTGAGCGCCAGGGCCGCGGCGAGGAAATCGTCCCAATTCCAATCGTCGGCGGGGTAGGAGACTCCCGCGTCGTCGAACAGGTTCTGGTTGTAATACACCACCAGGCTGGAGATGTTCTGGGGCAGGCACATGATCTCCCCTTCCCAGGTGAAGGCTTCAATCGTGATGGGGTAGAAATCTACCGGCTGGATGAGGCCGCTGTCCTTGAGCATGGGGCCGATGGGTTCCAACAAGCCGTTGGCCGCGAAGCTGGCGTAGCGCCGGTAGTTCATCAGGGTGACGTCGGGCGGGATCCCGGCGGCGAACTCTGTCATCAAGCGGGTGCGGTAATCCAGCGGGGAAGGGACGTGAGTGACCTCAACCCGGATGTCGGGGTGAGCCTGGTGGAACGCCTCTATCAAGTCCAGATAAGCTTGCCTCTCGGCCGGGTCGCCGAATACCATGAAACTGACCGGCTTCGAGGCGTTGCCTCCCCGGCTGCACCCGGCCAGAACGAGGATCAGTCCGAGCAGCAGGCTTTTTCGTAAGAGGTTGAGTTTGAGGGGTGAATATTTTGATTTACGAGTCATTTTTCTCATTTTTCGGAGTCAATGCGAGCGAAGAAAGGCTGGATGAGGATGAACAAGATCAACGGTATAGCCGTCGCCAAGACGGCCGCCGCCATCAACAAGGGCCAATCGGAGCGGTCCATCTGCTGCAGCAATTGGAGAGCCATGGGCAAGGTATAGCGGCTTTCAGAGCGCAGGTACAGCATCGGGCTGATGAAATCTCCCCAGTAGAGGAGGAAACTGAGCGCTCCCACGCCCACCGCAGTCGGCCTGACAATGGGTAGGGCGACCTTGGCCCAGGTTTGCAAGACCCCCGCGCCGTCCAGACGCGCCGCCTCGTAGGTCTCCCCAGGGATGCGGCGGAAAGCCCGGTAGAACATCAACACGTAAAAGGGGCTGGTGCCCATCCAGGCCGGGGCGATCAAAGCCCAGATGGTGTTGTACCATCCCAATTCTTTATACACCCAGAAGCGGGTGGACCAAAGCGCGATGCCAGGCGCCATCAGCACCGCCAGGGAAATAGCCACCCACCGCCGCTGGCTGGCCCGGGGAAGTTGGGCCATGCTGAAACCGGCCCAGGAGCTGATCACCAGGGTCAGCGGCACCGCCAGCCCCACCACCAACCCGGAGTTCAGGGTGAATTTCAAAATGGGCACAAGTTCCCCCACCCGGCTGAAGTTTTCGAAGGTGATCCCGCGGGGCAGGAGCTGCAAGGTTTGGGGCAGAGGGCTGCCTGGTTGGTGGAGCGCCGCGGAGACCATCCAGAGTATTGGCAGCAAAAAGAGGAAGGCGGCCATCGCTCGAAACAGGAACTTGATTTTGGACTTAGATAAAGAAAGTTTCATCGGTGGTTCCCAAACGCCATTGTCCGGCGACGAAAAATATAGAGATGACCAGGATCCCGGTCAGCGCATACATCACCCACAGCGCCGCGCTGGCAGTCCCAAAATACAACTGGTCAAAGCCTTGTTCGTAGATGAAGAGAGGCAGGGTATAGGTGGCGTAATACGGCCCGCCGCCGGTGGTGATCAAGATCGTGGCGAAGGTATCCTGAAGGGTCAGGATAATGTCCCGGAATGACAGCAGTAGAAGGATAGGAGTCATCAAAGGCAGGGTGATCTTCGAAAACATCTGCCCGAGGCTTGCGCCGTCAATCCGGGCTGCGTCCTCTAGTTCGGGGGGGATGTCATGCAAGGCCGCCAGACTCACCAGGAACCCCTCGCCAATCTGCCAGAGAGACATCAAGATCAAAGCCGGTTTGGCCCAGAGCGGGTCGGCGAACCAACCCGGCGCGTCGATCCCCACCGCCTTCAGGAGCAGGTTCAAGGGGCCGAACAGAGGATTGAGGATCCACAGCCAGGCCAGAGCATAGGCAGTGGTTGGGATGATGGTGGGGAGGTAGATCGAAGCCCGGAACCAACTTAGAAACCGCCCATTGCGCAGCATCAAGCGCGCCAGGATGAACCCGCCCATGACCCGCAGCGGCACCGGCAGGATCACCAACGCCAGGGTGTTTTTTACGCTCAGGTTGAAAAGAGTGTCGGTGAAGGCCAGGATGAAGTTGTTCGTCCCTGCCCAGACAGGGGGGGAGAGGGCGTCATATCTAAAGAAAGCCAGGGCAAAAGAGATCAACGCCGGCAATCCCACCAACAGCAGTATCCCCAGCAAGTAGGGCAGCAGCAATAAGCGTATTCTGGTATGATAGGAAAAACGGATCAAGAAGCGTTACCTCGACAAATGAGATAAAAACCCTATACTTAGGGGAACTTATCTCTTGGTTTGTACGTCTGTAAAATAGAGATTACACATTCAACATATTGAAAAAGGAGAGCGCCATGAAAAAGCTATTTATCGTAACATTGCTCCTTACATTGGTTGTCGCGTCCGGGTGTTCACCGGC
>CBDUUP010000444.1:0-3023 GCA_965370435.1 uncultured Anaerolineales bacterium | reverse complement strand
AACTACCAACGCTAATATTCCCACCCCCCCGCCAATATAGGCCAGTCTCCGCCCAATCTTTGAAGGCGTTTCAGCTTGCTTCCCCATCGCCAACACGATCCCCACCCCCAACCCGACGATGCTCACCCCATATCCCGGCAGCATCTGCCAGCGATACCCCTCCAACAACAAATGCAAAATCAAGAAAGGCGTCCCCAAAGCCGGTAGCAATTGAACCCAGCGCTTGGTCTTGTCCAACCGCAAGAACGGGTAGAGAACCAGGGGGATGTTTCCCACCAAAGTGAAAATCTCAAGGGGTCTCATGGTTTTTCCTTGTTTTTGTTTATCAGTGATTCAGTATTTCAGCGATTCAGTGTTTCCATAGTTCGCCAACATATAAATAAACAGAACGCTATGTATTCCTCAACATCATGCCAACAGACGGTATCATACCAAATTTTTGATAATAGGTCTGCAATTCCTCATCACAGGTCAAGTCAATCGCCTTGACCTCTTTCACCCTCTCCAATATCCGTCTCATCAACTCCCCGCCAATCCCCTGGCCCTGATACCCAGGCAATACCTCCAGCAGAGGGATATACGCGCTCTGAATGCCATCCGTCAAACAATTGACGAACCCCACCACCCTTCCATTCTCCTCCTCCATCGCGCAGACAAAGTGGCTGCTCTTCTTCAATATCTCATAATGAGAGTCTGGACTGTGCGGCACTCTCCATCCTACAAAGAAACCCCTCAACTGCCCTGAATTGATCTCTGCCAGCTTGTCCGCATATCGAATCATCTGTTTTTTCATTTAGAACCTATCCAATTATCCTTGACACGTCATTTCGAGCAAAGCGAGAAATCCCTGAAACCTTCAATTATTATATCCGTAGGAAGTTCAATCATCTGAAAGCCAGCTTTTTAGTCCGCCGAAGGGCGGACTTCGTAAAAGTTCAAGCGACTTAAGTCGCTGAGCATCCCCCTCTAAAGTCCCTCAATCAAAATTTGCAACCCAATCAAACCCCCGGCGACCAAGGGGACCGCCAAGATTGAACCTATCACCCCTCCAATCACCGCCCCCTTCATCCTCAACCACCTGCCAACCAGAACGCCCCCCACCGCGCCCCCCGCCAATCCACAGACGGCCCCATAGACAAGAGCCGGAACGATCAATACGCCCGCGCCTGCGGCGTCGCCTATCCCGTATACGACCACCGCCCAGTAGATGGAGCAAGCGAAAATGCTCCCAAACCCCGCCCCGCTCAGCCCGCCCACCAGCGCCAGGATGTACCCTCTGGGTTTTTCTTGCGGCCTTGCATTTAGATTTTCCATCTCGTCTCCTTTGCTGAAATCTCATCCGAACTCGTTGGCCGTACAGCATCCCTCAAGGAATATCGATAATCCCTAAACCGTCATCTGCAACCTGCAATCCGCCGCTTGCCACCCACCACCTGCCACTTGCAACCCGCCACCTGCAACTTGCAAACTTGCCACCCGCCACCTGCAATCTGCAACCTGCAACCTGCAATCCGCCACCCGCCACTTGCCACCCGCCACCTGCAACCCGCCACCCGCCACCTGCAACTTGAAAACTTGCAAACTTGCCACTTGCAAACTTGCAACCTGCAAACTTGCCACTCGCCACCCTCCAACCCTCAACCTTCAACTTCCTTTCCCCTCACACTCCCCATTACAATCACCCCCACCAAAATCACAAACGCCAACATCAAGATAATGATCGCCGGGTCCGAAAAAGTCACCTTATCCTGCGCGCCTTCGTCAGCAGTCGTTGATTTGACCTCCTCTCCCGTGGCCCGGGTGGGCACCGCAATAGCCACCGAAGTCCGAGAATCTTTCGTCGGCGTGATCGTCGCCGTGTCAATTGGGGTAGCGGTCGCGGAAGCCTCCGCTTCGGGGGAGGGAGTGGCCGTGAACGCCGCCCGGATGATGATCTCATCGCCGGGGAAGATCAACGAATTTTCCGTTAGACCGTTCAAGGCCAGGATTTCGTCCAGCGGTACCCCATACACCGCCGAGATAGTCCATAGAGATTGCCCCTGCTGCACCACGTGGATGATTGAGCCGTCCGGCCCCGCGGTCGATGCCACCACCGGAACCGACCCGATCCCCCCGCCGCCATCGTCCGGTGGCGGGGTGCGGATTTCGCCTCCGACTACGTATGCCATCACCGCCGCGTAATACGTCCACCCACCCGCGGAAGCCACCCCCGCGCCGATTTCCTGGTAATTAGGGGAGGTGATCGCTGTGTAGTGCGGGCCTGAATTCAGCCACCACGTCATCGCCGTCTCCACCGTGGCGTTCGTGCCTCCATAAATGATCTCTGAGATGAAGAAATGCTGCCCCCCGCCATACCCCGCCGCCGCCGCTCGTTGGAAAGGTGTCGTCCCCCCCGCCCCCGTGTGGGTGATCTGGCCGGTAGCCGCCATCTGATTGGCCTGATCCTGGGCCGTCCCCATCAACGTGCTGTTGGTCTGGTAAGAGTACAAACCGTTATTGGCTCGGTACGCATTGATAGCCTCAATCACATCATAAGCATTCAAAAGCGGCGCAGCCGAAGCCCCCCCGGGCTGCCCGAAGCTAACCGTAAATATCGGCAGCAAAAACAAACAGATTACGAAACTTAAAATCTTCTTGCGCATAGGCATCACATCCTGGCCGAACCAACTCCCTCAAATCTTACCATTAACTATCCCCTTGCTGAACCCCTTCCGTAGAGACGACCCGCTTGACGTGAGCTTTGCCGAACGCTGGGTCGTCTCATGACGGATCAACTCTCGCAATTTTATCTCCGACTGGCCCACAACCTCTCTTACCTGTCATTCCGAGGCCGTAGGCCGAGGAATCCCTAACACCACAACCTCTCATAACCATGGAAGGTGATATTATTCACAGCGAGTATTTTCCAAATGCAGCTTATAATTATGAACATACTAAATCCTGTACCTCAAAATATTCACCCGGAGTTGCCATGCCTAAACCCAAACCCATCCACCTTATCCTGATCCTTCTCCTCCTCCTCG
>CBDUUP010000443.1:0-3083 GCA_965370435.1 uncultured Anaerolineales bacterium | reverse complement strand
AAAACAAGTAAAATATAAGCATAATTCTGAATTTCCAGGGTAAAATATAAGGACCATGATGGCCGCAAAATCGAAATCCGGGCGAAAATCCTCAAGCAAAGATAAACCCGCGCCCAAGAAAAAAGTAAAAAAGCCTCTGGCTGGAGAAAAGGCGCTAGAGACCGGTGGAACCCCGACCTTGGAGGTGAAACCGGATCCTAAAACGCTGGCCAAAGAAAAAGCGCTGGACAGCGCGGTTGACCCGGCGGATACGCCCGGCGAACTGAGCGACGACACCATCCGCCTATATCTCAGGGAAATTGGCGATGTAGATCTGCTGGACCCCGACCATGAGTTTTGGCTGGCAACCCGGATGGAAGCCATACGGCGCATCGATCTGGTCAAACGCCAGCATCCCCTGGCCCAAAAGGAAGAGGGGACTCCCCGCAGCATTTACCGAGCGATGTACAAGGAACTCAACGCAGCCTGGAAGCGCGTGCGGGAAGACACCAAACGCCTGGGGTACGAAGCGCCCGTACTGCTTCCCATTCTGGAAGAGACCTTCATCCTGCAACGGACCTGGGACAGCGAGATCAAATCTTACTTACGGAATTATCTGGACAATGGTTTATGGGGGCGGGATAAACTATGGGATGACGTGGCCCGGCCTGCGTTCACTATGTTTCTCGGATTTTACATTCTGCCGGAGGAGCTGGGCGGAAGAGTTAAAGCCTACCTGGAAGAGCATGATGGCGCTCTGCCTTCGGCGCGCGCTTTTGCCCGCTGGCTGCCGAAAGATGAAGAGCTTCTGCTCGAATTAGACGCTCTCCAACGCCGGTCCGACGAAGCGCACGACGCTATCATTGAAGCCAACCTGCGCCTGGTGGTGAGCGTGGCCAAGCGATATGTGGGACGAGGCAGTTCCTTTGACGACTTGATCCAGGAAGGAAACATCGGCCTCTTGAAGGCGACTGACAAATTTGACCCCACCCGGGGCTACAAATTCAGCACTTACGCTACCTGGTGGATTCGTCAGGCGATCACCCGTTCTATCGCCGACCAGGCCCGCACTATCCGCATCCCGGTGCATCTGCTAGAATCGATCCAGCGCTTGATGCGGTCGCAGCGCGACCTGATCCAGAAATTGGGCCGGGAACCCACCAGCGAAGAGATCGCCCTGGACGTGGGTTTCATGTCGCCCGAAGACGGTCAGGCCATTAGTGATGCGAAAGCCAGCGGTGAAACCCTGGCCCAAGATGTGCGCCGCCGCTGGGCGAGGGCGGCAGCCAAGGTGCGCCGCACCATGCGCACCGCCGAGGAACCTATGTCGCTGGAAAGCCCGGTCGGGGCCGGAGACGGCAGCTCGCTGGGAGATTTCTTGCCTGACCTCGAAGCCCTGGAGCCGATGGACGCCGCGGCCCGAGAAATGCTGCGGGAGCAAGTTCAAAACGCTCTGGCAAATCTGACCGAACGTGAACGCCAAGTTCTGAACTGCGCTATGGCTTACTGGACGGCAAGGACCACACGCTGGAAGAAGTGGGTAATTATTTTCGAGTGACCCGTGAGCGCATCCGGCAAATAGAAGCCAAGGCGCTGCGCAAGCTGCGCCACCCCACCCGCAGCCGCCATCTGCGTGATTATTTAGGAAATTAACCTTCAGCCAATTTGGATCCATACCTACCCAAAGGGAATGTAAACCGCCATGAAACGAAAAACTTTTATTCTCCTACTGCTCGTTCTGCTGCTCAACGCCTGCGTGCGTTCAGGGTCAACTCCACTGGTGGCGGAAACCCCCACCGGGTTTACCATCCTCACCCCCACCCTGGCCCCGGATGGGCCGGCCGCGACCACTCAACCTCCAGGAGGGCCGCCCCTAGAACCTCCCTCCATCACGCCAACCCAACCTCTGGCGGGCGACCCCGATACAGCCACACCCGCTCAATTCAGCGCGACCTCCACGGCCACCAGCGCTTCGGAGGCCACGGCGACGAAAACTCTGACCCCCACGGCCACCGAACCTCCCTTTGACCCCTATTTGGACCTGGGTCCACCCACCTGGTCGGACCCCATGCTCACCTCCAGCGTCATAAACTGGGTCGGAGAAAGCGGCCTGCTCCCCAACACGGATTACATCCGCCTGCTGCTGCAAGAGGACCAACTTTTCGTGACGGGGAAAGTGCCCTATTTTGGCACTCAATGGTTCACCTGGCCCCAAGTGGGGAGCGTTTACCTGGAGATGACGGTTGAAACCGACCAGTGCAGCGGGAAGGACGCGTATGGGCTAACTTTTTACGGCCCGCCCCACGGCTCAGCCCCGGGGTCTGGTTACGGCTACGTGATCATGTTCTCCTGTGATGGGATGTATCTGGCGCGGCGGATAGACAACATGAACCCCTATACCTACGTCGAATTGATCGATTGGCAAGAGAGTGAACACATCGCCAGCAGTTCCAACCAGCGCAACGTCATGGGCATCCGGGCGGAGCACGGCGCGGTCTACATTTATGCCAATGGGTTCAAGATCGGCGAATTTACAGACAGCCACTACCTGTACGGGCGGTATGGCGTTTTCGTCCAAGCGGGACCAACTCCCTTCTTCACCTACCGAGTCCAGGAGATTTCTTATTGGGACCTCTAATGTTGGGATGTAAAGCGATTGAAAGCCCTTGAGGCGCTCCAAAGCATCCCAATAGACATCACTGAAGGGAACAGTTATCCAAAGCGCTGACGGAACTTTCTCCAACCATCGGGCGTCTATAATATTAGATACACGAATGGCGAGACGCCAGATAACTCGATTCGAAGGTCCATGAAGAGAAGCGCCTGGCCCTGCTCTTGCACACTGTTAAGATGAAAGTTGGTAAAATACTGAAACACTGAAATACTCAGTGTAATAAGAATCTCTATAAGGTTGGAAGGACTTACAAAAATTAGCTTAACAATTCACTAGGTATCCGGCAAGATCATTCTTGGCATAGCGAAACCAAAGTTCAACCAGACTCAATACTCTTATCTAGCCATGAAACGACTATCTCTTTTCATTTCATCCTTTTTGCTGCTGGCTCTGGCCTGCAACCAACTCATCGCGCCCCAAAAAACACCCT
>CBDUUP010000442.1:0-3084 GCA_965370435.1 uncultured Anaerolineales bacterium | reverse complement strand
GTCAACTAAGACGCCGCAACAGACGGAAACGCGCTTTTGGTTCAAGGTGTAAAATCGGAAGCGGCCTTCTTGCTTGAGGTTGACGAAGTCGGTTTCTTCTAGTCTTTTGAGATGATGGCTGACGGTGGGCTGGTTCACAAGGCCGCCCAGCTTTTCGACGATGTCGTTGACGTTGAGCCATTTGCCGCACAAAAGCTCCATGATCTCAACGCGGGTTTCATCGGCGACCATTTTGGCGAATAGAATGTGGTCTTTCATCTTGGTATGATTATATTGATTTAGTTCAATATGTCAAGTTTTGGGTCATTAAAGGGCGCTCATGAATGTTGCCGCTTAGACCCCCCGCAGGTTGTTTCCTGGATTGACTTGTTCAATTTGGCCGGGATGGTTTCTTGATATTGGCTGCATCTTGACAAACCTGCGGGAGGGTGTGGGACTCTCTGATATCTTTTGCGTGCATATAGACGGGGCGGTCGTCCTACGAAGAAACATCAGGGTTTTGGACAAGGTTATGTATGTTGGCGCGCCGGGCGACCCACCGGGTCGCCCCTACGGACGAATGCCGATTTACGTGTTTGGGGCTTTCAATCTTTCTAGGATGACCCGCCGCATTTCTTCTTGCACCTGTTTGGGCGGCTGGTTGGCGTTTATGACCACCCAGCGTTCCGGCTCGGCCTTGACCAATTCTTGGTAGCCGACTTGAACCCGGCGGTAATACTCTAGTTCTTTCACGTCCAGCCGGTTCACATTCCTCCCTCCTTTACGCCGCCGCAGGCCTTCCTCCACATCCACGTCCAGCAGCAAGGTCAGGTCAGGCTTCAGGCCGCCGGTGGCGAAATTGACCACCGCGTGCACTAACGCTAAATCCAGTTGAAGACCGTAGCCCTGGTAGGCGATGGTGGAATCGGCGAACCGGTCGGAGAGAACGATCTCGCCCGCGGCTAAACGTGGGCGGATGATTGCTTCCACGTTTTGGGCGCGGGAGGCCTGGAATAGCAGGACCTCGGCGCGGTCATTCATGGCGGTGTTCTCGCGGGAGAGCAGCACCTCCCGGATCTGGTCTCCAATGACGGTGCCGCCTGGCTCACGGGTACAATAAACCGTATATCCCTCTTGGTCCAGGAATTTTTCCAGGATGGGGATTTGGGAGGTCTTGCCGCTGCCTTCGAGGCCTTCAAAAGTAATGAACATAAGAAAATGGAATATTGACATCCCATAGGGGCGGGTCTGAGACCCGTCCCCTACGATAGAATTTTAAGAAATATTGGAATCACTCCCTGAAGATCCGCACCCGGCGGTTGGGCTCTTTGCCGTAGGAGTGGGAGACCAGGTCGGCCTGGCGGGCCATTTTGTGCTGCAAGCGGCGGACGTAGGAGGAGGCCGGGGGCATTTCCACCCAGCGTTCGCCGTTGAGGACCGCATTGATGGCCGCCTGGGTTCCCCGCACCATTTGGTCTGTATCCTGCCTCTCGTCCCCAATGGCCAGATTGAAGAGATCGCCCAGGAAACGTTCCATCTGGTTGCTGGTGTTGGCCCGCAGCACGTAGATAGGCATGCGGCGGTTCTCGGCGCTGATGACCGCTTTCTGGCGCTTGCGGTAGTTCGAGCGCAGGGTGACCAGGACGTCGGCCTCGCCCAGGTCGCGGACCATTTCAACCGGCACGCCCAGGCGTTTGGCGGCGCTCTCCAGGCGGTTGCGGGCCACGCCGAAGGGAAATACCCGCACCGATTCCAGGTTGGCGCGTTGGCTGGCCTGGGCTGCGGCGGCCTGGCTTTGGGGAATTGCTTCCGGCTGGTGGTCGCTCCGCTGCCGCCGGAGGCCGCGGCCCTGCGCTGCCGAGCGTCGGGCGGGCTGAGGGGCTGGTTTTTCAATACTGATCTTCCCGTCTTCGCCGCGGACCCGTATTTCGGGCGGCTGGGGATACCCGCGCAGCATGGAGTCCACCGCTTCGGAAACGTCTTGGAGGATAGCCAGGCGGTCCCGGGTCTGGATTTCGATGAGCATGTCGAAGGTGGGCGGGGAGCGGCGTTCCAGCACGGTCTTCTGGGTGCCGCGGCGGCGGGCTTCTTCGTCGGAGAGGGTGACGGATTCGATGCCGCCGATCAGGTCGGAAAGGGTGGGGTTGATGAGCAGGTTCTCCAGGGTGTTGCCGTGGGCGGTGCCGATGAGCTGCACGCCCCGCTCTGCAATTGTGCGGGCCGCGATGGCTTCCAATTCGCGGCCGATCTCATCAATGACGATGACCTCCGGGTTGTGGTTCTCCACTGCTTCGATCATCACCTCGTGCTGCAAGGTGGGGGTGGCGACCTGCATACGGCGAGCACGGCCCACCGCGGGATGGGGCACGTCGCCGTCCCCGCCGATCTCGTTGGAGGTGTCCACGATGACGACCCGCCTGGTCTCGGCCAGGATGCGGGCCGCTTCGCGCAGCATGGTGGTCTTGCCTATGCCCGGACGGCCCAGCAGGAGCAGGCTTTTTCCGCTCGCGATGAGGTCTTCGATGATGTCAACGGTGCCGTACACCGCCCGGCCCACCCGGCAGGTAAGGCCGACGATGTGGGCGCGGCGGTTGCGGATGGCGGCGATGCGGTGCAGGGTGCGCTCCAGCCCGGCCCGGTTGTCGGCGTCAAAATCGCCGATGCGCTCCACCACGAAGTCAATGTCGGCCCGGGAGACGTCCTGGTCTCGCAGCACGACCTCTTTATCGGTGAAACGCGCCGTGGGAACCCGCCCCAGGTCCAGGATCACCTCGTAGAGGTTGGCGTTATCGTTTGCGCCGGTGACTGCCTGGGCGATCTCCGCCGGCAGCACGCCCAGCAGGGCGTCCAGATCATCGGTTATGTGGTTCTTGGTCATAGGTTTTCGTGCCATCTGGTCCCCAACGTGAACCGGTGGGGAAATTTGAATGGTTATATTATATGCGCGAATTGCCTCAAATTTCCGTGAGTTTTGTCTTTGGTTGGTTCATGTTCAGAACTAGTGCATTAGGGCGTTCTTCAAGACTGGAGTCTGGTGAATCTCAAATATGGCGGTGGAGTCGAGGCTTTAGCCGGGAAAACCAGCACATGTGGCCCGGCTAAAGC
>CBDUUP010000441.1:0-3092 GCA_965370435.1 uncultured Anaerolineales bacterium | reverse complement strand
CTTGCTACCAGAGCAGCTTCAATAAAGTCATATGTGATAGAAGTTCCCTTGTCGATTTGATCCACAATGGCCTCATCGTAATGTTCAAACGCTGAGAAGTTGGGTTCTATCTTATCTAACCGCTCAATAATGGACTGAAGGTAATCTGAGTACAAAGGACCAATAGGTGCATCATTTGTAGTAAATGCGCGCCTTATGTCAGAAATAGTTGGACCTGGAACTATCCCAGGATCCAAATTATCTATCCTTTTTTGTAACTGAAGAAATTCCTCAATAAACTGTCCTGCCCCAGCGCACAGAATGTAAGAATAATTCTGTTCCTTTAATATATTCTCAATTTCACCTGTCGGCGAGTTTGGGTTTACCCAGAAAATTGAATACTGGGAACTACTCCGACCTTGAAAGACTCTCTGTATTCCCAAATCGTGACCTGCGTACCCCAACACAATTACCCCATGATCCCTCAATACATGGATAAGCTCTTTTTCCATTAGGGGAGATAAGGATTCCAAATCTTTGGGCGTGTTTCTTATGGCGCCGCGTTCTAAGTCGCCGTGAGGTTTATAAATCCTAACACGCCTGCATTGTATTAGAGGTTCCGCAGATTTGAGATCCTCATCATTCGATAGCACTTGAGTCTCCAAACCTATCTCTTCCATAGCCTTTTCAATGTGCGGATCGAAATTTGTAGTAACAACGGCTCGTATAATTTTTTTCCTGGCTAGTTGAGCAATCCCTCTGTGCGCTTGACCAATATCCTTATTGCCTAAATGTTTTTGAAGAAAATCTTGTTGGTCTGGATAATTAGGGTGTATGCTCTCGATCAATTCAGCATATTCCATTTGCGCATATGGACTTTGGATAAACCAGCTCTCAAGATCAACTTGGCCGTTGCTATCTTCATGCTCTTCTGCATATAGTAGACCCGCAGTTTTCAGCATAAGATCCCAGGATGTTGGAGTTCCAGCATCTTTAGAAACACCTGCACCCGCGAAGAGAATATACTTCTTTTCACCAGGCAACGCACTTGCGGCCAACTTAACAATAGGATTCATGGCTATTCTTCCCTGTATTTTTCGTTCCAACTGCTCGCGCAATTCTTGGAGTTCATAAATATATTATATCGTTCTTTATCTTTCTCCAGGTGTTTGCGCGCAAACATCGCCAGGAGTTCATAAAACCCGGTTGCTAAGCGGTAGCGGTCGAGTGGGATTAGGTGTAAAGTTCTTTATCTAGCTCCCTGATTTTATTATGAAGCGTATCCCTAATTTTATCCAATAAGGCAACAGAAATGGATTGTCCGATAATGTGAGCCAGGCGTCGTGGCGATCTCTCATCAGTGTCTTTTTCTAAAACGCCAGCGGAACGAAGCCCAGCCTCTAAATAGACTAAGGCGAAAAAAACATCCGGATCTTCGTCCCTCAAAAAGTGTAGTCTCGCTCTAGCGATTTGCTCCCTCATTTCACGGCGGCGAGTGATAGTCACTTCCCGGTCCTCATCAGGGATATCCCAATTCCATTGAAACCCCTCTTCTACATACGGGAGGACAACGGCCTTTATTTCAGTAAGCAGGCCCAACACTTCTTCTTCCCGCTCATAGATTTTTCCCTTTAGAAAGCTTCTTCTTGTAAATATATAGGTTAAGGGTATTGTAATTAATGCAGTTAGCAAAATAGCCTTTACTGATGGATCCATTTCTTCATTCTCCTAAGAGAGCATCTAGGGTAAGAGTAGTATAGTTTGGAATGGCTAAAAATCGAATTCATAATGGGTGGATTATGAACAAGTCAACAGATTATATATAATACACAACTTTGTCTAATCCATCTCAATGGAGTATATCAGAAGACAATTATGTCTGGCTCTCCCCCAGACCCCCCAACCATCCTCCCCGCAGACCGTGACCCAGGCGGCCCCCTCCGCCAGGGGCGGCGTCTGCGGGTGGGTGGGGCGTTCCTCCGGCTTGTAAATATATTTACAACCGTTTGACAAAAGAACAATTGTTCCACTACAATGCGGGGGAACTGGAGATTTTTGCCTATGGACCTGAACCTCATCCCTACAATACACACCGGGGGCATGCTGCTGGTGGTTGCGCCCCGGGCCGCCAAAACGCTGATGACCAGCGTGGCTGCGCATCTGGCCCTGCGCGGGCCGCTGCGCATCATGGATGGCGGCAACCGCTTCGACGCCTTCGCCGTGGCCCGCGCCATCCGGCGGCAGACCCCCGCCCTGACCGAGGCCCTGGAGCGCATCCATCTGGCCCGGGCTTTCACCTGCTACCAGATGCTGGCTCTATTGTCCCAAACCCCGGCCACCCCCTACCCCAAGGTCGCGCTGGGGATGCTGTCCACCTTCTACGACGGCGACGTGGCCCTGACAGAGAGCCGGCGCCTGCTGCGGGAGAGCGTCGCCCACCTGCGCCGCCTCAGCCGGTTGGCCCCGGTGGTGGTCAGCGTCCGCCCGCCGCCCGCCGAGCAGCCCGACCGGGCCTCGCTGCTCGATTTTCTGCAAGAGGCCGCCGAGACTACCTATATCCTGGAACCCGAACCCATTCTCCAACAAGCGCGCTTGCTGTAGGCCATTCTATGGGACGCACCCTCAAGACCACCACCCAGACCATCCTGGACGAGCAAAGGGAGTTCGCCCAATTCTACCGCGCCCTGCGGAAGCGCGACCAACTGGCCTTCGACGAGCTTTTCGCCAACGCCCGCAAGCACGCCGCCGCCATCACCATGGCCGCCCACGCCCTCCCCTTCGAGACGGTTCTGCTCGCCATGCTGCTCGAAGAGTGCAAGAAGAACAACCGCCTCAGCGAACAGGTGGGCGAGCTTCAACGTCTGGTGGATAAATTGATCCGTTCGATGGAAACCTAAAAAATGAACCGCAGAGACGCAGAGAACGCAGAGTCCCGCGGAGAGCAAAAAATATGGCTCATGTTCAGAACTAGTGCATCAGCGCATTCTTCGAGGCCGGGGTCTGGCGAATCCTCCCAATGGTGATGGAGTCGAGGGGGGTGGGGGGGAGGCGCCCCCCACCCAACCCCCCCCACAAAACCACACCCACAAAAAAAAAACTAAAATTAAAAAAGT
>CBDUUP010000440.1:0-3110 GCA_965370435.1 uncultured Anaerolineales bacterium | reverse complement strand
CCGGTTAATTCCCCTTATAATGTCTGTGTTTTATCACTAAAGGAAACCATGATGAATAGTAAAATACTGGTTGTAGAAGATGATAAGAAAACCGCCGACCTCATCCGGCTTTATCTCGAGCGGGATGGCTACCGGGTGTTCACCACCCACGATGGCCGCCAGGGAATTGATCTGGCTCGTTCCAGAGACCCTGATTTGATCGTATTGGATTTGATGCTGCCCAAAGTGAGCGGCCTGGATATTTGCCGCATCCTGCGCACAGAAAGCAGCCAGATCCCCATCATCATGCTCACCGCTAGAACCACGGAAGATGATAAACTACTGGGGTTGGACCTGGGCGCGGACGATTACGTCACCAAGCCGTTCAGCCCGCGCGAACTAGTGGCCCGGGTTCGGGCTGTCCTGCGGCGCACCGGGACGAAACACCAGGAAGGCCCTCAAGAGCTGTGCTTTGGCGATCTGGTCTTGGATTTCAGCGGACACGAAGTCAGGATAGAGGGTCTGCCCATCCAGTTGACTCCCAAGGAGTTCCGCCTGTTGAGTGTGATGGCGAAACAACCCAGCCGGGCTTTCACCCGCCTGGACCTGGTGGAAGAGGCCTTCGGCTTTGATTACGACGGACTGGAACGCACTGTTGACGTACACATTATGAACTTGCGCAAGAAAATCGAACCAGATGCCAAACGGCCAACCTACATCTTGACCGTGTACGGAGTGGGGTATAAATTCGTGGAAGAGAAAGATGCTGCATAGCCTTCGGGTGCGCTTGCTGCTCACCCTGGCCATCGTCATCGTCGTGGCGCTTGGGACTGTGGCATTTTTAGCCAGCGAGGCGACCAGCAGTGAATTCGAGCGATACCTGGAAGCCGGCCAACCCG
This sequence comes from uncultured Anaerolineales bacterium, assembly GCA_965370435.1. GTDB lineage: Bacteria > Chloroflexota > Anaerolineae > Anaerolineales > UBA11579 > CBDUUP01. Next base: position 2,232 of record CBDUUP010000440.1, on the reverse strand, counting down.
ACTACGAAATATTGGTCGAACCCATCATTGTCACAAACATCCAAATATTCATTCAAGGCCAAAATACCGCATTTGAAGATCCAGAAGTCGCTGGAGATTTAGGTGAAGGCTTCTCCCCCAGTGAAGTCGAAGAAGACGCCATGTCTTTGCAGGCTTTCGTGGAGCAATTCGCCAGGGTATCCAGCACCCGCATCCTGGTCTCCGACCTGAACGACACCATCGTTGCCGATTCGGCTGAAGAATTAATTGGCATAAACATAGACGATTTGCCCATGGAACCCAGTGGGGTCGTCATCATAGATGACTTGCCGGTATTGATCTATATCGAGTTCGTGCCTGGGGCTGGGGAACAAGAATTTTTAGACTCGGTGAACCGGTCGGTTCTCGCCGCCGTCGTGACCGCCAGCCTGGGGGCATTGATATTGAATCTCGCCCTCTCTCGCCGCATCTTGGGTCCCATCGGCGCTTTGACCGACGCGGCCCGTTCCATGGAAAAGGGCGACCTCAGCAAGAGAGTGGAGGTGACGACCAAAGACGAACTGGGATCATTGGCCCGAGCCTTCAATTCGATGGCAGATGGGCTGGAAAATCTGGAACAACTGCGCCGCCTCATGGTCACCGACGTGGCCCACGAACTGCGCACCCCCCTATCTAACATCCGCGGTTACCTGGAAGCCTTACAAGATGGCGTTGCAAAACCCACCCCCGACGTCATCACCTTGCTGCATGAGGAAGCGATGCTGCTCAACCGCCTGGTGGACGACCTTCAAGAGTTGGCTCTGGCGGAAGCCGGGCAGCTTAGGCTGGAGCGCGAGCCGGTGGAGTTGGCCGGGCTGACCAAGAAGATCATCAAATCGTGCCAACATCACGCAACCCAAAAAGGCCTCTCCATAGAAGAGGACCTCCCCAATGACCTGCCCATCGTAGACGTGGACCCGGAAAGGGTCAGCCAAGTGCTCCGCAACCTGCTGAACAACGCGGTCCAATTCACGTCCCTCGGAGGGACCATCCGCATCGCCGCAAAACCAATCCAAGACTTTATCGAGGTTGAGGTAATGGATACCGGGATCGGCATCAGCCCCGAGGATCTGCCCTTCGTCTTTGAACGCTTTTACCGGGCCGATAAATCTCGCAGCCGGGCCACCGGCGGGGCCGGGTTAGGGTTGGCGATCGTGAGGCAGTTGGTCCGCGCCCATGGGGGAGAAATTGAGGTCGAGAGCGAGGTCGATCATGGCGCCAAATTCACCTTCACCTTGCCAATCGCCAACACCGCCCACGAGAATGGGGAATAGGCGAAACACTCAATTCCATAGATGAAATAGCATTTATAATAGAGCATATTTCAGTTTTGTCGTACTCAGCGACTAAAGTCGCATCAACAACTGCGAAGTCCGCCCTTCGGCGGACTAAAACAACGTCAAGTCGGCGCAGGCCGACTTCGTAAACGTTTTTGTGACTTTAGTCACTAAAACAACCTCTTTGAAACCCCCAGTGATGGTCTTTTTCTTTTCATTATCCATCCTGCACTCACAATTCCAACCCAACGGAGACCCCGATGTCAGACTATACCGTAACCGAACTATCCGACCAACAACTGGTGGATTTTGCCTTCATCGCCGCAAACGCGTATCCGATGTTCAGAGTGGTGACAGAGGAAGACCGCCAACGGCTCGCCGAACGCTGGGCCAAAGCCCAATCCGCGGACGACCTGGCCTTTTACGGCCTTTTCCAAAATGGTGAGCTTCTGGGCGGGATGAGCTTTCACGATTACGTTATGAATGTGCATGGGGTGAAGGTCAAGGCGGGAGGGGTTGGACAGGTGGCCGTTGACCTACTGCACAAGAAGGAAAAGAAGGCTCTCAGAATGATGACCTTCTTCTTGGAGCATTGTAAAGCTCGAGGCGCAAATATGACCCTGCTCTACCCTTTCCGCCCCGATTTTTACAAACAGATGGGTTTCGGCTACGGGACCAAAATGGAGCAGTACCGGGTGCGGCCCAACAGCCTGCCGAGGGGCGATTCTAAAGCCCACATCCACTACCTGGGGGAGGAGGACAAGCAGGCCGCGCTGGATTGCTACCACCGGGCCTATGAGCGCACTCACGGCATGATGGCGAAAGCGGCTATGGACATCCGGCGCATCTTTGAGAATCCCCGCAACCAGATCGTGGGGTTCAAGCAGGACGGCCAGATACTCGGCTACATGGCCTTTGTCTTCAAGAAGCTGGAGGG
>CBDUUP010000439.1:0-3111 GCA_965370435.1 uncultured Anaerolineales bacterium | reverse complement strand
CCGAGCCTATGCGGTGGTTGAGGAATGTGAGTGCAGCGACGGGTGTCCTTCTTGTGTGGGGCCGGGCGGGGAGAGCGGATTGGGAGGGAAGAGGGAGACGTTGGGGATTTTGGGGAGGATGAAGGGCGGGTAAATAAGGAAACAAGTAGACAGGAAAACAGGTGATTAGGTAATAAGGTCATTGGGGATTAGGAGAAGTGGGAAAACATCAGCACATCTGGGGTGAAGTAAACTTGTACTTTTTCGTAGAGTGGAGTACAATATCAGTATCGGATAACCCAAAATATACTCTATCCGATACTGGAGACGAAATGTGATCGAGCCTCGCCTGCTCACCCGGCTGGAAAATAAGAAGCAATTGCTGGATCAAATGCGGCCCTTGCCTGAGGCGGCGCTGCGGAAATTGAGGGAACAGATCGAGGTTGAGTGGATCTATAACTCGAACGCGATTGAGGGCAGCACCCTCACCCTGCGCGAGACCCACATGATCTTGGAGTATGGCATCACTATTGGGGGAAAAAGCCTCCGAGAGCATTTTGAGGTCATCAATCACCGGGAGGCCATCCAGTACGTCCAAGATCTCGTGGGACAAAATACACCCCTCACCGCCTTTCAGGTGCGGAAGATACACAAGCTCGTACTGGCGAAAATCGATGACCAGAATGCCGGGCAATACCGGCAAACACCGGTTCGGATCGTAGGCGCATCGCTTACCCCTCCAGAGGCCTGGGAACTCCCTCATAAAATGTCGGCTTGGGAGCAATGGGTCAAGCAAGCATCTGAGAAGGGGCATCCCATTGAGACCGCGGCCAGGGCGCATCATCAACTAGCAGCCATCCATCCCTTCATTGACGGGAATGGACGAACGGCTCGGTTGGTGATGAACCTGCTGCTCATGCAGGACGGGTATCCGCCCACGGTGATCATGCGAACCAACCGGCGGCAATACTACAACGTACTGGCGAAAGCCGATGGAGGAAATCCCGCCCCTCTGGTTAATTTCGTCGCCCGGGCCGTCGAAAGAAATTTGACCCTGTTCCTGGAAGCGCTCACCCCGCAAACGGGCCAGACTTCTTCCCAGAAACGATGGATACCTCTGCGAGAAGCTGCCCAGGGAACTCCGTATGGTCAGGAGTATTTGAGCTTGCTAGCCCGCAAAGGACGGCTTGAAGCCCTCAAACGGGGAAAGGTTTGGTATACCACGCGAGAGGCGGTTGACCATTACATCGCTTCAGTGCAGAAACAAAGGATGAAGGGGAAGATAGGTAATTAGGTGATTGGGCAACAAGGTAATTAGGGCCATGAAATACGCGAAAGTACTTGCATGCCCAGCCCCCTCTTGCCTCCTCAACCACTTCCTGCTATAGTTCGTCTCGAAACCCCGCACAAAGGAAAAATCATGGAGACCTCCGAATCCATCCAGATACAATATTCAATCACCGTAAAAGACCTGATCCATGCCAGAAAGGTGAGTTTAAGATACAAGCCCTTTAGAAATGCCTTAACCCTCGGGTTTCTTTTGCTTATATCAGGGGGTAATATCTACTTGATTTATAATTGGGTCAGAGACCTAATTATGAGTTTTTCTGGGCTATTGGCATACCTATTGATTTCGTTCTTCATATCTTACATAATACTCTGGAATTCGACGAGTGGGTTTTATGCTTTACATTTCTGGATCACCCTCAAACAGAACCGAGAGCTTTATATGGACCCGCGGGTAATATCGTTTGACCACACGGGTATCCATGCGAAGACCAGCGTCAGCGAGGGCCGGATCGATTGGTCATTTCACCATTACGCTCTGGAGGATGAACAATTCTTTCTCATCCTCCGATCAAGAGATATGTATGCGCCGGTCCCCAAGAGCGCTTTTTCAAGCGAAGAACAAATTCAGGCCTTCCGTGAGCTGCTGGAACAAAAGCTTGGCCCAATCCATTCAATCAAGGCAAGCAAACTCGCCAGATATTTGGGCTTTTGACCCAACCTATGAAACGCCTGACCCCCGCCCTCATCCTGCTCCTCTTGGCCGCCTGCGCGTTGCCCAGCACCCTGCCTGCGCCCTCCGCGCCCTCCACCGGCGCGCCGAGCGGCACACTACCGCCGCCCCCCCGCACCGCCACCCTGACCTCCACCATCACCACCACCAGCACCTCAACCCCGTTCAAGCCCCTGCCCCCCACGACCACCCTCATCCCGACCCCCACCCCAATCGTCTGGCCGCTCCCGCCGGAAGCCTACACTATCTACAACCAATACGCCTGGGAGGTGCGGAGCTATGGTCTGGGACTGAATGGGTGCGGGCCAGTGGCGGCCTGCTCGGCGGTCAAGGACCTGGGCTATCCCAAGGCCGAGATGGGCGACTGCCTGCCCCATCTGGCGAGATTGGCCCTCGCCAACGGCTACCACACCAGCTACGGCATCCAACCGGTCCCGTTCTATGAGATCGTCCGCAGTGTGGTGGGCGGCGGGACCTTGGGCGCGGCCGGTCGAGTCAACGCCATACAGGCCGAGAGCGGATCGGCGGGGCTGGAAGAGATACGGCGTGCGCTGATCGCCGGAGAAGCCGTCATCGTCGATATCCTGGTGGTATCCGAAATACACCGGGGCGGGACCTATCCATACGGCGTGAATGGCCCCCAGCTTCCCGCCGACCGGATCAATTACCGCTTCGCCCATTTCCTCCGCGTGCTGGGCTTTGAGGATGGCGGAGAGACTCTGGTCCTGGCCGAGACCATCAACCCCGGCCTCTATGCAGTCCCCATCGTGGTCAAGGTGTCCAGGGAGGACTTCATCGCCGCCTGGCACACCCCCGAACTGCGCGCCCAGTTCCGCCGCTACAACGCCGACCCGGCCAGCTACTGGCTGCTGACCATCTCACCCCCCCAGCCTTATCCCGAACCGACCGGTCCGAAATAGAACATCAGAATCCAGAACGCCGTTGAAATTGCTCTTGCTAATATGGATGAAATCATGTATACTATTAAAGACAAGCGTCGGGGTGCCCCCCTCACCCGGACGTTTGTCATTTAATATCCACTCCTAAACCAGCCCGGCATGGGGAAAAATGCATCCCAGTTCTTCCTAATGCGTAACTGTAAATGCTTCACC
>CBDUUP010000438.1:0-3112 GCA_965370435.1 uncultured Anaerolineales bacterium | reverse complement strand
CCCTCACCCCGCCGGCCTTCGGCGGCTGCCCCTCTCCCGGGAAGGGAGAGGGACGAGAGGAAGATAACTATTCTTAATCGGTGGAAGGTATTGACAAGATGATTAATTACGAATGTTTGAGCCACGATGGCTTGGCTTCTCACTAAAACTGTGATGCTTGCAGCGACATTTCATGATGACGACAAAACGTACGAATAACGAACATCCGCCGGTACAGACCCAATTCTTGATCTTCACTTTGTTCGGCGATTATGTGCTTGAGCGAGGCGGGAAGATTTGGACCAGCGATCTGCTTTATTTAATGGATTTGCTGGAGGTGAGTGAGCGGGCGGTGCGCTCGGCGTTGTCGAGGATGACCCGTAAGGGCTGGCTCTCGGCTGAAAAACATGGGCGGAACAGCCAATATTCTCCCACCCCGCGGGGCCGCGCTTTGCTGGAAAGGGGAGGCAAGCGGATCTTCGAGAAAGCGATCCTCGAATGGGATGAACGCTGGCATCTGGTCATCTACTCCCTGCCGGAGGAGAAACGCCGCATCCGGCACGCTTTCCGCACCCAGTTATCCTGGCTGGGTTTTGGCTTGCTTTCTCCAGGCACCTGGATATCGTCCCATGACCGGGTGTCTGAAGTGGAAAACTTGCTGGAAGACCTGAACCTGGAACAACACGTAGATATGTTCTCCGGGATCTATATTGGCCCTTCTGAGGCGCAAGAGTTAGTCGCCCGGTGCTGGGATTTACCCGGTCTGGAATCCCAATATCAGGTGTTCATTGAGCGGTACCGCCAAGAATATCTGGATTGCCTGGAACATCACACCAGAAAGGATCCGCTTCCCGCCGAGGAGGGCTTCATCCGCCGCTTCTGGCTGACGCACGCTTTCCAGTCGTTTCCTTTGATAGACCCTAATCTACCTTTGTCTCTGCTGCCCCCCGATTGGCCCGGGTACACAGCCCGTGAATTATTCGACAACTATCACCAATTACTTGGACTCTACACCGACCAGTTCATTGACGATCTGGTCGGCAAGGATGGCCCGCTTCCTTCAGGCGGGGATGGACAATCCCCCGATAAAGCGATGGCCGACAATAATTGACTATCCTCATGAGGAGCTAAATATGGAAGACGTACTCACAGATCAAATTACTGACTTCAAAGAAGTGATCTACGAAAAGGGCGAATGGATCGCCCGAATCACTATCAACCGGCCATTCGCCTACAACGCCTACAGCACCAATTGCCTGGAAGAGCTGGCATTGGCGTTCCGGCAGGCGGCTTTCGACGATGAAGTGGCCGTCATCGTTTTCACCGGCGCAGGAAACGACGCTTTCTGCACCGGCGGGGATGTGAAAGAATACCAGGAACGATACACAAGCGCGCCGCGACACTACTGGAAGTACATGCGCCTTTTTGGGGCTTACATTGAGAGCATCGTCAACTCCGGGAAGCCGGTCATCGCCCGTATAAACGGGATGGCTGCCGGGGGCGGCAACGAATCCCAGATGGCTTGCGACCTGGGAATCATCGCCGAGCATGGCTGGATCGGGCAGGTGGGCAGCGGCGTGGGAAGCGTGGCCGCGGGCGGGGCGACCCAATGGCTGCCAATCATGGTAGGCGACCGGAGAGCACGCGAAATGCTGATGACCAACCGCCGCATCCCTCCCTATGAAGCGCAGGATTGGGGGCTGGTGAATCAGGTTGTGCCTTCGGTGAAGAAGGATGGCGAGTTCATCGAGAAGGCCACGCCGGATCAGATCAAATTGGCCCGAAAAGGGCAAGAGGGTTACAGCATTGACCTCTCCCGATTGGATGAGGCGGTGGACGCTCTGGCGCAGCAGTTGATTGACAAATTCCCCGAATGTCTGCGTTATACTAAGGAGCAGACCAATTTCTGGAAGAATCTTTCCTGGCACCAGACCATCAACCACGCCCGCGACTGGCTCGCAATCCACTATACTTCCTGGGAACCCCTGGAAGGCATGACCGCCTTCGTGGAGAAACGCCCTCCGCGCTACCGGATGCTGCGGGAGCGCGCCGCCCAGGGCAAGAGCAGCGAATTCATGTGGGGGCCGTACACCCAGACTTGCTCCAGTTGCGAGGCGAAGGGAATCCCGGCGGAGTTCGAGTTCTGCGGGGTGTGCGGTGAGGGGTTGGGCGAATCGGATTAATATTGTTGTTTTGAGTTAGGCGGAGCTTTCACCCTCACCCCGAAAATCCTGCGGATTTTCAGCGGCCATTAGCCGTCCCCCTCTCCCTGGAAGGGAGAGGGGCGAGAAGCCAAAGATCGCCGAGGTGAAGTTCGAGTGTAGAGGAATAGCTATGGCCTCAGATTTGGAACAATTTATCAGCTACGAAGTCCAGGAAGGTGTGGCTGCGCTTACGCTCAACCGGCCGCCGGTGACTGTGCTGCATATCTCTATGCTGGAGGAGATGGAGGGTGCGCTGGACGCATTGGCCTTGGATAAAAGTGTGCGCGCGCTGATCTTGAGGGCGGAGGGGAAAATGTTCTCGGCAGGGGTGGATGTGGGCGACCATACGCCGGAGAAGGTTGGGAAGATGATCCCGTTGTTTGACCGGGTTTGTGTGAAGCTGGCGGGGTTGCCCGTTCCGACGATTGCGGCGGTACACGGACATGCGCTGGGGGGAGGCTGCGAATTGGTGTTGTGCTGCGATCTGGCAGTTATCGCCGAGGGCGCCAAGATCGGACAACCGGAGATACAGTTGGCGGCCATCGCCCCTATCGCCGCGCTGCGACTGCCCCATCTGGTCGGATACCGGGCGGCGGCTGATATATTATTCTCTGGGCGTAATCTGACCGCGCAGGAGGCTCTCCAAATCGGGCTGGTGAACGCTGTTGTGCCTGGAGAGAGTGTCATAGGGTGGGCGATGGAGAAAGCCAAGCAAGTGGCGAGTCTCAGCCGGGCCGCTCAGACCATCAATAAGCGCGCCCTGAAGCTTGGGATTGGCGATTGGGCTGAAGCCTTGCCCGAAATGGAACGCATCTACCTGAATGAATTGATGAATACCAAGGATGCCGAGGAGGGATTGGCAGCCTTCCTGGAAAAACGATCCCCCGATTGGAAACATGAATAAGAAAGAGGACCCCAAATGAGCAAAT
>CBDUUP010000437.1:0-3149 GCA_965370435.1 uncultured Anaerolineales bacterium | reverse complement strand
TCTCGGGTGAGTATGGCGAGCAAGGAGGAGGTGTTGGCGGTGACGGGGTATGAACTTGGGGCGGTCTCTCCATTTGGGCTGCCGGAGCCGCTGCGTATCTTGTTGGACGATAGCGTTTGTGAGCAGGAGGAGATTTCTATTGGGTCGGGAGTGCGGGGGACGACGGTCATTATGGGGCGGGATGATCTGCTGCGGGCGCTGGGCGAGGTGGAGATGGGGAAGTTTTGCGATTAAGTAGTAGGGCAATCGCTTTTTAATCATTCAGGCATTGGAACACTGAAACACTGAAACGCTGAAACACTGAAACACTGAAACGCTGAAACACTGAAACGCTGAAACACTGAAACGCTGAATCACTGAAACACTGAAAAGCTTTGCCGCTGGATTTGTTTGCCTCCTACCTTGAGGTGAGATTAAGTCTAAATGCGAATGTCTTGGATGAAGAGTTGGTGAGAGTTGTCAGGGGAGGGGGGTCTCTCTGGTAGAATCAGTTTCGTGAAAATTTCTCGAATTGGCAAAATACTGTTGATATTGGCGGGCCTGATGGTTGGGGCGGGTTTACTTTACCGGGTTCCGGCGATAAATAACCGGCTGGCCTGGCGGCTGGATGCGGCGAGGGCTTATGTGCGCGGGGTTCTTGATCCTATCGAGGAGGCGCCGACGCCGCTGCCTTATACGCCTCAGGCGAGCGAGACTTCGGCGGTGACGGCTTCGGCTACGGCTACCATCACGCTCACGCCGCCCGGCCCCACGGCGACCTTCACGCCCTCCTCGACGCCGCTGCCTGCATCGGTGGTTCTGGAAGCTCCAGACTATGTGGTGCAGGATTGGAATAACTGCGGCCCGGCTACGCTGGTGATGAATATGAGCTATTACGGGTGGGAGGGGACGCAGTTGGATATCGCCAGGGTGATCAAGCCGGCGCGGGAGGACCGCAACGTCAACATCGAGGAGTTGATCTATTACGTGCGCAACAACGCCGGATGGTTGAGCGCCGAGTTCCGGGTGGGGGGCGACTTGGATTTGTTGAAGGCGTTCATCGCGGCGGGGATCCCGCCGATTGTCGAGGAGGGATTCGAGCTGGATATTGGGTATTGGCCCAACGACGACCGCTGGGCAGGGCATTATCTGCTGCTCACGGGCTACGACGAGGCGGCCCAGACTTTCATCGCCCAGGACAGTTTCGTGGGGGCGGACCAGGTGGTTTCCTATGAGGCGTTAGACCAGCGCTGGAAGGCGTTCAACCGGGTGGTCCTTTTGGTCTATCTGCCTCATCAGGAGGAGACGGTCAAGGCTCTGTTAGGAGCGCATTGGGATGTGGAGGTCAACCGGCAGGCGGCGTTGGATTTCGCTCAGGCGGAGATTGAGGCTGATTCCCAGGATGCCTTCGCCTGGTTCAATTTGGGCACTAATCTGGTTTATTTTGAGCAGTACGGTCAGGCGGCCAACGCTTTTGACGAGGCCCGCAATATCGGGCTGCCTCAGCGGATGTTCCGCTACCAGTTCGGGCCGTTCTTCGCTTATTTCCATTCTCTGCGCACCGATGATCTGCTGGCGCTGACGGAATATGCGCTGCGCATCACGGAGAATTCGGAGGAGACTTTGCTGTGGCATGGGTGGGGGCTTTATCGGCAGGGCGATTCGGCGGGGGCGATTGAGTATTTCCGGCTGGCGTATTGGGCGAATCCGACTTCGCCGGATGCGTTGTATGCGTTGGAGTTCATGGGGGCGAGTCCGTAGGGGCGACCCTTGTGGTCGTCCAGGTCGGTGCAGGGACTTATTATCGAACCCTGGGCAGGGACAAGCCCTGCCCCTACGAGGAATAATCAAATGGGATTTTGTAGGGGCGATCCTTGTGGTCGCCCAAAGGTATGATCTAATCATGGAATCAGAAAAACCTGCGAAACAGCGACGTTCAATTCGCCTAAAGGGATATGATTATAGCCAACCAGGAGCGTATTTTGTGACCATCGTGGCGCAGGGGCGATTACTTCAATTTGGCGAAGCAATTGCGGATACCATCGGTTTGAACCCGGCGGGAGAGATGGTAACTCAAACGTGGCTTCAAATCCCTGACAGATTTCCTCAGGTGCAATTAGATGAGTTCGTCGTTATGCCTAACCATTTTCATGGGATTCTCATCCTCACCGAATCCCTTTTACCCACCGTTGGGGCATCTACAAGGAGCATTCCTACGGTGGACGACTCGGACGGGAAAGGGATAAGCTCTTCTTCTATAGATAATCATAAAATATCACTTGGCGATGTGGTGGGGGCATTTAAATCGATTAGCACTCATAGGTACATTCAAGGAGTTAAACAAAAGGGTTGGTCTAAATTCGATCGTCGTCTATGGCAGAGAAACTACTACGAGCGCATTATCCGAGACGAGCACGAATTTGATCGCCTCCGGGAATATATCCTACATAATCCCCTCCAGTGGATGGAAGACGCCGAGAATCCAGACAATCAGTAGGGGCGACCCTTGTGGTCGCCCAGGATGGGGCAGGGATTTATGGTCGCACCCTGGGCAGGGACAAGCCCTGCCCCTACGCGGAAATAATTATTTGGATTACGAATTGGCTTGGATGTCGTTGTCCTCATTTTGTAAACGTCTAGCGAACAACATCCATATCCCCATTCCCATCACGCCTCCAACCAGATCCACCCCCAAATCATAGACCTCGCCCCAGCCGGGTTTTAGGCCGCGGCTGAAAAGTTGGAAGGCTTCTTGGAGGAGGCCCACTGCGAGTACGACGCCCAGCAGGAGGAGGGCGGTCTTCCGGGTGGGGGGGAGGCGGAAGGTGTGGGCTGTCAGGATGACCAGGCCGGCGAAGAGGGCGGCGTGCATGAGGATGTGCATCCAGGGCGGGGCGAAGAAGGCGTTGAAGGCGCGCCGGTAGGCGGGGGAGAAGCGTCCCAGCCAGGCCAGGGGGAAGAGAATTCCGAGCAGCCAGACCAGGAGGAGGAGTATTCTTCGGCGCATGGGGGTGATTATATCTTGTTATCTGTGGGGAGGTGAACTGGAGGGAGACGCCGTGTGCACGCAAATGTTGTCAGGAAATTGGAGGCTGTTCCAATAGGTAGCAAAAAACAGGTAAAATGTCAGAAAACTCCCCTAAATAGCTCAAATTTTGTGCTCGATGAGG
>CBDUUP010000436.1:0-3163 GCA_965370435.1 uncultured Anaerolineales bacterium | reverse complement strand
CCCTTCATTGCTCCCCGTTGAGCAGATCCTTCTTTTGACCCCCTGAACACTTACACATCCTCTAACCCAAACGAGAGAAAACATGGCCTCTTTCCCCCTCTTTCTCCGGCGCGGCATCGGCGCCCTGGACCGCCTGAAGAAACACCATCTGGGCGAGAGCCTTTTGGAGACCTTCAAAGGCTTCGTGCGCCGCGCCCAGGATAGGGAACTCTTCCGGGTCAACCCCCGCCACCTGGCCGCCTCGCTGGGCTGGAGCGAACCTCAAACCCTGGACGTGCTGGCCCTCTCCATCGCCGAGAAGCTCTGGACCCTGGAATGGGAGACCCACTGCTCCCATTGTGGACTGGCGCTCCAATCCACAGAATCCCTCGCCGACCTCCAAACCCACCACCAATGCGAGGAATGTCACATGGAGAGCGAGGTCAGTCTGGATCAGGAGATCGTGGTCCGCGCCAGCCTGGACAAGCGAGTCCGCCGCCTGCGCCCCGACCGCCGCGACGACCCCGACTTCCGCGCCGAGGTGGACGCCCGTCTAGGCCCGCTCCCGGCCCTCAAGCTCATCAACCGCCCCATCTTCCGGGACCTGCTGGGCGAACAAACCCTGCCCCCCAACCAATCTTTGGGGATCGATAATCTGGCCATCTTTTTCTCCGACTTGAAATCTTCCACCGCCCTCTACCAGCGCCTGGGCGACGCCCGGGCCTACGAACTGGTCCGCCGACACTTTGAAGTCGTCTTCGAGGCCGTTGACCGCCACGGCGGCGCGGCGGTCAAGACCATCGGTGACGGCGTGATGGGCACCTTCTTCAACAACACCGACGCCCTGCGCGGAATCGCCGCCAGCGTGGCCGGGATCCAGGCCCTCAATGAACGAGCCGGATTGAGCGAAGAGGAATGCCTGAGCCTGAAAGTCGGCCTCCACGCCGGGCCTTGCATTGTGGTCACCATGAACCAGCGCCTGGACTACTTCGGCAGCACAGTCAACATCGCCGCCCGCTTGAGCGATCTGGCCCAGGGCGACGACCTGGTCTTCAGCCGCGTTGTGCTGGAAGACCCCCAGGCCCACGAACTCATCCAGGAACTTGGCTACCTCAAAGGCCTCGACGCCCAACTCCGCGGCCTGGTCCACCCCATGTCCCTTCTCCGCCTGGAATTGAAAAAGTCCGAATAGCCGGTCTGATTTCCCTACAAATATGATAACTAAGACTACTCAGACCCCAAGACCGCCAAGACCAGCTATAATTAGTGAGTGAATTTTTCCTCAATTACCGACACCCTCTTCGTAGGTTCAACCCCCAATACGCAAGATTACGACGCTCTGCGTGAACTGGGGGTCCATTTGGTCCTCAACATGCGCCAGGAACGCCGCCCGCGCCGCGATCTCCACAACCCGCCCATGCCCACCCTCTGGCTGCCCACCTTCGACAGCCCGCTGCTCCCCATCCCCATACGAGCCTTACACAAGGGCGTGAAAGCCGCTCTAGCCACCCTGAGCCAGGGTGGCAAAGTATATGCCCATTGCGCCGCGGGCGTGCACCGGGGCGTCGCTATGGGCGCCGCCATCCTGATCGCCCAGGGATACACTGCCGAGAGCGCCATGCAGCTCCTTACGGAGCGGCGACTCATCGCCGACCCGAACATCTGGTACATCCGCCGCCGGATCCTGCGCTTCGCCGATATGTGGAGCAAAGAGAACAGCTAAAGGCTGCCAACAGCCCCAACGTGTTCAACCAAATCAACGCTCCAAAACAATTTGACCCCCTGCGCGCTTTGGAGTATCATTTCATCTTGTACGGCCTACTCTACTAAAGGACTTTTCCTTGAGCATCCAATCCATTCCATATATTACCCTGTTGGGATTGTTTTACGGTTCTACCCTGATCGCCTCTCGTTTCAGCGTGGGGCAATTCAATCCTTCGACTTATCTTGGATTGCGCTTGACCCTGGCCAGCCTGGCATATCTCCTCATCTTCGCTCTGGGCATCCAGGGACGCCGCTGGCCTCGAGACCGCCGCCTCTGGAAACACGCCACCGTCCTGGGCGTCTTGGGCAGCGCCATGCCCATGACCGCCATTATCTATTCCTTGCAATATCAATCCAGCGGAATGACCTCCATGTTGATCACCGCCGGGCCGGCCATCACTGTGGTCATGGCCCACTACACCCTTCCTGACGAATCACTGACGCTGCGCAAAGCGGTGGGCGTAGTCTTGGCGTTGAGCGGCGCTTTGCTGCTGGTCGTTCTGGGGGAGAGCGGCCTGCCGGACGTCACCCGCGCCAACCCCCTCGGTTATGGCCTGGTCATCGGCGCCATGCTGCTGGGCAGCTTCACCGCCATCTACACCCGCAAATACATGCAAGACCTGGACACTTTCGAGGTCACCAGCGTGCGCATATTTACCGCCGCCGCCGCCGTCTTTCCGCTGTCCTTGCTCTTGGTGGGCTTCGATCTCAGCCAGGTGAATAGAACCGGCCTCTTCGCCCTCGGATGGGCCTCAATTTTTGGCACCTTCCTGGCGATGCTGCTGGCCTTCTACGTCATCCAACGTTTTGGGGCCACCGCTTCCGCCATGACCGCTTACGTGATCCCCATTGTCGCCAGTGTAGGAGGCTTGCTGGTGTTGGGGGAGGAGATCACCGCCAGTATGCTGGGAGGCATGGCCATCATCGCCCTGGGCATCGCCATCATCAACCAACCTACTTCAACGCTTCCCAAACCTGAGGGGGAGATGGTCGGAGATTAGGATTGGATCGCTAGAGCATTCACATGGAAGATCCCCCAACCACAATTTTTGAACCGCCTGCCGCCGGACGAGGGGCGGATTTGATCCAAGCCCTCAATGCGGCCGCCGCCTCCCTCCAACGGTCGGCCCACTCGGAGGAAGCCGTTATCGCGGTTTTCAAAGAGCAAATCAAAAATCTGGGATTGCGCGGGGGCATCAGCCTGCTTGACGAAACCGGCCAACACCTGGTATTCCTCACCACCGCCTACCCAGATCGGATCAAGAAACTGATCGCCTCCCTGGAACGGCTCACCAAACTCAACATAAACCAATTTCAAGTGAAGGTGGATGAGGTGGACACCTACCGGCAAGCGGTCGCCACCGGTCAGGCAGTCTTCACCAACAGCAGCGGCGACATCATCAAGCAGATGCTTCCCCGG
>CBDUUP010000435.1:0-3248 GCA_965370435.1 uncultured Anaerolineales bacterium | reverse complement strand
AAGGTTCATCGCACGTACTTCCATTAGAACGCCCCGACGATTTCAACAACGCTGTGCTTTCTTTTCTACAAGAGTAGCTGCCAACCAATAACAGCACGCTTTTGAGCCTGGGCTGGGAAAGCGTGCTGTTGCATTAACCGCAAAGAAAATCTTAGGGATTGCTAATTTATCAGGATGTTATTCCTTTTTCGAGGCTTTCGCGATTTCATCGCGATGCTCAATATCGTGATCGGACATAAATTCAACCAAGTCGGCAACGCTGCCGCGGTCATCTCCCCAGGGATAAAGCATGTCGCCGGTAAACTTATCCAGCGGAAGTTCTTGGATCGCGCGCTTGATATCCTCGTGCGCCTGTTCCCATTCATCAAAAATCTGTTGGGTGGTCATCACTCTCTGCGCAATAACCGCCTTCTGATTGAAATCATGCTCTTCAAAATCGGGAATGGAATATTCCTTCCCCTCCCGGAAAGCGTCCAAGGACTTGGCGGACTCACGCTCCCAGGTGGCGACGTGGCCCAGGATATCGATGACTCGCCAGTCGCTATCCTGGTATACACCCATCTCCAGGTCTGCCCCTTCTATCGCTGCGCGAGTAACAGAACGAGTATTCGACAGCAAATCAATCAACTTCTTTTTTTCATCAATGGACATTTCAAAAGCTCCTCTTCCTTATGTAATATTGTAGTGAAACAATAAAATCAGACCCAGGATCAACAACCAAGAGATTGGTCATTTTCCGAGTACATTATTATAACGCCAGAGTCCGGTCTTCACATCTCGGATTTTGCGAGATTTAACACCGCGTGCAGCAAAACATTATTGCCAGAGATCAAATCCTCGGGCTTAGCGTATTCAAGTTCGTTGTGGCTTAATCCCCCCTCACAGGGGATGAAGATCATCCCGGCAGGCATTACCTGGGAAAGATACAGGGAATCATGCCCGGCTCCGCTGACGATGTCCATCGAGGAAAGGCCAAGAGTATCCACGGCAGTTTTGATGGCGGCCACACACTCCGGGGCAAAGGAGACCGGCGGCATGTGCCAAATTTCCTCAACCCGGCCAACCAGTTTTGCACTCTCGCATTCTTCCTTTACGATCAACCTGAATTCTCGATCCATCGAATCCAACGCCGCCGTGTCTGGGTGGCGCAGGTCTACGGTTATGGTCAGGCGGCCAGGGACTGTGTTCCTCGATCCAGGCTCAGCCTTGATGTCGCCGAAAGTGGCGCGTCCGTGGGGGGAATGTTTATGCGCCAATGAATACACCCTTTGCAGAATCTCTATCGCCCCCGCCACCGGATCGCGCCTATCCTGCATGGGCGTAGGGCCTGCATGAGCTTCCTCTCCTTCCAGTATTAAGTCATACCATCGCAATCCCTGTACGCCGGAAACCACGCCGATGGGCTTGCCTTCCGCCTCCAGGATGGGGCCTTGTTCGATATGGATTTCAAAAGCGGCTCTATATTTCCGACCGCCAACCGGGGCTTCACCCGCGTATCCAATGCGCTCCAGTTCCTCCCCAATGGTGCGTTCCAGTTTATCCGCCCGCGTAAGCCCATATTGGAGGTCGAACACCCCGGTAAAGACTCCAGAGCCGATCATCGCAGGAGCAAAACGCGCGCCTTCCTCATTGGTCCACGAGACCACTTCAATCGGGTGGGCGGTGGCGATGTCTGCATCATTCAAGGTCTCGATCACCTCCAACCCCGCCAGCACACCGTATGCGCCATCGAATTTTCCGCCCGTAGGCTGGCTGTCCAGATGGCTGCCCACTATGACCGGCGGAAGGTCTGCCTCGGTTCCTGGACGACGGGCGAAGATATTTCCCATCTGATCAATTGTCACCGCACATCCGGCCTCCCGGCACCATTTGACAAACAAGTCGCGGCCAGCTTTGTCTTCATCTGTCAAGGCGACCCGACAAACACCGCCCTTATCGGTCGCTCCTATTTTCGCCATTTCGGCGAGGCGGTTCAGCAGGCGTTCCCCGTTGATCTGGACGGCACGGTCTTGGCCGGTCATACATCATCCCTGATTAGAGGCAAGGTGGAGCAGTGAATCCCTCCGCCGCTCTTGGGCATCTCCGAATATTCGACCATCACGACCTCCACACCCGCCCGAATCAATTTCTCAGCCGAGCGTTCGGCGTGGGCGGGCATGATGACTCGCCCCGGGCGAACCGCCAGACAGTTAACGCTCTGCCAGCCATCCTGGGGATCGGCGTCCAGAATGTGAATCCCAAGCGATTTCAGCTTCTCCAAGAACCACCAGGGAAGGTCCTGGATGAAAGCTACGGCCAGATCCGGCTGCACCATGACAAATGATCCATCAATGTGAAGCCCATAGCCGGTATTATCCACATGGAGGAGTTCAACGCCCAAAGTATTGAGAACCTCCTCAACCTGGCGCGCGCCTTCGGCATTGCTGCGATGACCAATTGACACCGCCGCAGTCTGGGCGTTCAACCACACGAAACTACCCCCCTCCATGAGGCCGGTCCCGTGGACGGTGCGCAATATCGGCACGCCGAGGTCGGCCAGAGTGCGGGTGAAAGGTAATTCTTCACCCCGCCGGTAGCTGACTCCCAATCGGCAGACCATAGCCCCGCCTTTGATAATGATGGCAGGGTCTCTGGTAAAAACCGACTTGGTCATATGTGGCAGCGGGTCATCAAGGTAGAACACCTCAACCCCTTCCTCGCTCAAGGCTTTAGCCAGAGCGTCATGCTGAGCCTGGGCCTTAGCCAGATCGGGTCTTTCCCGGTCTTTCCAATACCACATTTTATCTTCACCCAGCCAGGCTTGGGCGTCCTCAAGATATTCGCCACCTTCCATCATCGTCTCCCATTCCACCCCCGGACGAGAGAGCAGCACAGTTCGCAAGCGTCCCACATCGCTGGTCACACCCCAGTTCCGCCCCCAGACTTTTTCCTGCATGGCTTTATCTTCAAACGGAGGCTCAGGCTCACCAGGCATCCTGCGGTGCAGATTCATATAGGCGGTAACGGGATCTATTTCGCTCATCAACTCATCTCCTCTGCTCCAGAATTTCATTCTTCGGTTAAATAACGTTTCATTAACCCCTGATAGCTGTCAATCCTCCGGTCGCGGAAGAAATGCGCCAACGTGTCTCTGGCCTCTTCAAGGAGATTCAAATCCACAGTAGTGAGTAATATTTCTTCCTGATCTCCCGAAACCTCCTGCACAACCTGACCATAAGGATCGGCGACAAAACTCAGCCCCCAGAAAT
>CBDUUP010000434.1:0-3264 GCA_965370435.1 uncultured Anaerolineales bacterium | reverse complement strand
CAGTCATTGTTTTCGCGATTGCCTTTGTGCTATTGGATTACGGTCCTGCTCCGTTGATTATCTTTGGTGTTGTTGATCTCCTTGGCGCACTTTGGACTTGGAGCGCCCTGCGTTCCAGTTAGCTTCAATTTAACACCTCACAAAAAAGACCTGGTCGCCAAGACCAGGTCTTTTTTCATTCTCATGAAGCCTGCCATTATCAGTCTAGAATGCGGCCCTCAGCATCCGTCTTGAACAAGAAGATATCGAAGTAGCCGCCCTGGACAATTGATCCTCCGATGACGAACCCGCCATCGGGCGCTTGCAGGATGTTGGCGAACATGCAATGCGAGTTGGTTTGGATGATCGATTCCCAGACCAAGTTCCCCTGGGCGTCAATTTTGATGAGCTTCAGATCGGCATTATAGGAATAATAATCTATGACCGTGTCTCCGACTCCCAGAAAGCCGCCGTCGCTGGTCGGGGTAAAAATGTTGGCATGATCAATCATGTCAGGGTCGCCGTAGGTCTGCATCCAGATCTGGTTCCCTTCCGAGTCTATCTTGAGGAACAGGAAATCGGGCAGCGATTGGCCCATCTCCCCCGGAAGGGCGTGAATGCCGCCGATGACGTAGTTGCCATCCGAGGCCAGCATCAATTCATACCCGCTCATATTATCTTCCTCCAAGGTGCGGGACCAAATCTCATTCCCGTCCCCATCCACTTTGAGCAGGTAGATGTCGTTATCGTTGACCGGATAGTTCAAAATGTTAGCGATGATGAGGTAACCTTCATCCGGAGTTTGCAGACTCGAGGAAACAATGACGTTGTTGTCGCTGTCAAAAACCTGCGTCCAAAGCTGATTGCCTTCGCCATCCACCTTCATCAGCAGGATATTGCTGCGCCCCTCAAAGCCCCCATATCCCGCCGAGCCGGGGTCGGTCACCACATCGTTGGGATCCACGATATTGCCTCCCAGGATAAACCCGCCGTCCGGTGTTTGCATGGCGGATACCATTTCGTCCAGCGGGCCGCCGAAGGTCTTAGACCAAAGCTCCTCCCCATCCGAGTCCACCTTGAGCAGGAAGATGTCCATGCCTCCCTCCCCGGAGGAGGCGGCTTGCCCGGTGATCAAGAAATTGCCGTCATCAGTGGGGATGATGGAATTGCCGGAATGGTACCCGTCTTCCCCATAAGTCTTTTCCCATAAGACCTCCCCGTCTGCGTCAGTCCTGAGCAGGTAGAGGTCTCCGTCCATCTCCGGCTCGAATTCGAGGTTGGTGGTGCCGAGGATGAAAAACCCGCCATCCTCGGCCATCAAGACGGTATTAGCCACGTCGTTCCGGCCTCGGTCGTAGGTCTGCCTCCAGGTGTTATTGGGGAGAGCCGGTTCAAGCGTCGGAGTCGCCATTGGCGCTGACTCTTCCGTTGGGGGAAGGGAGGTATTGGTTGACAGGATAGGCGCATCGGTCGGCGGGACGCTTGTGGGGGTTGCAGTCGTCCCGCATCCGGTGAGCAGCGCCAGGGACAAAATAAGGTTGATCGTTCTGAAGGACTTATTAGACATTGTTATTCTCCTTGATAACGGTAAAGTGGTTACACATACGGTTAACGGGTGTGGCATTGGAATCTTTCAGAGATAAGCTCATGGATGAACGCGCCGACCCTCACCCGCCGGCCTCCGGTCGGAACGAACTTGTTCGTCCCCCTCTCCCTTCCAGGGAGAGGGGCGCGAGCGCAGCGAGCGGGGTGAGGGTAAGCGCTCTCCTCTTGCCTCCCCCGCCCACATTCGATACAATGTACCCACCCCAAATCGAGGAGAGACAAAATGACCGCAAAGGCCAACCCCCGGGGGCGTTATTTTGAAGAGTTTGAGATGGGCGGGACCGTCGTCAGCGCGGGACGCACCATCACCGAGACCGACATCGTCAACTTCGCCGGTCTGGCGGGCGACTACACCCAGATTCACACCGACGCTGAATATGCCCGAGAGGGTGTCTTCGGCCAACGGGTGGCGCATGGCTTGCTGGGGCTGGCCGTGGTCAGCGGTTCGCTGGCCCAACTCGGTTTCATCGAAGGGACCGTCCTGGCTTTCCGCGAGCTTACCTGGAAGTTCAGCCAGCCTATCTTTATCGGCGACACCATCCATACCACGGCCACCGTGTCCGAACTGAAGGCCATGCCCCGTCTGGGAGGCGGCGCGGTCACCTTTGACCTTCGGGTCATCAACCAGGAAGATAAGGTAGTGCAGCGCGGCAAGTGGGTGGTCCTGATCGCCAGCAAACCGTGACCCACTCCCAGGCGGCGTCAACCAAGTTGTCTCTGGCTTGTAGGAGGCGATTGTGCAGATCATAGATTTCCCGCTGGATGACGAGAATGCCATCCGACAGGCCGCTTCCATGTTGGTGGAAGGATTCAAAGCGCATTGGCCTCATGCCTGGCCGGATATGGATTCCGCTTTGATGGAAGTGAGGAAAGCTTTTGGAGCAGGCAGGATCACTCGCATTGCGGTGGATGAAAATGGAGATGTATTGGGATGGATTAGCGCGATTCGAGAATACGGAGGCAACGCCTGGGAACTGCATCCCCTGGTTGTGCGGCTCAATCATCAGTGTAAAGGGATTGGAACTGCGCTGGTGGCTGATCTGGAGATCCAGGTCAGGAGCAGGGGCGGGTACACCATCTTCCTGGGCGCAGATGACGAAGACCAAATGACCTCCCTGGGTAACCTGGATTTATATCCCAACCTATTAGAGCGCCTCGCCAACATCAAGAATCTGAAAGGACATCCCTACGAATTCTATCAAAAGTGTGGCTTTGTCATTGTGGGTGTAATACCCGACGCCAATGGGATAGGGAAGCCGGACATCATGATGGCAAAACGTGTGGCACAATAGCCCATAGCAATAGTCTAGGGTGCATTTCATTTTGGGAAGTGTTTGGCGACCAATGTCGCAACGACTAAAGTCGCGCCAACAACTGCGTAGTCATCCCCTTCGGGCTGAGCCTCAGGACGAAGCCTTCGGCTGACTAAAATCGCTTTTAGTCGGCGAAGGCCGACTTTGTAAATGTTAGTGCGACTTTAGTCGCTATGTGTTTGCACCACCCAAACTCGCGCCAAGACTGAAATGAATCTTGAAGTCAACACCCGCTTGCACCCCACCCACGTTTTCTGTACAATGTTGGCAGACAGTTACCTGTCAAATCATGATTGACGTAGCACTAGGGTACATTTCATTTTGGGAAGTGTTTGGCGACCAATGTCGCAACGACTAAAGTCGCGCC
>CBDUUP010000433.1:0-3287 GCA_965370435.1 uncultured Anaerolineales bacterium | reverse complement strand
GGGAGAGGGGAAGAGCGTCCGCAGGACGCTCGGGGTGAGGGTCGAAACGCCCATAAAAATCTACACACTTCTATAAAGGCACAATTACCCCATGTTAGTAAGGAGAACCCCATGAAAATTTACGACCTATCCCAACCCCTGAACCAGGACGCCCCCAACTGGCCCTTTTACCCGCCCTTTGAGGTCAAATACATCAAGCGGAAGTCCGAACACGGCGTCAACGCCCAGTACATCCAGACCTCCAACCACATGGGCACCCACCTGGACGCGCCCCGCCACTTCGTCACCGCCGGTATGACCATTGACGAGATTCCCATCGAGTGGCTCTACGGCCCCGGCGTGATCGTGGACTTGAGCGCCGAGATGGACGAGTTGGAAGTCTTCACCCCCGAGGACCTGGAAGCCAAAGCCGATATCCAGGAGGGCGACATCCTCTTCATCCACACCGGCTGGCACAAACACGCCCAGTTCGGCTCCGAGCCGGACGAGGAGAAATACATCCACCGCCACCCCGGACCCCACTTCGACATCGTGCCCTGGCTGCTGGACAAGAAGATCAAAATCTGGGGCGTGGACATGATCTCCACCGACCACCCCATGAACCTGCCCATCGGCCGCTTCCTGGGCACCGGAGGGCTGAGGCACTGGGAAAAAGTGCGCGCCCAATGCGAGGAGAAATTCGGGGCCGATAACATGGAAGAACTTTTCCCCGGCACAGCCTACCAACTCACCCACAACGCCCTGTTCCCCCACAACTGCATGCACGTAGAGAATATAGGCGGCGACATCGGCCTGCCCGAACTGCACAACAAACGCATCACCCTGGGCGTCTTCCCCTGGAAGTTCAAGGGCGGCGAGGCGGCCTTCTGCCGGGCGGTGGCGTTTGTAGCAGAAGAATAGCAATACAAAAAGGGCTAATACGATGGCATATAATGGCGAAATGCCTGATACTCTTGTTCGAGCAGTCCGTGAGGAACGAGCGACTGCTTTCGTTGGGGCTTGATTATCAATGGCAATCAAGAGAAACAATGGAAAAGCTTTACCAAACTGGGTTCAGTTGATATCCGAACTCCATGAATTTGCACGCTTGGAAAATGTCAATATATCGAGTCTGGACGCCGATATAAGTAAAGCTATTCAAGAAGGAAAACTGCTCATCGTTGCTCAAGAAATTGAAGACCATTTGCCTAAAGAAACACTAAATAGGTTCTTTAGGCAAATATTTCTCGATACTGGGGTAAAACCGGGTGATGTACATAAACAACTTGTGAGAATACCCTTTCAGGGTATTCTCACAACCAATTATGATGCGCTAATTGAAGGTGCATATACCTTAGAAATGGAAGGAAGGATTCCTCCAGTTTTCATACAAGAAGATTTAGAAAAAATACCCAATCCCTTAAGAACAGAAGACGTATTCGTTTTTAAAATTCATGGGGATATTGGCCGCCCCGACAGCATTGTTTTAGGCAGTCACGAATATCAAGAAACTTTATTCAGAAGGCCAGGATATCGTTCATTTTTAGAAACACTTTTCACGATCAACACAGTTCTATTTCTTGGTTTTAGTTTGTCCGATCCAGATATTGATAACATGCTAGATAGGTTAGCATCCATATATTCTCGAACCAATGAATTGCATTATGCTCTAATAGAAAAAGATAGGTATAGTTCGCTAGAAAAGCGTAGACTTGCTCTCGATAAACGCATAAGAGTCTTAGAGTACGATAATGACGATGGAACGCACGAACAGGTTTTTGAGTTTCTAACATATTTGTACGAACTTACAGATATAGAAGGTGAACTTCGGGAAGAATATGATGAAAAAGTACAACCTATTAGATTAGTGCAGCCTGCACAAAAAGAAAAACTAGGGTCAATTTTTATAAGTTACTCCCACAAAGATAAAGTTTTTGCTGAAAGGTTAATCAGTGACTTAAGAGAAGAGGGAGTTACGGTGTGGTATGACCATTTTAATATTCGAGTTGGTAATTCGATTATTAGTCAAATTGAAGAGGGAATTCGATCGACCGATAACATGTTAGTTATACTTTCAAAAAACTCTGTTTATAGCCCTAGTGTTCTTACAGAATTAGAATTAGCAAATTATAAAAGTTTCGAAATGGCAAGACCGTACATCATTCCAGCAATACTTGACGATGAAGCGCTTTCCAATATGCCTAAATATCTTGAAATTATCGTCTACTTGGATTTTAGAAAAGATTATGATTCAGCTTTTCAAATGCTAATTGACGCATTAAAATCTCGAACTCGTTAGGAGAAAATCTATGGCAACCCAATTCTTCGGCCAACGCATCAAGCGCAACGAGGACCCGCGCCTGCTCACGGGCCAAGCCCTGTTCGTCGATGACGTGCAGCTTCCCGACATGGCCCACGTCGCCTTCCTGCGCAGTCCCTATGCCCACGCGCGCCTCAAGAGCATTGACGTAAGCGCGGCCCTGGAAAGGGAGGGCGTGATCGCAGTCTACACCGCCGAAGATTTGGGCGATTACTGGAAGCCCGGCCCTCTGCTGGTCCCCCCGCCCCCCATCAAACGCCTGAGCTTCTACGAACGCACCCAGGTGCCGCTGGCCAAGGACAAAGTGCGCTTCGCCGGGGAGCCTATCGTCATGGTGGTGGCCGAGAGCCGCTACCTGGCCGAGGACGCCCTGGCCGACATCCAGATTGACTACGAACCCTTCGGCGCGGTCGTGGATCTGGAGAAAGCGCTGAAGGATGACTCTCCTTTGGTTCATGACGGCGTAGAGTCCAACATCGCCGCCCACGTCATCCAGGAGAAGGGCGATTACGAGATCGCCAAGAAAGAAGCCCACACCATCATCCGCCGCCGCTTCCTCTACGACCGGGGCACCGCCGCGGCCATGGAAAATCGGGGCATCGTCGCCCAGTGGGACCGGCGGGCCGGGAAAATGACCGTCTGGGATACCACCCAAGCGCCGGTGAGTATCCGCAATGGGTTGGCGGGGATGTTGGGGCTATCCGAGAACCAGGTGCGGGTCATCGCGCCCTTCATCGGCGGCGGATTTGGCCCCAAGATCATGATGTTCTACCAGGAGGAGGTCCTGGTCCCCTGGGCGGCCATGCAGCTCCACCGCCCGGTCAAATGGATAGAGGACCGGGCCGAGAACTTCGTCGCCACCACCCACGAGCGCGGCCAGGTGCACGAATCCGAGATGGCCCTCAGCGAGGATGGCCTCATCCTGGGCATCCGCGACGTGTTCCTGCACGACACCGGGGCCTACAACCCCTACGGCCTGACGGTGCCG
>CBDUUP010000432.1:0-3290 GCA_965370435.1 uncultured Anaerolineales bacterium | reverse complement strand
GTTCAAGAGTAAAACAAATCGGATACTTTGCACTTGTTCTAGACATGAGCCAAAATTATAGGCCATTTCGTAAGGCAATTAGTCAGCCAGGTAATTAGGTGATTAGGAAAAACTACCCAATCCAAGTCGAGCAACCCAGCCTCGAGACCAATCACTATCCACTATCCACTGTCCACCTTAATGTTATACTGCAACTATCATGCGCCGCCTTTTCTTTTGGAGTGCTCTCTTCCTGATCTTGTGTTTGCCGACAGTCACCGGACGCGCCCAGTTCTTGCCGGAGGAAGCCGTCATTTCTTCTCCAACCGGCGGGGAGGCCTTGCAGGGCAGCGTCACTATCAGCGGGACGACGGCGGTGGAGGGCTTCGACTACGCGGAGTTGAGCTTCGGGTATGCGGATGATCCCACCGGGACCTGGTTCCTCATCGCCGAGATGGGCGACCCGGTCGAGGAGGACGTCCTGGCGCAGTGGGATACGACCACCATCACCGACGGCGTCTACACCTTGCGCCTGGTGGTGGAAAGGGAGGGCGACCCCCTGACCGCCACCGTCACCGGGCTGCGGGTGCGCAACTACACCTCCCTGGAGACCGAAACCCCCACCGCGGCGAGGACCGCCTACCCCGGCGCGCAGACCAACACCCCGCCTCCGCCGCCCACCTCCCTCCCCCCGCCGCCCACCGCCCTGCCCACCAATCCGGCCCAAATCTCGGCCGCCGGAATCATCAAGAACATCGGCTATGGCGCATTGGCGGTTGTCGCTGCCTTCCTCTGTATTGCCGGATACACCTCCCTGCGCAAGCGCAAATAGCGGTAAAATAACGGCCTTGAATCCAGCGCGAAGAGGCGCGCACACGCCGGGGCGCAGCCCCGTTCGACAAGCTCACGGCAAGCGCTGCGCCCCTACCTAGATAGAATACGCTAAACGAGAGCAAACCTTGACCACTAAGACTACTAAGACCACTGAGACCATTCAGACGTTCTTAATCACCGGCCTGGGCAACCCTGGAAAAGGGTACGCCCGGAACCGCCACAACATCGGCTTCATGCTGGTGAGTGAGCTGGCGGAGAAACTGGGCTTGACCTTCTCCCGCATGCAGGCCAACGCCCTGGTGACCGACGGCCGCCACGAAGGGCATAAGGTCATATTAGCCAAGCCGCAGACCTTCATGAACAACTCCGGGCAGGCGGTGGGGTCGCTGGCGAGTTTCTACAAGATACCGATGCAAAACCTGCTGGTGGTCTATGACGAAGCAGACCTGCCGCCGGGGACCATACGGATGCGGCCGGAGGGCGGCTCTGGGGGGCATCAGGGGATGAAATCCATCATCCAACGGCTGGGCGGCCAAGACTTCCCCCGCATGAGATTGGGCATCGGGCGCCCGCCGGGACGGATGGAGACCCCCGCATACGTGCTGCAAGATTTCTCCGCTCAGGAAGAGGAATTGCTTTCCCTCACCCTATCGCGGGGGGTGGAGGCCGTGTTGGCCTTCATCACCGAGGGGATAGACGCGGCCATGAACCGGTATAATGCCCAGGAAGAGTGAGCGATACGCCTTATGCTCAACTCAGTCCCTATTCAATATTACAACTACAGGCCAGGGGATAATATGAAGTTTCAATTCAAAATCCCTTTATTTTCCATTAGCATGGGTATTTATCAGCAAATTCCCAATTGATTTGCAATGTGAAATTTATTGACATGGTGGTATTATTCAAGCAGCAACCAACAAGCAGTTGATGATGAGCGTAATTCCCGCCAATCATCACAACATCGTGGCGGGAAAAGGTAGTAAACCGCCATAAGTTATCAACCAATTGAATATATATTATTAGTAGGTATGCAAGGAAGACAAAGAAAATGTGGTCTTTGATGATCCGCTCATCCCATGAGCTATTACGAGAATATATCTTAAAACCGGGGATCAATACCATCGGGCGTAAATTCGATAATAACATCCATATCCCCGAGGAATCTGCCTCCCGTTTCCATGCTGAGATCCACTTTGATAAAAAAAACAACACCGCCGTACTCCGAGACCTTGGCAGCACCAACGGGACTTATCTGAACGGGAAAAAGATCAGCAAACCTCAAAACTTGGAACACGAAGATCAGATTCGGATCGGGTTTCACCTGATCACTTTGATCTCTCAAAAATCCCTGACCACCGGCAGCCTTTCCCCCACCCAAACCGAAACGCCCGTCATCACCCGAGACCTGGTGATCGAGTCGATTGAAAGCTACGCGGTCCTGCTTCACGACATCGGACGCCAACTCATAGACGTGCCGGATATGAACACCGCCTTATCGGAGGTGTCCGATTTGATCCAACGGATGATAGGGGCTGATGAATGCAAGATCATCCTGGACGAAGATTTTGGGCATTTGAGTGAGAGGGGAATACCAGCCAAGGTAGCCAAAAAGGTGATCGCCCAACATTCGGCCACCATCATTTCAAATCCCCCTATTGATCCCAACCTGGAGACCAGCGATCTCTCCAAACAACAGATCCGCTCGATGATCTTCATCCCCGTTCTCATTGATGAAAACGTGGTCGCCTTGATCTATGCCCATAAATCCCAACCCGATACCAAACCTTTTGACCAGCAAGACCTTAGACTAGTCGTAGCCGTCAGCCACCAATTAGCCCTGACCGTTCAGCGTAAACGCGTTGAGGTGAAGCTGATCCATAACGCCAACCATGACGCCCTCACCGGTCTCCCGAACCGGAATCTATTTGTAGACCGTCTCATTCAAGCCATTGCCAAAGGGAAACGACGGGATGATTACCTGTTCGCGGTTCTTTTCATTGACATTGACAATTTCAAGCTGGTGAATGATAGTCTGGGACATGCCGTTGGGGACGAGCTGCTTGTGGAGGTCGCCCAAAGACTGGCGCTGAACCTTCGCGACGTGGATACCCTGGCTCGCTTTGGGGTGATCGCCCGGTTTGGCGGGGATGAATTCGCCGTACTCCTGGATGAAATCAATGAACTTGAGGATGTCATCATCGTTGCCAACCGGCTCCGAGAGCAAATGGAAACGCCCTTCATCATTGCGGAGAAGGAAATATTCGCTACTTTGAGTATTGGCGTTACCCTGAGTTATTCGGGCTATACGACCTCAGAGGATATGCTCCGGGATGCCGATATCGCCATGTATCGCGCCAAAGAAATGGGGAAGGATCGCTTCGAGATATATGACAAAGCAATGCATCAACATTTGATTGACAACCTGCGCATGCAGACCTCTTTGAGGAAGGCTTTACAAAAAAAAGAATTAATGATCC
>CBDUUP010000431.1:0-3321 GCA_965370435.1 uncultured Anaerolineales bacterium | reverse complement strand
GGGTGTACCACATCACGTTCATGTGGCCCATGAGGTCGAGGTATTCTTCGGGGATGGTCTTCTGGTAGGTGATGGGGAGTGAGTGTAAGTCCATAAGGTTGATTATACCCGCGGCAAGGATGTATAATGTAGTCCGACACCCGTTAGATCAACCAACCTAAGCGAAGGAGAAAGCCTCCCATGATCTTCACCAGCCCCTACGACCCGGTCACCATCCCCGATACCCCCTTGACGCCCTTTGTGCTGCGACGCGCCGGAGAACTGGCCGACAAAACTGCCCTCGTTGACGGCCCCAGCGGTCGCTCTCTGACCTACGGGCAGTTGGCCGGAGGCGTGCGCCTGGCAGCCGCCAGCCTGCACCAGCGAGGCTTCGGCAAAGGCGACTGTTTCGCCATATACAGCCCAAACCTGCCGGAATACGCCGTCGCCTTCCACGCCGTTTCCACCCTGGGCGGCATCTGCACCACCATCAACCCGCTCTACACGGTGCGTGAACTGGTCCATCAGTTGAAGGATTCCAAGGCCAAGTATCTGCTCACCATCCCCACCTTCATGGACAAGGCGCTGGAAGCCGCCTCGCAAGTGGGGATCGAGGAAGTGTTCGTGTTCGGCGAAGCGGAGGGAGCCACGCCTTTTGCCTCCCTTCTGGAGAGCGATGGCCAGCTACCCGAAGTGGCGATTGACCCCGCCGAGGACGTTGTGGCCCTGCCCTATTCCAGCGGCACAACTGGATTGCCCAAAGGCGTGATGCTCACCCACCGCAATTTGGTCGCCAATATTGTCCAAACCGACGGCATTGAAGAGATCCAGGAGAATGACACCTTGATCGCCGTGCTGCCCCTTTATCATATCTACGGGTTGGGGGTGCTCTTGAACATGAGCTTGTACCACGGCGTCACGCTGGTCACCATCCCCCGCTTTGACCTGGAGCAATTCCTCCAAATCTTGCAAGATTACGGCGTGACCCGGGCTCATCTGGTGCCGCCCATCATCCTGGCCCTGGCCAAACATCCCCTGGTGGATAAGTACGACCTCTCCAAATTGCGGATCATCAACTCCGGGGCCGCGCCCCTCAGCGATGAGCTTTCGGCGGCTTGCGCGGCGCGGCTGGGCTGCATTGTCAAACAGGGCTACGGCCTCACCGAGACCAGCCCGGTCACCCACGTCACTCCTGATGCGCGCGGCAGGGAGAAACAAGGGTCGGTAGGCCCGGCCATCCGCAACACCGAAGTCCGTATCATTGACCCGGCCAGCGGGGAGGACCTGGGCGTCAACCAGCGCGGGGAGGTTTTGATACGCGGCCCCCAAGTGATGAAGGGCTATCTCAACAACCCCGAGGCGACCGCCGCCACGGTGGACGCCGATGGGTGGCTGCACACCGGCGACATCGGCAGCGTGGACGAGCAGGGCGATACCTACATCGTAGACCGGGTCAAGGAATTGATCAAGTACAAGGGTTTCCAGGTCGCTCCGGCGGAATTAGAGGCTCTATTGTTGACTCACCCCGCGGTGGCCGACGCGGCCGTCATCCCCAGCCCGGATGAGGAAGCCGGAGAGATCCCCAAGGCTTTCGTCACTCTCAAGGGCGAGGCCACCGCCGAGGAGATCATGGCCTTCATCGCCGAGCAGGTCTCCCCCCAGAAGAAAATCCGCATGGTGGAGTTCACCGACTTGATCCCCAAGTCGCCTGCGGGGAAGATACTTCGCCGGGTGCTGGTAGAACAAGAACGGGCCAAGATAGCGGGTGAGGGATAGCCAATCGCACAATTCTCGTAGGGGCGGACAGCCGTCCGCCTCTACGCATCAAGATAATGGTAAAGCTGCTCGCTGAATTCATTATCAACACCCCAATTTTGTCATTCCGAGGCCGGAGGCCGAGGAATCCCTGGAAGCATGGCCTCTTAGAACCAAAGAAGGTAAAAAAGATTCATTGGCTTCAGGGATTCCTCGTCGGGCGATAAAACTGCCCTTCTCGGAATGACACTTTTTGGAAAATGTTGGATATTACAAGGTTCTGCATTAACCCCGTCCCTAAAAGCCCGTTAGCATTACCCTTATACCCAAACCGCATTGTGTCCATCGAATACTACGCAATCAGATAATCTCTATGCCGCCCACTTCCACCCTCACCTCTCCCATCAAATTCGCCGGCGAAGTCTCCGCCGAATCGGTCGCCATGCGTCCCGACGGCGTTCAGCGCATGGTGGAGATCTTCGAGCGCCAGCAAGCTGAGGGTCTGCACCCCGGCGCGCAGTTGGTGGTTCTCAGGCAGGGCCAGGTAGTCCTAGACCGCGTTGTCGGATTGGCCGACCTGCGCCGAAAACGCCCCGTCACGCCTGACACGCCTTTCCTCACCTTCTCGGTCACCAAAGCCCTGACCGGCATGTGCATCCACAAATTGATCGAGGAGGGGAAAGTCGAATGGGACGCCCCGGTGGCCGAATACTGGCCGGAGTTCGGCTGCAAAGGCAAAGAGACCGCCACCATCCGTCACGTCTTTTTGCACCAGGCGGGCGTTGCGACCCGCGGCATGACCCGCCAGGTCCCCTTATGGTTGAATTGGAATGCTTTGATGGGCAGCATCGCCGCCCTAGAAACCGAATACCCTCCCGGCAGCAAGACCTCCTATCACGTCGTCAACTATGGCTTTATCTTCGGCGAGGTGGTCCGCCGGGTGACCGGGATACCCATCGTAGAATTCATGCGCCAGACCTTCATTGAGCCTCTGGGGATGGACAACACCTGGCTGCGCCTCCCCCGGCGGCAGCTCTCTCGAGTCTCCCGAATATATTCCGCCAATCCCGATCAGCGCAGCCTGGCGCGCCTGTTCAGCGTGCCCATCTACCGCCGAGCGGTGGTCCCTGCGGCCTCCCTCAACAGCACGGCCCGCGATATGGCGGTCTTCTACCAGATGCTCCTCAACGGCGGGCAGTACGCCGGGCGGCGTTACGTCCAGCCGGAGACCATCGCCGCCGCCACTGCTCTGGGCTTCCACGGCATTGACCACTTCTCTCAACAGGAGACCTTCTGGGCGCACGGCTTTCACCTGGGCGGCCGGACGCCCTCGCCGGGAGAACCCGGCCCCAGCTTTGGCCGAGCCAGCAGCTTGCGCACCTTCGGCCACGCGGGGAACGGCACCTGCATCGCCTGGGCCGACCCGGAGGCCGAGATGGTTCTGGCCTTCACCTGCAACCTCATCTTGCCCCAGCGAGAGACGGCCATCCGCTGGCAGTCTTTGGCTGACGCGCTTTGGGAGGCGTTGGATCCTTAGGGCGTGTCTAATAATAAGTTCCCGTTTTTAACACCAAGACACGAAGAAAA
>CBDUUP010000430.1:0-3324 GCA_965370435.1 uncultured Anaerolineales bacterium | reverse complement strand
ATATTCAGTAATGTCCTGTCTCTGGCTCGACCCGATGCTCTTCCGATCGGGCGGTTTCCCCGCTGAGAGCGACTGAGGCGCCGAACTGGTCATGCGCCGCGCCGTCGGAAGCGTGAATCTCTTTCACCTCCCCCCAGTTGTCCGTTCCCCCCTGGTTCCGCTCGAAGATGTAGACTGAGCCGTAGTCATCGCCGTTGTCGGCGTCCATTTCCGCCCCTACCAGGGCGGTGTCCCCGTCCAGGGCGACGGCGCTTCCAAACCTGTCACCCCCCGCGGCGTCGGAGGCGGTGAGTTTTTTCACCTGCCCCCAGTTGTCGGCCCCACCCTGGTCCCGCTGGAAGATGTAGGCCGAACCGGAGTTGCTGCCGCCGGAGTCATTGTACTGTGCCCCCACCAGGGCGGTGTCCCCGTTGATGGCGACCGACCAGCCAAATTTGTCACTCGCCGCTGCGTCGGAGGCGGTGAGTTTGGCCGCCTCGATTGCCGGAGCCAAAGCCTCCGGGCCGAGGGCCTCCTGGATGGCGTCCCGCAGGCCGGGGGTCATTTGATCTCCTCGCCCATCCGAGGCCAACGCCATTTCAGGCATAGGCAGCATCCCCGCCATCATAGCCAGGATGAGGGCCAGCGAAAACATGCGCTGGAGGGTGAAGGTGGATTTTTGGGTTTTCATTTCTTTCTCCTCTTGAGCTAGTTAATAGATGGATATTATCCTTTTAGGGCAAAAAATGGTTGAATATTATAAAAATAATCGCCGGGGAATTCCCGGCGTTGGATATTGATTTGGATTGTAAAGCGGTCAAGTGGATACCTCCAAGAGTCTCGATGGATGTTGAAGGCGGCGATGAGGTTGGGTAATGTCTGGCGAAATTGTATCATAAATATCATTTAAAGCGGATCACATACGCGCCCCGCCACAATATCGGTCGGTGAAAATTGAAGAAAAGGGTCTGAGGGCCGCCTCCGTCCATAGAAAATGGCCCGTCGGAGACGACGACGCTCCGCTTAGTGGGTCGTCTCTACGTCTGGCCCAATCATCCTGTTGAAGCGCAGGTATTACGCAACCCTCAAACACAAACAGTGGAGGCAAACCATCTGCCTCCACTGTCCACTATCTACTGCCAACTGTCTACTGACAACTGCCCCTAACCCCATCGAATGGTAAGTTTCATCGCTTCATCCTCGCTGCCTCTCATTTTCCTCGAATTCTTCCTTCAATAGCCCGAACAGCGCCGTATCCCGGAACTCTCCATTCAGATATACCATCCGCCTCCTCCGGCCTTCTTCCACAAATCCAACCTTCTCATGCAGCCGGATAGACCCCTCGTTCACGTCCAGGCATTCCGAGTTGCATTTCTGGAATCTCTGCTCGAAAAAGCCATAGCGGAGCAATATCCTCAACGCCTCTTCCGCATACCCATTCCTCTGATATTCCCGGAACACACTCACACTGAAGCCGAACGTGCCCTGCCGTTGATTCCGGGTGTGCATATTCAGCCATCCCACACAT
The DNA here is from genome assembly GCA_965370435.1 of uncultured Anaerolineales bacterium. Taxonomy (GTDB): domain Bacteria; phylum Chloroflexota; class Anaerolineae; order Anaerolineales; family UBA11579; genus CBDUUP01. Next base: position 1,817 of record CBDUUP010000430.1, on the reverse strand, counting down.
TCATCCGCCAAAGTCACGATAGAGAAAATGAGATACTTGGAAGTATCCTTGAAATCACACAACGGCTTCAACCCCTCGAGATAAGCCTCCTTTGACACTGGCGGCAAGTCCATCCCATACTGGATGTAGCTCCTCCCCTCGCTGTCGGTGTACTCCCTCATCTTCTTGACCGCATCCTCCACCTGCAAAGCCCGCAGCCGAACCTTCTCCCCCTGCCAGAAATACCCATCATAAACCTCGAAATCCATCTCAACCTCCAGTGAAAATTAACTTGTTATTATGAATGTCTCCGCAATCCGCAATTCGCTAACTCAAAAATTGCCTACGTCGAAATAAGTGATTACTCTAATCTCTATTCACCATTCTCCAATCTCCATTCCTCTAATATGCAACCTCTAATCCGCAATTCATCGCTCACACCTCGAAACAATCCAATGAAGAGACCTCCTCATCCAAACACCTTCCGCCAATAAAACCCCTTGTAGATATACGTAAACCCCACCGACTGATACAACCGGTTCGCCGCTGCCATATCTCCGGTCGCGACCGTGGCCTCCGTCGCCCCCATCGCCTTGACCCGCCCCAAACACGCCAGCATCAGCGTTTTCGCCAGCCCCTTGCGGTAATGATCGGGATGCGTGCACACCGGCTCAAAGAGGCCGTATCCGTTGGCCTCATCAAAGATCATCGCCGCATACGCCCCAAACGACCCATCCGGCGCAACCGCCGCCAGGTCCAGCTCATTATTGTAAGAAAGAGCCTTTTCGGTGTACGTGCGGTATTCCTGGGCCGTGTGAAAATCCCGGTTGAAAGCCGCGTTCAAAAGGTCGGCGATCTTCTGGCAATCCTCCATGTCACCCGGATCAGTCGTCCGCAAGGTATACCCCTCCGCCATCTCCATCTGAGGGATCGGCCGGTCCCCCAGGCGCATCGTATGCAAGACCCCGTACTCATCTTTCTTTTCATAGCCCCGCGCCTCCAACAAACTGCGCCGCAGCACGTCATACTCCCAGACGTAAAAATGCAGATGCCGCCCCTCTTCATCTATTATGGGCGCCGAAAGATTCTCCTCCGCCCAGGCGACCATCTCATCTTCAAGCTGCCGGTAGTCGGGATGCAGTTGCAGCGTCGCCATGCTGCGTCCTTCTGGATGCACCGCCCCAACCACCTTGCCGTCCTCCATCTCCCACAGCCGAATCTTGGCCCCCTCCTCCCAGCGGGAACCCCAGCCCGGCTCCTCGCTATAGAAATACGACCCATCCCAGTTCCGGATATCCCAATTGAATCCGGGCGGTGTGATCGGATAAGCCTCCACCAGCAGTTCCCGTACCCGCCAGAAATCTTCCTCCCCCTGGAAAGGCCGTGCAGTGACATTTTGCATAGCGTTTTCGGTAGTCATCATCTTCTCCTAAATAGGTCGTCCTTGCGTGGTTAATAAAATCGAGCCTCCGGCAGCTTGCCCGCCGCTCTCTCGCCTTCCGAACCACCGTTCGGACGTAACGTGACAGCGACCGCCTAGACGAAAAAACCGCAGGCCTCGCGCCTGCGGATGACGATCATCCAACCATATTGTTGAGTGGGGGGAAACCCGGAATTGTGCTCAGAGCTTAAGCAGGCGCGACACGACAAGCTCCGCTGTCGATTATGCAGCGGTGGAAACACTCGTCGTCTTAGTATTTCGCCTACTTCACCATATTTGCGTAGTACTCCTTCAAAAAACCGACGAAAGTATACCCCAATTTGTCCGGTCATGCAAGGGTTGAGAATGCGAAACCAAAAAACCCCACGGGTCAAACGACCGAAGGTCGTCAGACCCT
>CBDUUP010000429.1:0-3335 GCA_965370435.1 uncultured Anaerolineales bacterium | reverse complement strand
CGAAGTAGAGATCACCACCGTTGGCACGCGTAAAGATTTCAACCGGGTACTGGAAGATGATAGCTTTGATCTGGTCATCACCGATCACCATCTAGGCTGGTCGGACGGCATCCGGGTTCTGCAAACCCTCAAGGAGCGTTTTCCCACACGGCCGGTCATCATGTTCACCGGCACCGGAAGCGAAGAGATCGCCGTAAGGGCTATGAAAGAAGGCGTGGATGACTACATTCTCAAATCCCCGCAGCACTTCGTCAGCCTGGCTGCCGCTGTGAGGGCCTCTCTGGAGAGGGTCGAGCAGCGCCAAGCCCTGAAACGAGCCGAAACCCGCTACCAGAATCTTTTTGATGACATTCCTGTGGGGCTTTTCGTCACCACCCTGGAGGGCGCCTTCCTGGAAGCAAATCCCACCCTGATAGATCTCTTCGGCTATCCCGATAAAGAATCTATGCTGGCTGCCAACGTTTTGGACTTGTACGCCAATCCTGATGAGCGAAAGCGCTTGCAAGAGCAATGGGACTACGCCGGAGGGGTCAGCAGCGCCGAGTTTCAGGTCCGCCGCCGGGATAGCGCTCTGATCTGGGTGCGGGTCAACTCTCGCTACATCTACAACGCCGCTGGGAATGTCTCCTATATCGAAGGCAGCGTCACCGACATCACCCAGCGCAAGCAAGCCCAACTTGAGCAAACCCGGTTGTTGGAAGAAACCCGCCGCCAACTGGATGAACTGACCATCCTGCACTCGGTCGCCACCGCCAGCGCCCAAACCCTCAGTGAAGACGCCATCATCGAAAGCGCCACCCAGAGCATTGGTGAGACTCTATACTCAGACCATTTTGGAGTGCTGCTCTTGGACCATGACGAGGGTGTTTTGCGAGCTCATCCTTCCTACCGTGGGATTGAACTGGATGCCAAACGGAGCACAATTCCCCTGGATAAAGGTATCTCCGGGAAAGTGGCTAGTTCAGGGCAGCCTATGCGTATCGCTGACGTAAGCCAGCATGAGGGCTACCTCAATATCAGCGCCAATACCCGGTCGGAGCTTTGTGTGCCTATCAAGAGCGGCGACCGGATCCTGGGCATCATTAACGCTGAAAGCAGCCAGTTAGACGCATTTAGTCAGGCCGATGAACGCTTGCTCACCACCATCGCCGGACAGTTGGGCGCTGCCATCGAAAACGCCCGTTTGTTGGATACCACTCGCCAGCAATTGGAGGAACTCAAGGTCTTGCACGCCATCGCCAACGCAGCCACCGAAGTTACCGGCGAACACGAGCTTATCCTCCAAACCATTCAGATAATCGTAAACACCCTCCGGCCTCAGTATTTCGGAATCCTGCTCCTGGACGAGCGCGCCCAGGAGCTGCGCATTCTCCCCGAATATCAGGCTGGTACCCCGCTGACATTTGAAACCATTCCTTTGGGGCAGGGGATCACCGGAACCGTCGCCGCCACGGGGAAAACGATACGAGCGCCAGACGTATCCCAGGTTTCCATCTACATGGAGGGAGATCCCCTGACTCGCTCCGAACTTTGCGTCCCTATCAAAGCCGGAAACCGAATCTTGGGGGTCATCAATTCCGAAAGTAAAGAATTGGATGCCTTCAGCGAGACCGATGAGCAATTGTTGGCGACCATCGCAAGCCAGTTGGGCACCGCCATTGAGAAACTGCGCCTCTTCGAAGCTGAACGCGCCTCCCGGAAGCAAGCCGAAACCCTGCGGGAGGTCGCCGCCATCCTCGGCGCTACCACCGACAAGTCCACCGTTCTGGACCTGATCCTGGAGCAACTCAACCGGTTGGTGCCTTATGACAGCGCCTCTATCCAAATCCTCCAGGGGGATCGCATAGTGGTCGAGGCTGTGGGCGGGGCGCTGGAACCGGAGGGACAAGTTGGCCTGGTTTTCTATCTGGTGGAAGAAGACCTGGTGATCCACCCGATCTTGAAAGACCTCCAACCCATTGTGCATGGCGACGTGCGCCAAGTTCCAGGATGGATCAATGTCCCTGGAACTGAGAAGGTTCGCTCCTGGATCGGCGCGCCTTTGGTGGCGGGAGGGGAATGTATCGGGGTGCTCACCGTCGATCACTACGAGACGAACTACTATACCGAAGAGATGGCCCAAACCGCCGCCGTCTTTGCCAACCACGCCGCCGCCGCCTTCGAGAATGCCCGCTTGTTCGCCTCCACCAATGAGGCCCTGGCCCGCGAGCAGCGCCTGGGCGAAGTGGCCCGAACCATCAGCGGGCCGCTAGACCTGGACGCCACCATTCAGGAGGTGGGCCGTCTGGCGGTAGAATTGGTCGGCGCAGACACCGGCTCCATCGCCCTGGTCCGGGCTGACGACCACTCGCCGCTCGGAGCCTACCTGTTCAACCCCCCTGAAAACTTGGAGGTCCAACCGCCGCCCAAAGGCAAGGGCCTGATGTGGGGTATTTTGGAAACCGGCCTGCCGGTTCTGGTCTCTGATTATGCCGCTTTGCCGCAAGCCATGCCGGAATGGGTGGAAGCTGGCGCGCATGGGTTCATCGGGGTGCCTTTGGCCGCCAGTGAGGGGACCATCGGCGTCCTGGGGCTGTTCAGTCTGCGCCCCGATAAAGAGTTCAACGAGCGCGACCTGGCTCTGGTCGAGACGGTCGGGCGTCAGGCCGGGATTGCTATAGAGAATGCCTGGCTCTTCGAGGAGTCTCAACGCCAGATGGGTGAACTCAGCGCCCTCTATGACATCGCCCTGGCTACCGGCAGCCTATTGGAAACCGAAACTCTTATCCAGCATTTGTACGAACAGATCGGGCAAACCATGCACCTGGATAGCTTTGGCGCGTTCTTATACGATGCCGATTCGGGGAACATTGAGGTCATCTCTGCCATGACCCAAGGGAAAGCCATTCCCAGGATGGTCGGCGCTCATACCTCTCTTGACCAAAGCGGCGTTATTGGTTGGGTGATGGACAATCGACAATCTTATCTGATCAACGATGTCCAGGAAGAGGAAATGCCCGTCGAACCGGCCATTATCCCCAAGGCCATTCGCTCGTGGTTAGGGATTCCCCTCATCGCCCATGACCGGCTGGTCGGGGCGGTCTCAGTCCACTCTCACCAACCCAACGCGTTCAGCCCCGACAACCGCCGTTTCCTGGAGTCGCTGGCCAGCCAGATCGCCTCCACCCTTGAAAACGCCCGTCTATATGAAGAATTAGAAGACGCTTTTGTCCAGACGGTGCTGTCCCTGGCCAATGCCATGGACGTGCGGGACAGCTACCCCACTACGCACAGCCCAAGCCTGGCCGACATGGCGGAGGACGTGGGCCGGGAGCTAGGAGGCGACGCAGGACAAC
>CBDUUP010000428.1:0-3355 GCA_965370435.1 uncultured Anaerolineales bacterium | reverse complement strand
TACTACTCTACTACAAAAACCCCTCCTTTTTCATCTTTTTTGGCGAAGGTATTGAACAAATGACATGGTTTAATTTTCAACCTAAACGTGAATGTGTAATTCTCTAATTTACTCGAACGGCCTAACGGGTTGATGAGCAAAATTCTTTATGCATTCTCTCCATTTTGACATATTATACACCAGCCCAGCAAATATTGGTTCGCTTTCAGGCAATCTCAAGTTGATTGTCCAACTTCTTTATGGGAGTGGATTGCGCGTTACGAAGCAGTGCGATTATACGGGTAAAGGATGTCGATATCGGCCACCAACAGATTATTGTGCGAGATGGCACTCAGCGATTTCACATTACAAAACCTGGTCGCCCCCTTCGGTCAAGTCCTCGTCGCGGCGACGCTGGCGTATAAGCTGCTGATGGGGGAATAGTTTCTACCGAGGTAATTTGTATTCCGAGAAAGACCTCAAGGGTTTCATACGACCGCAGGTCGTTAAACCCTTGGGGTCTGGCTGTATGACCTGGTCGCCGTCTTTGGACAGGTTATCACCCGCGGCGACGCTGGGGGATAAGCTGCTGATGGGGGAGTAGCTTTCTACCGAGTTAATATAAATTTCAAGAAAGACCCTAAGGGTTTTCAAAACCCTTAGGGTCTGTTTATTTGCTCTAAGCGCCGACCTCTTTATCAGCCTCCTCGTAAGGTTCTGTGATAATATTGAACCCTGACAAGGAAAAAAAGGCCAAGACTATCCATGATTTGGAAGCGAAAAAAACCTTCAAGCGACGAGGACGACTCCCAGACCGGGCCTACCCAGCCGTCTTTTCGCGTAGAGAACGATCCGGTCGGATTCGCCCAGGAGGGGGAGATTGCCAAGGCGAAGGGATACCTGTTCAAGGTGAATGCCAAGGTTGACAAATTGACCGCCGACTTCGCCGCGGGGAACATCAACCGCTCCCAATTCCAGGAGCTTTACGCCCACTACCAGAAAGAGATCAAGGTGATCTCCTCGGTGCTGGAATTTGACCCCGAAGGTTGGGAAGGCGTCGCCTCGGAAGGGGCCAGCATGGTCATCCGCAAGAAGCACAGCGCCAAGGCCAACGCCTACGCCATTTACCAGAATGACTCCGGCATGCCCGTCGCCACTCTGGGGAAGTTCAATATTGACCCCGACCTGCTGATCCCTATGCTGTCTTCCTACCGTTCGGTCACGCAGGAGGTCTTTGGGGGCGGCGTCCAGGCCACCGAGATTGAGGGCGGAAGCTGGCTCTGTTTCGTCCCCGGTGAGATGACCACTATGTTGGCGGTATTCAATAATGAACCCGCCGAAAAGCAGCTTGAGTTCTTGCGCGAACTGCACAGCACCTTCGAACAGGCCAACCGGCCTGCATTGACCCAGGATAGGATAGACCCGGAGGGATTGGTTTTCCCGCATGAATACTTCCTGGGGAAGTGGAAACGTTAACGCTGATTGAACCTCGATGGAAGCAACCATACCGCTGTATAAAGTCGTCGTGGCCGGAAATGGGAATGTGGGCAAGACCTCTCTGATCCGCCGCTATTGCGAGGGGAAGTTCGACTCATCCCGGGTGGCGACTCTGGGAGTGGATTTCCAGACCCACACCGTGGAATTGCCCGGGGGCGTGGTGAAGCTCTCCATTTGGGATATGGCCGGTCAGGATCATTTCAAAGTGGTGCGGGAGGGATTCTACCGGGGCTGCCGTGCCGTCGCCCTGGTCTATGACGTGACCGACCATAAATCCCTGGTGGACCTGGCCCGATGGCGGGATGAGGTGTTGGCGGCGGTCAAGTTGCAGCAGTTCATCATCGTGGGCAATAAGATAGACCTGGAGCGGGCTGTCCCCTCCCAGGAAGGCCGCGATTTCGCCGCCTCCATCGGCGCAGGGTACATCGAGACCAGCGCCCAGAGCGGCAATGGGGTGGAAGCGATGTTCTCGATCTTGGCCGGGCTGGCAGTAGGGAGGTGACCAGCAGCATAAGATATTTCCTGTCCCACCTTCATATCTATTCCTAATATTTTTGGTAAAATACCCTCTCATGCAATTAAGATTATTCTTTTACTCATCGCCAAATTCAAAATAGGAGCAACCAATATGCTAGAAAATATCAAAGCACAGATAGACCGCATAAAGGGGCAAGGCGCCACCTACGTGGACGCCCGGTGGTATCCGCTGGAGGAGGCCAACTACCTGCTGATGTGGAACGGTAACCTGAAACAATCCGCCTCTTCTAAGGAAAGCGGGATCGGTATCCGGGTCCTCTACAAGGGCGCTTGGGGCTTTTCCGCCTCCTCCGACATGAGCAACCTGCCGGCTCTCTTCGATAAGGCCTTCGACAACGCCCAGGTGGCCGCCGACCGGGTCACTTTCCCAGTGCGCCTGGCGGAGACCGACCCGATCCAGGCGAAATTCGAAAGCCCCAACGGCCTCAACCCCTTCGACGTTCCCATTGCCGATAAGGTCGCCTTTCTGAAAACGATGGATGATAAGCTCGACCAAGAGAATGTTTTCCAGCGATCTAGCGACCTCTACTTCATCCGCAAGCAGATCATCTTCCTGGATTCGGAAGGGAGCGAGATAGACAAAACCATCACCGAAGTGTTCGCCTCCATGCAGGTCACCGGCAAAGATAGCGATGGAGCCTCCCATCAGCGCCAGTTCAATCTAGGCCAACGAGGAACCGACACCCGCGGCTGGGAATCGATTGATCTCCAGCTTTTTGAGGAAAACACCGAACGGATTGTCCAGGAGATGAACCAGATACTGGCCGCCGAGGAATGTCCCAAAGAAGATCGTTCGGTGATCCTTTTGCCGGGCCAGATGTTCCTGCAAACGCATGAGACCATCGGACATCCCCTGGAGTTAGACCGCATTTTGGGCTACGAGCTGGCTTACGCGGGCGGCTCTTTCGTCACCCTCGATGACTTCGGCAGCCTGCGCTACGGGTCTGATAAACTGACCGCTCGCGCTGACGGCACCCTAATCAATTCTCCCGGCAGTTTCGGCTACGATGATGACGGAGTCCCCTGCCAGAACACGGTCTTGATTGAGGATGGCATTCTGGTGGGCGCAATCACCGGCCGCCAGATGGTGGAAGAAGCCAATGCCAAAGCCGGGCGGGAGATATTTAACGGCAGCGGCGGCACCAACCGGGCCACCTCCTTCTATCGGGTGCCCATCGAGAGAATGACCAACATAAACATTGACCCCGGAGATGACGGAACCCTGGATGACATCGTCAAATACACCGAAAAGGGCATCATCCTGGATGGCGCTCGGAGCTGGTCCATCGGCTCCAACCGCGAGCAGTTCCACTTTGCCAACGAGATCGGCTGGCTGGTGGAG
>CBDUUP010000427.1:0-3378 GCA_965370435.1 uncultured Anaerolineales bacterium | reverse complement strand
GAACCCTCCTCGCCCGCCTCGATAAAGCCGGTGGCATAGCAGACCGCGCCGCCCGAGCCCCGGGCGGCGAGTTCTCTGACGATTTCGATGGTGAGGTGGCGATTAACTCCCACGTAGGCAGCATCGGGGATTCCCGGCAGGTCCTCCACCGAGCGGTAAACCGTGCGCCCCAGGATTTCCGTTTTCTTGGGATGGACCGGCCAGATCTCCCCTTTATATCCCATGCGGTCGCTCTGGCGAATCACCTCTTGGGCCTGGGCGCCGCCGAAAACGGCAATAGTATGTGGATTCAAAAGACGTTCAAATGACATATGTGGTCCTCTTTCGTAAGTCTTTATTCTGACAATGCACTTCGGACGGTCACAATACCGTCTTCTTGAACGACAATCCTATCGCCGTCTTTGACAGCTTCCAGGAAGTCATCGCCGAGTTGATCTACGGCGAATATGCGCTCCCCGGCCCAAACATCAACTACGACCAAGCCCGCGGCAGCCAATCCGTTAATGGACTGGGAAAACAGCATCGCTTTGGGGGCGACGCCGAATTTCACCACCCGCATCCAGACCGCTCCGGCGGAAGTGGAGCCGATTGTTTTGGGAAGACATATGATCTTCCCGGTCAAGTTCTTGCCAAAGATATCTGGATTGCCGCTGTCGGCACAAATGGCGCTCTCGACGGGGGAATGGATACTGGTATAGAAGCTGGCGTAGGCGCTAAATCCCTGAGAGGTGACGAGGGCTTCCCCTTCAAATGCGCCCGGAAGGATCGGTCTCCCAGTGAATGACCGGCTGGTTTCAGCGCTCATGCTTTATTTCTCCATCCACCAAGATCATGACAAGGTCTTGATCGGGAAAAAATCGGGCGCTGGTGTAAGCCCTGAGTTTATTGGAATTGGTCACAATCGCCTCTCCGGCGACTACGTCCCCCTCATAGAGGGTTTCGGCGCAAGAAGCGCTGAATTTGACCCCGACACGGAGCAGCCGTTCATAGGTATCAGTGTCAGCCTTGAATTTTTCCAAAACCTGGGGAGCAGAAAAGAGGATAGTCTCGACGGCAAGTTTGCTCTGATCGCAGGATTCCAATGAACTTAAAATGGCCTCAGCCCACCACTGTAATTGACGAAAGCTCAAATGGGGACAGCCGATGAGGCACTTCTCGGGTTTCATCGTTTGTTCAGTCCAGAGAAGCGGATATGTATTCAATAGGTTTTGAAGTTCGAGATCATCAATAATGCAAGTCTCGTGGTCATCGATCAATAACCCGGTTCCCTGGTCTACGGCTTCGGGGGTTACATTTTCCACGTGGAATAGACTCACCGCGCTGTAGGTCGCGCAGGCAGCGCCCATTTCGTGAAGATAGTCAAGGATTTCATCATTCAATCCAGAGCCGAGAAAGTGGTCAAGACCGACGATATAAGGAATTCCGGCCAAAACTTTGAGGCCAATGGCAGCTCCCAGCAATTGAGGGTTGGGCAGGGTTTCAGTACGGACTTCAATCTTCCAAGTGGCGTTCCGGCCTTCATCAGTCAATAGGCCAAACAAAGGGGTTTTCCCAACGATGTTGGATAGGAGGTCAATGATGGCGCTGTTCCGGTTGGTCCTTGCACCGAGGGCTGAATTAGCAAAAATCGCGCAGGCGGATTCGGACCAAGCCAAGATGGCGCCTCGTTTGGGTACGTTGCCCACTTCGGGAAGGTAGGGATTGCATGAATAAGCATCGGAGTCACGCAGTCCGAGCTGGCGCATCCTGGTATCGTATTGCTCTTGGTCACGGTACATGTCGTCCAGGGTCTGTTCTTGGTCGACTCGCAGACCTAGATTCTCGAAATCCAGGGGGGCGTATGGATCCAGGGTGAAGGGGTATTTGGTCTGGAGGCCAGCTTGAACCAACTCGTCAAGCAGTTCCAGAGGAGGCGCAATCCCGGGCGAGGACCAGGAAAGGACGAAATGGCCCGCCCCTTCGATGTCCACAAGCCTTTCGGCTCCCAAGGCTTCTCCGTACCGGACGACGGTTTCCATGACTTTTTGCAGGGTTGGGCCTTGACTGCCATGCAAAATGTCCTGCTCTTCAGAGGTAAGGTTGATCTTGAAGTTCTTGAGATCGGTCATGGAGTAAGGCTGTATGGGTATCAAATCGCAGGGAGAAGAAAATCGTTATCAATTTCGTTGGATACTCTCAATGTATCCGAGTAGAGAATTTATGGACCGGTCCAGATTGGGGTTGGATTTATCAACCCCAAATACAACGGAAGACCCCAACATCCCGGAGAACAGTATCTCTGTCACGGTATGGGTCTTCACTCCTTCGAGTAAATCTCCGGCTTTCTGGGCGTCGTCCAAAAGAGACTGAAGCATGGCCTTGAAACCCACGAATCCTTTATTCACTTCTTCGGACAAGGCGGGGCGTTGGTCGTCCAATTCGACAGAAAATGTGATGAAGATGCAGCCTCCAGGAAAATTGACCGAATCTTTCAGGTAGCGGTCTCGGTAGTTTATCAGGAGCATTTTAACTTTTTCAATAGGACTTTCAATCTCGTCCAGGTTGGTCAGAGTCCTTTCTCTCCAAATCCCTTGGGCTTCGGCCAAAACGGCAAAAAATAAATCATCCTTGCTGGCGAAATGATTATAGAACCCGCCCTTGGAGGTATCGGCAGCCTTCAAGATGTCGCTAATTGAGGTGCTACAAAATCCCTTGGAGGAAAATAGCCTCAAGGATTCATGGACAATCTTCTCTTTTAAATTCATCTCCGTCACACCTTACTTTGTCCGTCAGTTGGTTGAAATAAAATAATAATCAAAAATGATTTCTGTTGAAATTTCAAATTTTAGATCTATTGGTTAATGCGCTTCCAAGGCTAAGGCTCGCGGACAAAGGGATTCCTCGCCTCGTCCGCGAGCGATTCGGCAGCTACGTTCTAGCTCATTGATAACTTGAAAGCCGGCTTAATTGTACGCGCCGACTTCCTGGGCCAATTGCATGAACCAATCAATCTTCTCCGGCGGGGCGATGGCGGGGACTTCACAGCCCGGGGCCAGCAAGTATCCGCTATCGTTGGTCGCCTGGCTGATACAAGTCTCCATAGCCGCCTTCATCTCTTCCTTGCTGTCGGCCAGGAAAAGGTCGGTCGCAAGGTTGCCGATGAGGACTGCTTTACCTCTAGCGGCTTCCGCAGCTTTAGCCAGATCTGATCCCGAGTCTACACTGATGTTGGAAACACCAGTCTTGACCAAGTCATCCAGGATGGGAGTGGCATTCCCGCAAACGTGAAGCCCAACGCCCACCTTACTTGCTTTGAAGTGGTCGACGATCTGCTTGTGGTAGGGGAAGACAAATTCCTGGTACATCTTGGGGGAGATCAAGTCACAGGAGGCGGGGGCT
>CBDUUP010000426.1:0-3379 GCA_965370435.1 uncultured Anaerolineales bacterium | reverse complement strand
AGGTATTGCTGGGCGATGGCGATTTTCTCTCTCTCGGTGTAGGAGGAGATGTGGTTGATCTCCTTGCGGTCGCGCAATGGACTGGGTATTGGCCCCAGTTGGTTGGCGGTGGTGACGAACATCACCTGAGAAAGATCGAAGGCGACTTCAAGGTAGTGATCGCGGAACTCGGTGTTTTGTTCGGGATCGAGCACTTCCAACAGGGCGGAGGCGGGGTCTCCGCGGAAGTCGTAGCCCAGTTTATCTATCTCGTCCATCATGAAGACGGGGTTGCGCGATTCAACCCGCCGCAAGGCTTGCAGGATTCGCCCAGGCATTGCGCCAATGTAGGTGCGGCGGTGGCCGCGGATCTCGGCTTCGTCGCGCATGCCGCCCAATGAGATGCGGACGAATTCCCGTTCTAAGGCACGGGCAATCGAGCGGCCCAGCGAGGTCTTCCCCACCCCGGGAGGCCCAACGAAGCACAGGATCACGCCTTCCCGGGTCCGGCGGATCAACTCGGCTGCATCCGCTTCGACAAATTCGTCCTTACGCTCGGTGCGGAGCTTGCGCACCGCCAGGAATTCCAAGATGCGCTCTTTGACATCTTTTAGGCCGAAGTGATCTTCATCGAGCACCTGGCGGGCGTTGGCTATATCCAAATTATCGATAGAGGTCTTGGACCACGGCAAGGAGACCAGCCAATCCAGATATGTGCGGATGACGCCGTACTCTGCGGCGGCCGTGGGCAGGCGGGAAAGACGGTCCAGTTCGCGGCGGGCCTGGGTTTCAGCTTCTTCGGCCATTCCGGCAGCTTCGATCTTCCCACGGAACTCATCCACTTCGACAGTTTGCTGGTCGGCCTCGCCTAGCTCTTTCTGGATGGCCTTTAGCTGCTCCCGGAGGAAATACTCGCGCTGTACTTTCTCGATCTCAGAGCGGGCTTCATTTTGAATCTTCTGCCCCAGCTCGAGGACCTCCACCTCCCGAGCCAGGATGGCGGTGAGTTTGCGGAGCTTTTCAGAAACCGAGTCCAGTTCCAGGAGGGCCTGAGAATCATCCAGTTCCATGCGTTGGAAGTTGGCGATGGTGTAGATGGTCTGGAGGGGATCTTCTAGATCCAAGATTGAGGCGACCAATTCCTGGGGGATGGATGAAATCAAGTTGGCGATGCGCTCGAATTGACCGCGGACATTGCGGGCCAGGGCCTCGACTTCGAGGTCATCCTCGATGATTTCTGCAGCCAACTCAACATTCGCCTGGAGGTATGGTTCGGTGGCGACGAACTCTCCCAGGCGGAAACGGGTAGTGCCGCGCACCAGCAAACGGATGGTGTCATCGGGGGCGCGGAACAAACGTTGTACGATGGCGAGGGTACCCACCGGGTAGAGATCCTCCGGCATGGGGGTTTCCAGATCGGGATCGCGGGAGGCGACCAGCCCGATCAGCCGTTCCTGGCCAACTACTTCGTCCACCAAGCGGATAGAACGCGGCTGCCCGATGGTAAGGGGCATTACAGTTTGGGGATAAACCACCATCCCGCGCAGCGGCAGGATGGGCAACACCGAAGGGATTTCTGGTTGGTCGTGCTCTCCTTCGGAATCATTATGATCTTCCTCGCCCCCTTTAATTATTTTGGGTTGGGCCGGCTGGAATCGAAGAGCATCCAAAATTTCATCTTCAGCCCAGTAAAAAGAGTCACTCATATTCAAATTCCATGGTCACAATCACTGTTTCAAACATATTCTTCGCTAGTGATTTTCAACAAAGATAGAAAAGCGAATCAATCTTCGGTTTCTTCGTTGACCTCAATTACTTCAGGCTGCGCTTTGGGGAGGGTCAATCGCAGGAAGCCATCAAGGTATTCAGCTTCGACTCGATCTCCATCCACGGCCACTGGCAATTCGATTTGGGTCAAAAATTCACCGAAAGGGATTTCCATTTGATGGTAAGCGCGCAATTCGGATGTATCCTGGCGATTCCCCCGAATGGTCAAGCGGCGCTTTTCCAGAGCGATGTTGAAATCCTCGCTACGCATACCGGCGATCTCGACCTGGACGATAATGGCTTCAGAGGTTTCATAAACATCGGTCGGTGGACGCCAGGCTGGAGAACTGAGGGTCAAACGGATGTATTTTGCAGAGGCTGGGGCAGCTCCCTCATCGGGCGCGGACATGACCGGCGGCCAATGATCGGTTCTCAATACTTGTTCATCCATTTAGCGCTCCTTAGGCCAGGAAACTTTTAAGCTCACTCAGCGCCCCCGGCGGGATTCGAACCCACAACCTGCGGCTTAGAAGGCCGATGCTCTATCCATTGAGCTACAGGGGCATTAATAAGTATTATAAGACCCAATCAAGAAACGCGCATTCAATTTCACGTTTGAGTTCAACTTTCTAGAATTGGTCTGACGCCCCGGTAAACCCGTGGGCCGGAAAGGGTGCGGAGTATGGTCTGGGAGGGACGGCCCAGGCGTTGGGAAAGTTCTTCGGCATTGAGCGGCTTGTTTGCGTTGGCCAGGAATATTCGGAAGATCGCATCCACCATAGCGGTGTGCTCGGTGAGGAAATCGTCGCGAGTAGCGACTTTGGTAATAAGTAAATGGAGCAATCCATCAACCTGTTTCACTTCGGCAGTTTCCGAGTCAACGATGTCAATTTTGGCTTCTGGGTCAGCATCACCTAACCCTTCCTGAATATCGGAGGGCAGCACGTTGCGCAAGTATACGCGCCAACTACGATCATGCTCCTGCCACCAATCAAAGTCAATGTGGAAAGGAGTTTGTAAGGTGGGTTTGACCAAGCTGAGCCGCTTGCCTTCTAGCACTGCGATACTCCTTTAACTATTGGTATTAGTCTTCTGGTTCGTCGTAACGGAAATAAAGATCACCGACGTGGATGAACCACGGGCGGGAAGCCATCAAAGCGAGGATGGGGCCAGGCGGACTGCGCCGGACCATATTAATCGCTGAGTATAATTCGGTTGCGTGGACGTGCGCTTGAGGGCTTAACTTCACTAATTCACGCAGCGTGTCAACCACAACCTCCTCAAAGGGCTGGGGATTTTTCTCAGCGCTGTTCCAGACTTCGTCCACCCCAATTTGCCAATTTTCGGGGACGAAAATCACCATGCGGTCGTCGAAGCTGGCGGAGACGTTTTGTTTCAGCATGGCGTAAACCATCTTGCCATCTGAGCCGACCAAAGTGGTCCGAATCCATTCTTTGGAGGCGCGATGGGTATCCGCGTCCACGATAACTTCACCGGGGTTATCACCTTTCCGCACTCGTACAAGGCTGCCGGGCATCAAGCCGCGCTTGAGGTACCAATCCCGCAATCCATATACAAAACGCTCCAGCCGCACTACCCATCCGGGAAAACGATCTCCGCTTTTGCCGTCCAC
>CBDUUP010000425.1:0-3386 GCA_965370435.1 uncultured Anaerolineales bacterium | reverse complement strand
TAGTGCGTAAATTTGAGGTGATATCTTCTCCCACTTCCCCATTGCCGCGGGTTGCGCCCTGGACGAAAACGCCGTCCCGGTAATGCAGCACCACTGTGAGGCCGTCCAGTTTTGGTTCGACCACGAAATCGGCGTCGAAAACTCGTTCATCCAGGCGTCCAATTCGTTCCAGCCAGGCGCGGACATCCTCAGCGTTGAATGCGTTACTCAAGCTCAAGATGGGGGCAGGGTGTTCGGTCTTTGAAAATTTCTCCGAAGGTTGGGCGCCGACACGCTGGGTCGGGGAGTCTGGGGTGATCCAATCGGGGCGATCGGTTTCAATTTGACGCAGTTCCGCCAACGAACGGTCGTATTCGGAATCGCTGATGACCAGTTGGTTCAGGACATAATAATTGTAATTATGAAGGCGGATATTTTCCCGCAGCGACTCCATGCGTTGGCGAAGTTCATTTTCACTCATAATTCCAATTATAGCGCAGATTGCGACTGAGTATAAAATTCCTTCAAGGCCCGAAAACAATCCGCGTTCAATTTATGCCCCACATCGTGCTCGCAATAGGTTACATTAGCTCCGGCCTGCTCTAAAATCTGCACCGATTGACGAGCCCGGGCTACAGGAATTATCTTGTCTCGTGTGCCGTGGGTGACGAAAACCGGTTTCGCTTTGAGGGGGCGTTGTCCAGCATAGGATCCAGCGCCATCAGGGAGGAAGCCGGACAAACCGGCCACACGCTTCACCCGGTCAGGATACAAAAAACTGACTATATATGACATGGCCGCTCCCTGGCTGAATCCGACCAGGTCTACTGAGGAAAGATCCAGGCCCGATGAGACGCTCCAGCTATCCAACAACTCGATGAGGGCGGCAGCGGCGGGTATGAAATCGTCCACGGTGGGCCGGTCGCCTGACATCGTTCCGAACCAGCTATAGCCTCCCTGCGGCAACGGATGGGGCGCACGAGGCGCGATGAGTAAATGGTTGGCAGGTAAATTCTCTGAAAATATCCACATGGAATTCTCGTCACCGGTCCAGCCGTGCAGAAGCAGCATAACCGGATGGGGGCCTTCCCCTTCAGGTTCTTGCACTCTTAATTTCCAGTCATTAATTTCCAACATTTTCATATCATTCTTCTCTTGCACGAGCCAGCCTCACAATCCATCCTATAAGAACGAGGATAAACCAAATCAGGATCAATGGCGCCAATCCAGCGAACAGACATAGAATGCCGCCCACAGCGGCTGTCAGGCCGTAGAAGACATAAATCAACCCGATGCCGACCAAAATGAGGATGCCCAAGAATCCGAGAAAGAGGCGGACGTTGGTCTTCTGGGCATAATCGCGCAGGTCACGGCTCATTGGATTTTATCTTTGCCAGCCATTCGCGCCAGGGTATCCGTTGGGACAGCCAGCCTCTCCAACCCAGCGCGCGATACAAGTCGGGCAGCGCATCTCTGGCGGCCTGCTCTCCCAATTCGACAATTTCATGCACATCTACACGATCCAATAACCCGATATGGTCTACAGGCGGGCGAATGATCAGATCGGGCTTTTCAATTTGGAGACGGTATTCGGTGAGTAAGCTGATACTAATCATCATAGAGCGCAGGAAGAGGTCCAGGGCGCGAGCCAGGCGCAGTCGGGAGATATATTCCACGACCAGGGGAGGGGCAATCTCCGCCAGTCCTTCCATCTCTTCGGTAGGGCTGGGCGGCACATTCAAAGCAACGGCGATCACCGGCGCTTTCTCGCCCAATTCTCGGGCCAGGGCAACCGGCACAGGATTGGATACACCGCCATCCACTAATAAACTCCCCTCCCATTTCTGGGGCGGAAAAATGCCAGGGAGGGCGAGGGTCGCCAATACGGCGTCAACCACACGGCCCTGGCGGAGCACCACTTCCTGTCCGGTGTTCAAATCCACGGCGGTGACGGCAAATGGCACCTCAAGGTCAGAGAACTCCCGGTCGCCCAGCAGGCTGGTCAACAAACGAGTCACGCCCGCGAAACCAAGCAAGCCAGGGCCATCGCCGCGTTGGCGGCTATACAACTCGGACTGTTCAACGGCGCTGATACGGGCTTCCATCTCGTCGGTGGAATATCCGGCCGCGTAGACCGCGCCGACCAAGCCCCCAATGCTGGTCCCGGCTAGAGCACACACCCGGAATCCTTCTCGCTCAAGCACGCGCAGGACGCCGATATGGGCGTTGCCTTTCGCGCCGCCGCCACCTAACGCTACTGAAATTTCCATAAAGATAAGCTCAAGGTTTAGCCTTCGAAAGGCACATCCACAACTTTCTTCCGAATCTCTGCCTCCATTGAAGTTATCTCAAGTTTAACCCGAGCGAGACTTTCCGGCAAGGGCACAACTTCCCGCTCATTTTGGTTGCGCAATTTCAGTTCGACCCCACCCCCTTCGATAGAGCGCTTGCTGACCGTTATCCTGACCGGGATACCGATCAGGTCGGCATCGTTGAATTTCACACCTGGAGATTCGTCACGGTCATCGTATAGCACTTCAATACCGGCCTCTAGCAATTCAGCATACAGGCTATCGGCCGCCTCTTCCTGCCCGGTCAAACAGACCAGATGCACCTGATACGGGGCGACCGTGACTGGCCAGACCAATCCGTCTTTATCGTGATGCTCTTCGGCGATGGAGGCCATCAAACGCCCGCTGCCGATCCCGTAGGAACCCATAATCACGGGCTTGGGTTTGCCATCCTTGTCCAGGAAAGAACACCCCAGGGCGTCGGTATAGCGGGAGCCTAACTTGAAGATATTGCCCACCTCGACGCCGCGTTCGGTGTGCATGGGATTCCCGCATTCCGGGCAAGCGTCGCCTTCCCCGGCCACGGCGATGTCGGTCACTACGTAGGCTTTGTAATCGCGGCCGTAATTCACATTCAGCAAGTGGTATCCATCTTCGTTTGCGCCAGCGACCAGATTAGGGGAGTTAGGAATCAGGTCATCTACAACCACCAGAAGGTCTTCCAAGCCTACCGGCGAGGCGTACCCTGGCGAGGCTCCGGTGGCTTTTATCTCCTCATCGGTGGCGGGGCGCATTTCTTTCGCTTTGACAGCGTTGGCTAATTTGGTTTCATTCACGTCCATATCCCCGCGCACCACTGCGAAGACAAATTTATCAACCTCCTCTGCGCCCTCGGCGAGGGTGGCTATCATGAAGACGGCCTTGGCGGTCTTTGACTTGGGTAGTTCCAAGAATTGAGCCAACTCCTCTATTGAAGCGGTCCCCGGCGTAGGGACTTTTTCTATTGGCATCGGCTCTTCGTCTTCGGCCACTGGTTTCTGGAATCCGGCGATCTGGCGATTGGACCGGTAACTACAGGAATCGCAGATCAGCAGGGTGTCCTCTCCGATGGAAGTG
>CBDUUP010000424.1:0-3390 GCA_965370435.1 uncultured Anaerolineales bacterium | reverse complement strand
GTTCTACCAGGCGCAATACGATGTGGAAAAATGGATGCGGCTGGCGGTTTCGGTGCTGGCAAACCAATCCCAGGCCGCTTCCTTGGTCACCGCTCCCCACGCCCAGCAGGTGCGGTTCAAACACCTGGAACTGATAGCGACCAGCGGCCGCCAGGCATTGATGGTGGTTGTGCTGGTGGGCGGCGAGGTTTTGCAGCAGATGCTGATGCTGGCCGAGCCTGTGGCGCAGGATAAGCTCACTCAAACGGCCCGCCACATCAATGAGCTGTTGGTAGGGCAGGCGCTGGAGGCGAGTATCCCCTTTATTGCCAAACTGGATACTCTGGGACAGGATGTTTATAAGCTGCTGTTGGAAGAGACCAACCAATCCGACGCTGCGCTGACCGGGGAGGTTTACCACGATGGCTTGAGCAACGTGCTGGCGGAGCCGGAATTCGCTGAGACGGAGACGGCCCGCCGCGCTCTGAGGCTCTTTGAGGAGCGCGCCTTGCTGGAAGACCTTTTCGCCAACACGGTGATGAACGCCGACATTGGCGGGGTTCAGGTGCTGATCGGCGGGGAGGACTACTGGGAGGAACTGCGGGATTGCTCTATGGTGCTGGCTCATTACGGCGCGCCGGGTCTGGCTACCGGTATGTTGGGTGTGCTGGGACCGATTCGGATGGCTTACGGGCCTACGATTTCGATGGTGCGTTTTATCGCCAACCTGCTCACCGATCTAGTGACTGATTATCTGGTTGAGTGAGGGAGGGCGTATCCTGGAATGGAAATTGCATAATAGAAACTAATATGGCAAAAAAGAAAAAGAAAAAACAGATCGAGGAAGAAGCGCTGGAGGGTGTAGATGTCCAGCCGGAAGAGGCTGTGGTGGACGAGGCTGAGGCCGTGATCGAAGCAGAGGTGGAAGTATTGGAGGCGGAAGAGGCCTCCCCGGATGAGGCCTCCCCGAAGGAGGAGGAACTGACGACTATTAATGAAATAGACCAACTCAAAGCGGAATTGGAAGAGACCCACATCCTGGCCGAGGGGAACCTGGACGGCTGGCAGCGGGCTTTGGCCGAATTCGCCAACTACAAGAAGCGGATCGAGCGCGAGCGCCAGCAAACGCAGGAAGACCTGGCCGCCAGCCTGGCGAAACGCTATCTGGCAATCCTCGACGACCTGGAAAGAGCATTGGGGAACCGCCCCGCAGAAGGCGAGGGCGCGACGTGGGCCGAAGGGATCGAACTTATCTATCGTAAATTGAATTTAATTCTTGAATCTGAAGGCATCCAGCCGATGGAGGCTGAAGGTCAAACCTTCGACCCTAAATTCCACGAGGCTATCCTCCAGGAGGAGAGCGCCGAGCACGAGAGCGGGCAGATCATCGAAGTCATACAAACCGGATACTTGATCGGAGAGCGGGTGCTGCGCCCGGCTCAGGTACGAGTAGCGAGTTAGGAGAAGAAACGTGGCAAAAATCTTAGGCATTGATCTCGGAACAACCAACTCAGTCATGGCCATCATGGAAGGCGGCGAGCCGACCATTATCCCTTCGGCGGAAGGGGAACGCCTGGTTCCCTCGGTGGTGGCGGTCAATAAGAACGGCGAGCGTTTGGTGGGGCGGGTGGCCCGCAACCAGGCGGTCATCAACCCTGAAAACACCATTTATTCCATCAAACGTCTGATAGGCCGGAAATTCGATGAACCCGAGGTGCAGCGCACCATTTCACGGGTGCCTTACAAAATCACCAAAGCCCCCAACGGCGACGTACGCGTCACCCTGGTGGATAAGGAATACTCCCCGCCGGAGATCTCGGCCATGATCCTGGGGAAGATCAAGACCGACGCGGAGGCTTACCTGGGGGAGACGGTGACCCAGGCGGTAATCACAGTGCCGGCTTATTTCAATGACTCTCAGCGCAACGCCACCAAAGACGCGGGGAAGATCGCCGGGCTGGAGGTGCTGCGGATCATCAACGAACCGACGGCTTCCTCCCTGGCGTATGGCCTGGATAAGAAGGCCAACGAGATCATCGCGGTGTACGATCTGGGGGGCGGCACTTTTGACATCTCTATCCTGGACGTGGGGGAAGGGGTGTTCCAGGTGCGCTCCACCAGCGGCGACACTTTCCTGGGCGGGGATGACTTTGACCTGCGGGTGATCGATCACATTGCGGAAGAATTCCAGAAAAGCGAAGGCATAGACTTGCGGGGAGACCGCCAGGCCCTCCAACGCCTGCGCGAAGCGGCCGAGAAAGCCAAGATCGAACTCTCCACCACGATGAAGGCGGAGATCAACCTCCCCTATATCACCGCCAACACTGACGGCCCCAAACATCTGGTGATGAACCTCTCCCGCTCCCAGCTGGAGCAACTCACCGAGGATCTGGTGACCAAGTCTCTTGGCCCGGCCAGAGCGGCTTTGGACGATGCCGGATTGAAAGCCTCGGAGATCGACGAGGTGGTTCTGGTGGGCGGTATGACCCGAATGCCCGCCATTCAGGAAGCGGTGCGCAGCTTGTTCGATAGGGACCCGCACAAGGGCGTCAACCCCGACGAGGTGGTGGCGCTGGGCGCGGCTATCCAGGCGGGGGTTTTGGGCGGGGATGTGAAGGACATCCTGCTGTTGGACGTCACCCCGTTGACCCTCTCTATCGAGACCCTGGGCGCGGTGGCGACGCCTCTCATCGAGCGCAATACCACTATCCCCACCCGCAAGAGCCAGATATTCTCCACCGCGGCGGACAGCCAGCCTCAGGTGGAGGTTCATGTGCTGCAAGGGGAGCGGCCCATGGCGGCGGACAACAAATCGCTGGGCAAGTTCAATCTGGACGGCATCCCCCCCGCGCCGCGGGGCATCCCCCAGATCGAGGTCACTTTCGACATTGACGCTAACGGCATCTTGAACGTCACGGCTCAGGATAAGGCCACCGGCCGCAGCCAGCACATCACCATCACAGCCTCCTCCGGTTTGGCCGAGGATGAGGTCGAGCGCATGCGGCAGAACGCTGAAAAGTTCGCCGAGGAAGACCAGAAACGCAAGGAGCACGTGGAGACCCGCAACAATGCCGACTCGGCCATCTATACCGCTGAGAAGGCGCTCAAAGACCTGGCCGAGAAAGTCCCTGAAGACCTCAAGAGCCAGGTGGAGGAAAAGGTCGAGAAAGTGCGGGCGGTGATTGACAGCGAAGACACCGCCGACATCAAGCAGGTCACCGAAGACCTGAATGAAACGGTGCAGCAATTGGGCGCGGCCGCTTACCAGCAGCCCGACCCCGAAGAAGGCCCCGGCGAGGCGCCGCCTGCGGAGGAGGAAGAATCTCCTCCCGACGACGAGGACGTTGTTGAGGGCGAGTTCACGGAAGCTGGTGAGTAGGTAATTAGATTAGTTGTAGGGGCGGGTCTCAG
>CBDUUP010000423.1:0-3397 GCA_965370435.1 uncultured Anaerolineales bacterium | reverse complement strand
GATGATCTGGCCCACCAACGCCGATAAGCTGGCCGCGGCCACGATGTTCACCCTCTTCTTCGCGGGGAACGATTTTGCTCCTGAAACCAAAGTGAACGGCGAACCGGCGCAGGACTATCTCCAGCGGCATTACTTCGCCGCCATCCAGCAGATCGCCGAACGCCTGCGGGGTATGCCTCACGTGATCGGCTACGACACCTTGAACGAACCCCTGCGGGGCTACATCGGCTGGGGTGACCTGAGCGTGCCGGGCGGCAGGCTGGAACTGGGCGAACGTCCCACGCCTTTCCAGTCCATGCTGTTGGGCGCGGGTTTCCCCCAAGAAATTGAAGTCTGGACCCGCAAGCTCAGCGGCCCCAAGCTGATTGAAAGCCGCCTGGTGAACCCGGAGGGCGCCCGCGCCTGGCTGGAAGGGCATGACCCCATCTGGCAGGCCAACGGCGTCTGGGAGGTGGACGGCCAGGGGACTCCCCGCCTGCTGCGCCCCGATCATTTCGTCTCGGTGAACGGGCGGGAGGTGGACTTCAACCGGAATCATTACCAACCCTTCGCCAACCGCTACGCCCAGGCCATCCGAACCGCGGACCCGGAAGCCATTATCTTCATAGAGAGCGATGGCAACCTCCACGCGCCCCAATGGGGCAGCGGCGACGCGGAGAACATCGTCTTCGCTCCGCATTGGTACGACGTTTACGTGCTCTTCCTCAAGAATTATTCGCCCTGGGTGGCGGTGGACATCGTCTCTACTGGACTGGTTTTGGGGCCGGGGCGGATCCGCAAATCCTTCGCCGAGCAGCTTGACAGGCTCAAGCGGGTCGCCGAGGATCGTCTGGGCGGCGTCCCCACCCTGATCGGCGAGGTGGGCATCGCATACGACATGAAAAAGAAGAAGGCCTACCGCAAGGGCGATTTCGGCCTCCAGATCAAGGCGATGGACCGCACCATGCGTGCGCTGGAGGACAACCTGTTGTCCTTCACCCTGTGGAACTACACCAGCGACAATGACAACGCCCGCGGCGACCAGTGGAACGACGAGGACCTCTCCATCTTCAGCCGCGACCAGCAAGCCGACCCCGGCGATATAAACTCCGGCGGGAGAGGGTTGGAAGCGGTGGTGCGCCCCTATCCACGCAAGACCGCCGGAGAGCCGTTGTCGATGTCCTTTGATCCCAAGCGAGGCATCTTCGAGTTCGAGTTCCGCCACGACCCGGCGGTCACCGCGCCCACCGAGATCTTCATCCCCGATATTCAGTATCCCCAGAGATTCACCGTCCAGGTCTCCGACGGCGCCTACGAACTGGACGCCCCGGCCCAGAGCTTGATCTACCATCACAGCCAGGAGAGGCAGGCGCATACCATTCAGGTGAGGAGGCGGTGACCGGGGCAACCCTACGCACACTAGCCTACGAATTGGGGGGAACGCCGCAACATGGGTTATTGATACATCATGTATAATATTTAATCCAGGACCTTACTGAAGCAATCAGGTTCGTCACTATACTCCCCTGAAAACGATCAAGGTCTCATCCTAGCGGAGAGGTTGCCATGAAAGCACAAGAAACCTCGCTTGAGAAATGGGTGGGCAATAAATTCCCTATTCTGACTGCATTTATCGCCATCGCCGTGTTGATCCTGTCCCCGTTGTGGGCCTACCGCTGGTATAACCTGCCCTTCATCGGGGCGTTCTTGGAACCCAACAACGTGGTCGGAGAGGACTGGCCGGCCAAAGACATGGGGGTAGAAACCTTTGACTACCTGATCGAAGCCAACGGAGAACCCAGTGGCGACCCCCAAACATTTCAAAACCTGCTTGCCGCCAACGGGTACCAGCCGATAACGCTCACCTTCGGCCAGCAGGAGGGGGATCCCTATTCGGTGACTCTCACACCCCGCCATCTCAGAATTGACGAACTGGCCACTTATTTCATGGTCCCTTATTTCATTGGATTGGCGTTCTTCCTCACCGGCGTTTGGGCCTACCGAACCGATCCTGGCAGACGCTCAGCCCGGGCTTTTTTGGTCTTCACTTCTGCAGCCAGCATCGCCATCACCGCGCTGCTGGACACCAACACCACCCAATTCTTCGCCCTGGGCTGGTCGTTGAGCCTGCCCATCCTGGCGGCGGCATTGTTCCACCTGGCCCTGGTTTTCCCGCGCCCTATGCCTTTCGTCAGGAAATATCCTTCATTACGTTTCCTACCCTGGCTTCCTACTTTATTGCTGGTTTACCCCAACACGAAAGAAATCCTCAGTCCGACCACTCACTGGGGGTACATAGACGCCTGGCGTTGGAGCTATCTCTATTGCAGCGTGGCGATCCTGTTCTTTTTCGGCATGTTGATGGCGCGCATCGTCCGGGGCCGCTCGGCCATCGCCCGTCAGCAAAGCCGCATCATCATCTTTGGGGCCGCCTTGGGGTTTGGCCCTCTCCTGCTGCTTTTTTTATCCCCGTTGGGATGGGCGCCGAGTCTTCGTTTCAAGTCACTTATCTGATCCCCCTCTTCATCTTCCCTCTCTCGGTGGCCTACGCCATCGTCCGCTACCGTCTCCTGGACATAGACCGAATCTTGAGCAGCACTGTGCTCTATGGGGCCGTCACGGTGAGCGCCGTTCTCCTGTTCTACCTGCTTCTTGCCGCTCTCTCCTACGCCATGGGCGAAGGCCTCAACATCAACGACCCCTCACTCATGGCGATCTACCTGTTCTTGATGGTGATTCTGCTGAACCCCTTGCGCGCGCTGACCCAAAGAGCCATTGACCGGGTTTTCTACCGGAGCCGGGCTGATTACCTGCGCCTGTTGACCTCGCTCTCCCACGACCTGACCATCACCCCAGACCTGGACCGCACCATGCACCTGATGGACAGTTGCGTGGAGAACGCCCTCAGCCCCCAGCAATTCATCCTGTTCCTGTACGACGATGAAAGAGATGAATTCATCCCCCACAGCCCCCGCCGCCACCCGGATATCTCCTTGCACCCAGAGAACCCTTTGGTCTACGCCCTGAAACAGAACCCGGAGCCGGTATGGTTCCCGCCGGGCAGGGCCTGGCCGATTGGGATGGAATCGGATAGCGAGACACTGGATCGATTGGGCTGCCGGGTGTTCGTACCCCTGCGTTTCGATGAGCAGATGATCGGCTTCCTGGCATTAGGCACCCGCCAATCAGGGATCCCCTACGCCAGCGACGATCTGGAATTTTTGGGGACGGTGGCCAGCCAGTCTTCGCTTTCGGTGGAGAACGCTCGCCTGTTCACCTTTTTGCAGCGCTCCAACGTCAAGTTGGAATTGGCCTACGACTCCACCTTGGAGGGCTGGGCGCGGGCTTTGGAACTCCGCGATCTGGAAACCGAAGGCCACAGCCAGGGGAATGGAAACGGCCAGAACTTTCTTCGATA
>CBDUUP010000422.1:0-3416 GCA_965370435.1 uncultured Anaerolineales bacterium | reverse complement strand
ATGACCTCATTGTATATCTGGGTCAACTTCTTGTTTAGCCGCAAGAAGCTTTTTATAGGTAAATGGCTTTTCGCCCTATTGGGATGATATATTGGGTCAAATGGTTTTTCAACTCCCGCCTCATAAAGCACTTGTTCTTCTCTGAGTGTGGGCGTATCACATCCCCGACATACCCACAATTGGTATTTCCATTCGGCGTGATTACCTTTTTCTGGTTCTTCTAGGAATAGATCATCCTCCCATTCTCTTTCGTGAATTGCTATAAGTTCATGATGCGTTTTTGTTCCGCAAGTATTACAGTCAATTTTTTCTCTAGTGCCCACTTCATAATCGGTCATTGTTCATTCTCCACAGTGTTATGCCTAATTAGATCAGGTAAATTGGCCTGATACCAAAGTACTCAACCCCATTGTACCCCAACTCCTTCCCATTGTAATTGATCTTCCCCCTCACCCAACCAACCTCTCCTCCGCGATCCTCCTCGCCGCCGCATCGGTGGTGATCCCCTCCTCTTTCGACATCGCAAAGACCCGCCCCAGGTAGTTTAAGGCAGCAACATTTGCGTGCAGTCGAAACAATACCCTGCCAGTAAAATCAAATACTCCGCCCCATTCTCTATTCTCCATTCTCTATTCTCGTCTTCCAATTCACCACCCCTCCCCCCCCCCAACAAAAAAACAGACCCCGCCATTCAGCGGGGTCTGCTAAAATCTAAAGAGAAGCTACGGAGCTATACCCAGCCGCGCAACTGCATAGCCTCGGCCACCCGCTTCACCGAAACCATATAAGCTGCCAGCCGGTTGTGAACCTTATATTCCTGCGCTGTCTCATAGACCGCGTGGAAAGCCGCCGTCATCTTCTTGTCCAGCCGCTCGTACACCAGGTCTTCCTCCCAGTAGTAGCCGTAGGAGTTCTGCACCATCTCGAAAAAAGAGACCGTCACCCCGCCCGCGTTGCACAGGAAGTCGGGGATCACGAAACAGCCTTTCTTATGCAGGATCTGGTCAGCCTCAGGGGTGGTGGGGCCGTTAGCCAGCTCCACGCTCACCTTGGCCTTGACATCGTTGGCGTTCTGAGCGGTGATGACATTCTCCAGCGCGGAGGGCATCAGCACGTCCACGTCCAGCACCAGCAATTCCTCGTTGGTGATCTCTTTGGCGCCGGGGAACCCAGACACCTTGCCGGTCTTCTGCTTGTGAGCGAAGACCTCCTCGTAGTCCAAACCATCCGGGTTATAGATGCCCCCCCGGGAGTCGGAGACCGCCACGATCTTGAGGCCCAGTAATTCGGCGCCTAACTTGTGGCCGAAGCTCCCCGCGTTGCCGTAGCCCTGGATGGCGCAGGTGGCGCCCTTCAGATCGGTGCCCGTCACCTTGCCCCACTCGCGCAGCGTGAAGATGCCGCCCCGGGCCGTAGCGTCGCCCCGGCCAGCGGAACCGCCCAACGGGATGGGCTTGCCGGTGATGACGCCGAACTCGTTTTGGCCTTTCATGAAGGAGTATTCGTCCATCATCCAGGCCATGATCTGAGGGGTGGTGTACACGTCCGGCGCGGGGACGTCCTTCTCCAGGCCGATCATGCGTCCCACCTGGCGGATGTAGGCCCGGCTCAAGCGTTCCAGCTCGCCCGGCGACATCTCACGCGGGTTGCAGATGATCCCGCCCTTGCCGCCCCCCAGGGGAATATCCACCACCGCGCATTTCCAGGTCATCCAGGCGGCCAGCGCCCGGACCGTATCAATGGTCTCATCAGGGTGGAACCGAAGCCCACCCTTGGTCGGCCCGCGAGAGTCGTTATACTGCACGCGGAAGCCGTGGAAAACTTTGGTGGAACCATCGTCCATCCTCACCGGCAGCGTGACGTGAAGCTCACGCAGCGGGTAGCGCAGCATCTGGTGCGTGGCTTCGTCAAGGCCGAGTTGCTCGGCAGCCTCGTCCAGTTGCGCCTGGGCAATAGCAAAGGGGTTGAGTGTTTCTGACATCGGTTATGCCTCCAAATACGTTTGAATTGAATTTTTGGTAACAAAAACGCCGCCTTCAGAAAGGCAGCGCATAAACTAGCTTAAGGTATGAGCGGATACCTCGGGTCGGTATCCGCGGGATAATCCGGGTTGGATCAGAAGATGCTTCTCAAAACATCGGTTCATGGCAGCGCTCGCCTAAATTCGCCTAACCTTAACCGACTTTCAGACCACCGTCAAGGGGTCAGTTGCCCCCAATTTTAGAGGTTATTTCTCCCTTTTCAGTTCTCCGTTAATAGAGATTGGAGAATAGATCATAGTTTACCAACCACGACCCACCATTCACCATTCACTGTTCACTATCCACTGACCACTGTTCACTATTCACTACTCACTGCTCCCCTTAAGCCCCGCCAACCTCCGCCCCAACTCCCTCTCCACCACCCTCGGATTCGCCTGCCCCTTCGCCGCCTTCATCACCTGCCCGAAGAACCAGCGCGCCACCGTCTCCTTCCCCCCCAGATAAGCCTCCACCTGCTCTGGATTCTCCGCCAGCGCATCATCCACCAACCCCGCGATCACCGCCTCATCCGAGACCTGACCCAGCCCCCCCGCCGCCACGATCTCCGCCGCCGACTCCCCGCTCCCAAACATCTCCGCCAGGATGCTCTTCCCCGTCGAGCTGTTGACCTCCCCCTCCGCCACCCGGTCCAATAAGTCCGCCAGCCCCCCCGGACTCACCTTGATCGCATCAATCCCCACCCCCGCCTGCTTCACCATCCGGAACAACTCCCCCGGCACCCAGTTGGCCGCCTCCATGGCGCTGGCCTTCCCAGACGCCGCAACCACCGCCACATAATAATCACCCACCTCCCTCTCGCTCACCAACACCCCGCTGTCATATTCGCTCAACCCATACGCCTCCATGAACCGCCGGTGTTTGGCCGCCGGAAGCTCCGGCAGCCCCTCCCGCACCGCCTCCACCCAGGCCGCGTCCACCGCCAGCGGCGGCAGGTCGGGTTCGGGGAAGTAGCGGTAATCGTTCTCCGACTCTTTGATCCGCTGGGTGAATGTGATCTGGCGGGCTTCGTCCCATCCCACCGTCTGCTGGATGATAGCCTCCCCCCGTCCCAAAGCGGCGATCTGCCGTTCGATCTCGTAGTCCACCGCCTTCTCCAGGATGCGCAGGCTGTTCAGGTTCTTGATCTCCACCCGCGTGCCCAACACTTCGCTCCCCGCCCTCCGCACCGAGACGTTAGGCTCGAACCGCAGCACGCCTTTCTCCAGGTCCCCGGAGTTCACCCCCAGGTAGCGCAGCAGGTTCCGCAGGCTGTAGGCGAAGGCGTGGGCCTGCGCGGCGCTGTGCAGGTCCGGCTCGGTGACGATCTCCAGCAGGGGCACCCCCGCCCGATTCAGGTCCACCAGCGAATACCCCGCGCGCCCGTGCCCCGCGCGC
>CBDUUP010000421.1:0-3417 GCA_965370435.1 uncultured Anaerolineales bacterium | reverse complement strand
TGCTTTGGGTTGCCAGCGCGATGACCGATCCAGAAGAGGGCGCGCAGCTTGACTTTAGCAGTCTGGCCTGGGTGGTGTTGAGTCTGCTGGCCTTCGCTGCCATCTACGTCGTTTACTTCATGACCAAGGACAGCGACGCCTGGGTGGTAGGCACCCGACAGGTAGTGATGATGGCTATCGGCGCGGCCTTGTACGGCATATTCGCCTGGTTGTTCAACGGCAGCGTGATCGTCGTTCCCTCCATCAGTCTGGTTTCCATCCGCCCGGCGGTCGCCATCCCGGTCTTCTTCGGCTACGCCTTTGGCCCGGTGGTGGGTTTCTTCACCGGCGCGGTCGGCAACATCCTGGGCGACTTCCTCTCTGGCTGGGGCGTGTACCCGGTCTGGGACGTTGGCAATGGATTGATCGGCCTGGTAGCCGGATTCGTCATGCTTTTCCCGGACAAGAAGAAGAGCATCAACTTCTTGACCTGGGTGGTCGCCGCGCTGGCCGCCCTGGCAGCGATCTTCATCGTACTTGAACCCGAGGTCCCTGTCTGGGGTGAGATGACCGATCAATCCGGCTTCATCTGGGTGATGGTCATCGCAGGAGCGCTGGCGATTGCGGGCCGCTTCTTGAGTAAATTTTTGGGAGAGGAGACTGCCGCCATTAACCTTTGGGGCGCGCTGGGCATCATCGTGGGCATGGCGTTCGCCTCTATTTCCGACATCTGGATCAATGGCTATACCTTCCTGGTGGCTATGGTGGGTGAATTTGCCCCCGCGGCCGGTCCCAACATCATAAACGCCGTCATCCTGGCGCCTATTTTGTTGTACGCTTACAACGCAGTCACCGCCCGGACGGGCCGTTAACCAATAAACCAATTTTAACCCCTGGCCGGGGTTGCCTGAGCAGCCCCGGCCAGACAAAATGAACTATGATCGTCGCCTGGAAATATAAAGAGCGCAATACCCTATTCCAGAAGCTGGACCCTCGGGCTCGGTTGATCTTCATGTTGGTGATGCTCTTTTCCATCATCAATTTCTGGGATATGCGCTATTTGGCTTTCTTTTTTGTCATCGCCCTGGCACAGTATATCCTTTCACGGGTGACCTTTCGGGATACCCGCAACGCCTGGCTGGTTCTTGGACCGGTTCTACTGCTGCTCACCGTGTTCACCTTCCTGACCGGGCGCAGCGGGGAGGGAGTGTACGATACCCAAACCCTCATCACCGAGTGGCATCTCTGGCGTTTTACCATCCCGGTGACGGCAGAGAAAACCGCCTTTGCCCTGGCTCAATTGATTCGCCTGTTTTCAATGGCATTATTCGCCATCGTTATTCCCTATACCCTGGACCCATCTAAATATGGCGTGACATTCCGAGGTTTGAAACTGCCGGATAAATTTGCCTATGCGATGGATTTGGCCTTCCGATTGGTGCCCACCCTGGGACGCGATTTTTCGATCACCTATGACGCCCAGAGAGCGCGAGGCTATGAATTGGAAAAACTCAAAGGGGGCCTCATCGCACAGATCCGCAAGATGGCGCCTCTGCTGGTTCCGGTGGTCATTCAATCCATCATCAACGGGGAGGAAGTGATCGACGCCATGGACCTGCGCGCATTTGGGGTAGGTCCCCGCACCTGGCTGCCCAAACTCACCTACCAATGGAAAGACAGGCTGTTGATCGCTTTCAGCGTATTGATCTTACTGGGAAGTTATACCCTGAGCATAGCGGGGTATGGCAAGTTCTGGATTCCTCAATTCATTCTAAATCTGGCCGGAGGCTGAACCGCCTTCTTCCAGCAGAATAATACCCATCGGACGCTGTCAAAAGCGTCTGTTATGTTTTTTAAATGCAATAACAAAAGAGATGGCAGCATCCCGGCTGCCATCTCAGATTATGCTTCAAGCGCTCGTACTAGTGGAATGAAGGGTTAGTCGCACCAGGGGCCGCAGCCGAATTCCTCAATGTTCCACATCTCGCTGTTGGCGGTTAGATCCATGATGAATCCGCAGAAATCCGGGCGGAATACGGTCCGGTCGTAACCGTCGTAGAAAGCCGGGTTGATGCCGAAGTCCACGTGTTCCCAGGCGGTCCCAGTCACGAAGACAAAAGGAAATACCCAACTTTGCGCCTTCGTGACGACTTGGCAGTTAATTTTCCTCTGGACCCCCTATTCGTCCAGGTGATCGAGGGAGGCCACCACTGCGGGGTCGGTCTCCAAGGTGTATTCTTCCCAATGGACGGGGACGGTCAGATGGGGGATGATGCCGGTCTGTTCCCAATCTTGTAGGGGATGGAATAGAGGGCGGAAGGTGTCATGGGCGATCCAGGCCCGGGAGCCGTCGAAGAAATTGTAGCCCCACAGAACCTCCACGTTGCCGTTGGAGGTCTCGCCGATGATGTAGGCCCGGTCCCGGTCTTTCAACACGCCAGGGAAGATCTCTCCCCCGCTGGCCGAGCCTAGCCCCACCAGCACAACCAGGGGCACGTTCTGGGAGCCGTTGACGTTTTTTCCATTCGCCGTAAAGGGGCGTTCTCCCTGGCGGTTGATGAAGTGGCCCATCAAGCCGTCGGTGAAGTAGGACAGGGAATCTGCCATCACGGCGACCGACCCGCCGGAATTCATGCGCACGTCAACGATCACACCGTCCAGGGGACCCATTTCCTGCAGGGCCTGGCCTATCTGGTTGTCAATGGAGGCGTCGGTGAATGCGACCAGGAAGATGTAGCCTATCCGCAGGCCGCCGGGGGAGGTCAATACTTCATAGGGCACCGGGATGCCGGACTGGATGCGCCGCCTTTCCAGGGTCTCGTCGCGGGGTTCTTCGCCGGGCGATTGGATGGTGAGGGTGACGTAAGTCCCCTCCGGGCCGACGATGGCGTCCCGGTTCAGGCGTCCGTCAATGAGAATGGGCATGCCGTCCACGGCCAGGATGCTGTCGCGGGGTTTCAACCCGGCCTCTTCCGCGGCGCCGCCGGGAAAGGTCAGCAGGATGACGCCCCGATCACGTTCCACTACGGTCTGCACGTAAATCCCCACCCCCACGTAATCCAGGCTCCCGGCGAACTCGGCGTCTTGTTCGGCGACGGTCGCGGGGTCTTGGAAGGAGGAATGCTCGTCTCCCAGACGGTTTATCATGTCCCGCATGGCCTGGTAGAAATCTTGGGTGTGTATTTCTCCTTCTATAACGGTGCGGAACTCGACCTGGACGGCGTCCCAATCCACGCCGTTGAAATCATCGTATAGGTACTCCTCATTCACGATGTCCCATAAATTTTCAAAGAGCGCTAACTGTTCAAAGGTGGATAGAACAATGGGGGTGAAGGTAAAGGTGGGAGAGTCGGTGAACGTAGGCGTAATGGTGGGGGTGTCGGTTGGGGTTAAGGTCGAGGTGATGGTGGGGGTTGAGGTGAGAGTCGGCGTTGAGGT
>CBDUUP010000420.1:0-3426 GCA_965370435.1 uncultured Anaerolineales bacterium | reverse complement strand
GCGCCGTAGCGGTGGCAGAACTCCACCGCCAGTTGGGTCTTGCCGATGCCGCCCATGCCCAGCATCGCCTCGGTGATGCCGACCGCTTTCTCGGTGGGGTTGTAGAGCAGGCGGTCGGCCAGCTCACCCAGTTGCCGCTCCCGCCCGGTGAAGACTTCGTTTCGGGTCAGGGGCAGCCGTGAGCCTGGAGGGAGAGGGACGTGGGGGGCGGGTTCGCCGGGCGGGGGCGGAGGAGGCGGGGTGTATTCGGAGAGGGGAGGTTTCAGGTGGTCTTTGATTTTTTCAGCGACTTCACCCGGTATATCCTTGACCAAATCTTTTACTTCGCCAATCTGCTCAGTGATGTTCTTTTCAGCGTCTATAATCAGCGATCCAATCGCCGGGTGAGCTATCTCCTCTATCGAGAGCAGCGATTGGCGAAGGCAGGTGACGAAGGCGTCAACGCCTTGTTCGATTTCCTCAGGGGAGAGGTCTCCACGCTCTCTCAGCTTTACCCGGATGGGTTCAGCAAGGGTATGGTAGTTGGCGGTTACCCGAAAGCGCTCAATCGCCTCCGCCATATTGAGGATGTCGCTCATCTTCAGGTCGGCAAGCCAGAGCGTGATCTTTTGGTCTATGGGCTTGCTGGCAATGCAGTCACCGGCCAGGGAGGCCGCGTCGGCAAGCGCCTGGCGGTTGGCATCATTATCGAGCCAATTCTCTGCGCCTTTCTTGGCAGACCATTTTATTATTTCTTCTAGGATTTTCGTAAAAAGAGTGTAACCAATGCTCGCATTCATCATACCCCCTTCAGGGGAGAACAAATCGGCGGATATTCTACACCCAGTATAGCAAGAATCGGCGGGCGGGGCAAGCGGGTTACGACCCTGACCCTCACTCACCTACTCCTCCTCCAGGTCATCCATCATCTCAAACACCTCCCAGTCAAGCCTCAGGCGATAGGCCATTATGGAAAGGTAATTCTTTAGGCTTTCCCAGTGGGTTAGGCGCTCCCCCTCCCCGCCCAGGCGTTCATCCATCATCCAAAAGCATTCCCCCTTATGTACGTGATGGTGCTTCTCCACCGCCTCCCCATCCAACAGCCCTCCCACCCTTACGCGATAGAGGATAAGCCCCTCCGCCGCCGTCTCGATCCGCTCTTCGCAGGTGTCGCAGAATAGTATCGGGCTGATAAAACCTTCCAGAGCCATCAATTTGATCATTTTCATTCTCCAGTACGTCATAATGGATAAAATATGCTTGGGGAGTATGCCAAGAGCGCCAACCCCCCAATGTATGCATGTCATTCTTGTCAACCTTGTCGTTCTTAAAAATATAGTACAAATATTAAGGATGACAAGAATGACAAGGATGACAAGGGTATGCCAGGACATTTGTCATCCTTGGTCAGCTTCCTTCGCAATGAGAGACCAATACCAGATATTTCCATCTCGTTTTACATTGATCCCTAGATTATTCTTTACGCGATGGGCTGTTCTCCAAGAAATTCCCTCCGCTTCAAATTCCTCCCTCAACTCGCTAGACCTCACCGGCCCGTCCTTCAGCTTCTCCAGGAGCAGCTCGCAGGCCTGGTCCATCACCGGCACCGCCTTGGCCGAGACGGGCACGTCCCCGAAGTCCAGCCCCTGGG
The DNA here is from genome assembly GCA_965370435.1 of uncultured Anaerolineales bacterium. Taxonomy (GTDB): domain Bacteria; phylum Chloroflexota; class Anaerolineae; order Anaerolineales; family UBA11579; genus CBDUUP01. The sequence goes on along the minus strand of CBDUUP010000420.1, from coordinate 1,796 downwards.
GGCCGATCTCCAGGCCGATGTCATCCTCCTCGGTGTGGGGGCTGGTGTTGGACCCCTTGATGCGGTAGAGCCGCTTGCGGGCCGGGTTCATCATGTCGGGGGCGTCAATCGCCAGGATGGAACGGGAGGACTGGGGGATGGAGGAATGTCCCCGGATCATATCAATGCTGATCCGGTCGCCGAAATCGTAGATGGAGCGCTTGCGGATGTGGTGGATGAGGACGATCACAATCCCCGTATCCCGGGCCAGCGCCGACAGCCACTGCACGATCTCCCCCACCACGCTGCTGTTCTCGTCCCGGTGGTGGGCGCCGGTCAGGCTGTCCACCACGATCATGCGCACCTCCTTGCGGGCCGCCAGGTTGGTCAGAGCGTTCTTGTGGGCGGGGTCATCCACCAGCACGTCCATCATAGGGTCGTGCAGGGGCAGCAGCACCTCCTTCAGGGGCAGCCCCCACTCCCTGGCCCTCCCCAGGTTGATGGCCTGGGCCGCCTCCGTCTCGCACCAGACGATCTTCCCCGGCGGCCCCTGAACCGGGCTGCCATCCGGCCAGACCCCGCCCCGGATGATGCAGGAGGCCAGGTGCAGAGCCAACGCCGACTTCCCCGCCCCTTGCGGCCCCACCACCAGGGTCAGCAGCCCCTCCGGGATCCACCCGGGCCAGGCCCACTCGATAGGCCCCAGGACCGCATCCATATCCGCCCAGGTGAGGATCTTCCCCGGATCGGGGAGCGCAAGGTCCAGGCGGGAGGGAGTCTGCTTCAGGGCGCTGCGCACGATATCGTCCAGTTCCGCCTCCAGGAAAGGGAACTCCGCCGACCGCTCGCAATGGCCCTCAAAATAAGCCCCCAACCCCGCCTTCAAGGCCGCCTCCCCGGCCCCCCATTTGCGCAGGGCGCAGGCGTAGCGGTACAGGGTGTCGTTGCGCTGCCCGACGGGGATGAGGAGGGCGCGCTCACCTTGTTGGAGTGGGGCTTGCTGTCGTAGGGGAGCAGCGCGCTGCTCCCCTACCAACGCTCCCGATGCGGGCGATGGTAGGGACGCACTGATGTGCGCCCCGGTTGCGCCATCTGCGCCCGACGCGGGCTGGGCCACATCCTCCACCCACGCCTCCGGCATTTCGGGGATCTCGATCTGGTCCGGGCCGCTGCTGAGTTCCCAGACGTAGCGCACCCCGCGCTTGTGCATGGAGGGCGGAGCCACGATGAAACCCCTCTCCCCCCGCAGGTCTATCCCCGGAGCGATCCCCACCCGGTTGGGCAGCGGACGGGAACAGCGGAAGAGCAGGTGGCGTCCCCGCCCGGTGTGGGATTCGACCGTGTCGGGCAGTTTACCCAGGTCGCTCTCCAGGGCCATCAGACTCTCCTCGCCCAGGTCGCTGTCAATGTCCAGGGCGACCAGGCCCTCGCCCGTGGCGAGTCCGACGTTGGCCTCCGGCCACTTGCTCCACCAAATCTCGATCTGGTTGGGGTTGGTAGTGGCCTTGTCGGGCCAGGCCTTGATGAGCGGCTTCTTCCCGTCCCCGCCCATCGCCGGAGACTCCACCGGCAGGACCCGCCAACCCCGTTTGGCGTAGTCCAGGGCGGCTTGATACACTTGGTTCACTCTCAACTTCATCTTGTTTTCACCTCAACACTCCCGATCTAAGTAGATACCCAATACGACTCCCGCACTATAGCACATTTGTTCGCAAAGTCAATATTATTAACGCTTACGAACACTTTTGTAAAGTTATTGACAACGCAAGATTAATTGCAATAATTGTTGTAAATATATTTACACCATTTAAGGATGT
>CBDUUP010000419.1:0-3446 GCA_965370435.1 uncultured Anaerolineales bacterium | reverse complement strand
ACATCAAGGAGCGGTTGTTTGGTGTGAAACACACCACCCTCTACGACCAGGGCGGCCAACTGGCCGCCTCGATCCCTACCGGCTACTGGTTCGACTTCACCGAGTTCGCCGCCCAATATGGATGGGAGCGAGTGCCTGCCCTGGTCACCTGGCGCACCTTCTACCAGGGCGCGCGTTTCAACGAATTTGTGTTGACCTCCGGGCTGGACTGGGAATCGGCCATGCTGGAACTCTACCCGCCCGAAATCCTCATAACCCCCACCGCGTTGGTTCCCCCCACGCCAACCCTCACCATACCCCCCTCCTGGTGGCGCAGCCCCACCCCGACCCCTACTGCGACCCAACCGTCTTCAACACCTACGCCTTGACCTAACGCAGATGAAAGCGCAATCAAAACTCCCCCGACAAAGAACCATCACCGTATTGATTCTGGCGGTTTTCTTGTTTGCCGCCTGCAATCGGGGAGAGACCACGCCCACAACCCCACCCGAAAATATCACCCCCCTCCCCCAGGACACCCAGGCCGCAACCCCCACCGGCCCCACCGCGGTGGTGCAGACCGGCGCGCCCATGCTGACTGTCACCGCGCCGCCTATCCAGGAATCCACCCCCATTCCCGACCCGCTCCAATTCGTCTTCCCCACCCTGGGAACCCAGCCGGTCTCCGCTTGGCGGCCAGCCCTCTATCCCACCCCCTGGGCGCTGACGCCCTACGACCATTTCTATTTCGCCCGCCCGGTGGCTCCCGACCAGGTCTTGTGGCCAGTGGCCGATTACCGCTATGGGGGCACCTTCTTCCGCCCCGATCTGGTCCACACCGGCGTGGACATCCCCGTCGGGGAGGGCACCCCGGCGCTGGCCGCGGGACCGGGCAAAGTGGTCTGGGCGGGATATGGACTGCTCACCGGCATCCTCCGGGATGAGACCGACCCCTATGGCCTAGCAGTCGCCATCCGCCACGATTTTGGCTACCAGAACCAACCCCTCTTCACCATCTACGCCCACCTACAGCGGATTGACGTGATCCGGGGGCAATGGCTGGACACCGGAGACGAGATCGGTCTGGTGGGCAGGACCGGCTTCACCACCGGGCCGCACCTGCATTTCGAGGTCCGTCTGGGAGAAAACAATTACTTCTCCACCCGCAACCCGGAACTATGGCTGGTGCCGCCCCAGGGATGGGGCGTGTTGGCCGCCCAGATCAAAAGCACCAACGGCGCATTGCTCAGAGGCCATTCGGTGTGGATAAAAGACCCGGAGACCGAAGAACTGTGGAAGGTCATCACCTACGCCGAGGGCAGCGTGAACGTTGACTCTTATTACGACGAAAACATGGTCTTCAGCGACCTCCCCGCGGGGAGATATATCATCGAGATCAATTACGTCGGCAGGCTGTACACGATGGAAGTTGACATCCTCCCCGGCCTGGTCAGCTACTTCACTTTCAACGGGAAACAGGGCTTCGACGTGAACATGCCGCCCACACCGGGGCCTGAGTTCGCGCCTTCTTGGTAGGACTCAGGGACTGAAGTCCCTGGAACAATTACAAAGTCGGCCCTTCGAGTTGAGCCTCAGGACGTTGCCATCGCCGACTTTACGAGCATTTGAGTCCGCCGAAAGGCGGACTTCGTAGTTGTTGGTGTGACTTCAACCACACATAGAACGACAGATCTCAGGGCGAAATACTCTGAAAAACCATCTCAAAAATCACTTGACAAAACGAACAGGTGTGCTATACTCTATTCGAACAATGGTTCTAATTCGATAATAACGACCCTGTTGAAAAGCAGTCTAGGAGAAAATCAATGGCTCGCAAGAAAAAATCCAAATCCGACAACGGATATGACCCCAACCTGGGCCGAGAGGCCTCCCTCGAGAAAGCCATGGCCGACCTCACCAAACGCTACGGCGATGGCACCATCATGCGCCTGGGCGAAGCCTCCAACATGATGGTCGAGGCTATCCCCACCGGGTCCATCTCCCTTGACCTGGCCCTGGGCATTGGCGGCATCCCCCGCGGCCGGGTCACCGAAATCTACGGCCCCGAATCCTCCGGTAAGACCACTCTCGCCCAGCACATCGTGGCCGAAGCCCAGAAATTGGGCGGCGTCGCCGCATTCATTGACATGGAACACGCTCTGGATCCATCCTACGCGGCCAAGTGCGGCGTGGACGTGGAAAACCTGCTCATCTCCCAGCCCGACATGGGAGAGCAAGCCCTGGAAATCACCGAGGCTCTGGTCCGCTCCGGTGGCGTGGATGTGATCGTGGTTGACTCGGTGGCGGCGTTGGTCCCCCGCTCCGAGTTGGAGGGCGACATGGGCGATTCACCTATGGGTATGCAGGCCCGACTGATGTCCCAAGCCCTGCGCAAACTCTCCGGGGCCATCAAGCAGACCAACACCGCCGTCATTTTCACCAACCAGCTTCGGATGAAGATCGGCGTGATGTTCGGCAGCCCGGAGACCACCACCGGCGGTATGGCCCTCAAGTTCTATTGTTCCGTCCGCATGGACGTGCGCCGAATCCAGTCCATCAAGGTTGGGCAGGAAGTGATCGGCAACCGGACTCGTGTGCGAGTAGTGAAGAACAAAGTCGCCCCGCCCTTCCGCACCGCCGAATTCGATATCATGTACGATGAGGGCATCTCCAAGGTCGGCGACCTGTTGGACCTGGCCGTTGAGCTTGAGATCATCACCAAACGCGGTTCGTTCTACTCCTATGGCGACCTGCGCCTGGGCCAGGGACGCGAGAATTCCAAAGAATTCTTGCGCAACAACTTCGACCTCGCTGAAGAGATTGAATTAACAGTTCGGCAGAGTCTGATGGGCGACGAACCCCCTCCAGAACTTGAAGTTGTCGAAGAGGTTGAAGAGGTCGAAGAACAAGATATAATTGAAGCCGATGAAGAGGCAGAGCTTATCGAAGAATAGACACCTCTCCCCTATGACAAGGGGACGCGTCCCCTTGTCCGCCGGTCGCTTTAACTTGATACTTCAACTATTCCTCTTGACCCTCGCCATCAGCGCATGCGGGGGTCAAGCCGTTAACCCCACCCCCCTCCTATTCGTCCCGCCCACCCTCGAAGCCTCCTCCGTCCCCATAGAACTGCCCACTTACACCCCGCCGGCCCCCACACCAACCGCCTTCTGCACCAACAATCTGGTCTATCTGGAAGACCTAACAGTCCCCGACGGGACCATGTTCGCTCCCGGCGCGGTCATAGACAAACGCTGGCGGGTGCGCAACGACGGCACCTGCAATTGGGACTCACGCTACCGCCTGATCCTCACCGGAGAACCGGCAATGGGCGCGCCCATCGAGCAGGCCCTTCGCATAGTCCACCAGCTGCTGTGCCGGCCCGCCCTGGGTCTCGAGCCGGTCATGCACCTCGCGTCGGAACCGCTTGCGAAGCTCGCGCTCTACCTTCCCCGCGTTCAGCACCG
>CBDUUP010000418.1:0-3468 GCA_965370435.1 uncultured Anaerolineales bacterium | reverse complement strand
TTCCTTACCGATTCTCCTCTTCCCCATTCTCCACCTCCACCCTCCCGGCCTCAAAAGCCTTCAAATTCCCCTCCAAATACCGAGACGGCAAGCGTGTACGCATCGCCTTCTGCCAAACCTCCTTTGGAATCGACAACCGCGTAGACAACGCGCCCAGCATCACCACGTTCGCCATCCGCCCATCGCCCAACGCATGAGCCATTTGCGTGGCGGACAATACCAGAACGTCGTACCCTTTTTCTCGCAGATGGTCAATCGCCTCGTGAGGATAAGTCTCCTCCGCGCCGCTGACCGAGCCGGGGATGATCTCGTGGTCGTTGACCAACACAACGCCTGTTTCCAAATTAGCGTAATGGGCGAAGCGAAGCGCCTCCAGTTTCTCCAGGCCGATGACGGCGTCAGCCTCCCCCGGCGTGACGATGGGGGAATAAATCTTCTCTCCAAAGCGGACGTGAGTCTCCACGCTCCCGCCCCGCTGGGAAACGCCGTGCACCTCCGTCTGCTTCACGTCGAAACCTGCCAGCGAAGCCGCCATAGAAGTCAATTCGGCGATCAACAGCGATCCCTGCCCTCCCACACCGGCAAACATCAGATTGTAGTTTTTACTCATACCTTATTCCTGGTTGAACCACTAGACAGCCTCCGGCTCCACCAACAAAATCGCGTCCGTCGGACACACCTGCGCGCACACCGTACAAGCCGTGCATTCATTGGCGACGATGACAGGGAAATTCTCTTTCGTGCGTTGGATAGCCGGACAGAACACCTTGAAGCAAGCGTCACATTGGGTGCATAAATCCTCATGGATGAAATAGGGGACGTACTCCCTGCGTTTCATTTTGGGCAGTTGCTGGCAGGGGCCTTGCGCTATGACCACCGCCGGGCCGTTGTGAGCCAAAGCCTTGCTCAAGGCTCTGCGTACTTCCTTCCGCTGCCAGGTGTCCACCACATTTACGTGCTCCACGCCCGCGGCCTGGGCGATCTTGACCAGGTCCAATTTGGGGGCTTCCTCGCCCAGGACGTTATCCCCGGTGGCGGGGCCGGGTTGTCCGCCGGTCATTCCCGCGGCGGAATTATCCAGGATCACGAGGGTGAGACTGCTCCCGTTGTAGACTGCGTCTATCAATGATGGGATGCCCGCATGAACGAAGGTCGAATCTCCGATCACCGCCACCACCCGCTCGTGACCGGCCTGTTCTAAGCCAATCGCAGTGCCGATGCTGGCTCCCATGCAGAAAGTAGTGTGTTCCGCCTCGTAGGGAGGCAGCGCGCCCATCGTATAGCAGCCGATGTCGCCCGCCACCGTGACCTTGAGTTGTCTCAGAGCCGCGAACACCGTCCGGTGCCCGCATCCCACGCACATCATCGGGGGCCGAGGCAGCAAGGTGATCCCCTCGGTGAGAGGCGCGGGGACCTCGCCCAAACTGAGAGCCTGGCGCAGCCTCCCCGGCGAATATTCACCGATCACGCCAAACAATTCCTTGCCAATGAGATTGGCGATCCCCAGACTGCGCATATACTCCTCAATGAAGGGTTCGCCTTCCTCTACAATGTAGATGGTTTCATACCGCCCGCAGAAATCCACCAGCAGCTTGGGCGGCAGCGGGAAGGTCATCCCCAGCCGCAGCACCCCCGCCTCCGGCAAGACTTCTCTGACGTATTGGTAAGCGATCCCCGACGTGACCACGCCAATGTCGCTCTCAGCGTGCTCCGCCCGGTTGAAGTTGCAGGTCTCGGCGTATTCCTGCAGGTCCTGGAGTCGTTTCTCCACCGTGGGGCGGCGCAAGCGGCGGTAGATAGGCACTGAGAACCGCTTGGGGTCGGGGATGAACTCCCGCTGGGGGACCTCCACTCGTTCACCCACCTCCACCAATCCTTTGTGATGGGCGATGCGGGTCGTCGTCCGCACCATCACCGGCGAATCGAATTCCTCGGATAGTTCAAAGCCCTGGATGATGAAATCGCGGCATTCCTGGGCGTCAGTTGGCTCTAATACCGGCACCTTGCCCATGCGGGCCAGGTAGCGGTTGTCTTGCTCGTTCTGGGAGGAGTGCATACCGGGATCATCGGCGGAGATCAGCACGAATCCTCCGTTGGTCCCCGCGTAGGGGAAGACCATGAAGGCATCCGCAGCTACGTTCAACCCCACGTGCTTCATCGTCACCAGCACCCGCAGCCCGCCGATAGCGGCTCCCATGCCCTCCTCGAAGGCCACCTTCTCGTTGGCCGACCAGCGCGGGTTGGTTTCTAGGTACCGGACCGACAGCGTCTCAATGATCTCGGTGCTGGGCGTGCCCGGATACCCGGCCGCGAAGGTCACTCCCGCTTCCCACGCGCCCCGCGCGATAGCTTGGTTGCCTAACAGTAATTCGCGCATCTTTGCTCCTTTATTTCCAATAAACCTTTTTTATCATAAAGTATACATGTTCTGCAGGGGCGGCGCAATCCTGAGCCTTCGGCGTGAGCTTAGTCGAACGCTTGTCGAAGGATGCGCCCCGACTTTGTTATTCAACGCCAAATATCTTCGCAGCGTTGTCATACACGATGGCCTGCTTGGCCTCATCCGAGAGCGGTAAAGCCTGGATAGCCTTCACGTTTCGCTGCAAATCCGGGTTCCCCGGCCAATCCGAGCCGTAAACGACCTTATGGGCGATCTCCTCCAGCCGGGGGAAATACTCCATCAGCCGTTTTGCGGGCAGGCCGGAGACCTCCATGTAGACGTTATCGTGCTGCCGGGCCATCCAGAAGGCTTGCGAATACCAGAAAGGCCTCCCGGAGTGCGCCATGAGGATATTCAGGCTGGGGAAGTCAATCGCCACGTCATCCAGCAGCAGCGGGTCGCCGTATTTGATGCGGGCGCCCTTGAACACGGAGGAGCCCGTGTGAACCAACATGGGCAGACCCAACTCCTCCGCCTTGGCGTAGAGCGGGTACATCCGGGCGTCATTGGCGTAATGATGGTGATAAGGCGGATACACCTTGATACCCTTGAAATCCAGTTCCTCCACCAGCCTCTCCAGTTCGCCGGGCAGGTCGTTCAGGACGAAAGGATTGATGCTGGCGAAAGGCAGCAGCCGCCCCTTGGGGCCGGAGGGCGGGTCGGGCAAGGCGTTGGCCTTAGCGCATAACTCGCCCACAAATTCGTTTCCCGTCCAGCCAGTGGTTATGGGGGAGACCTCCGCCAGCCCCACTGCCCAATCCACCTCGTTGGCCTGCAAATAAGCGCGGATGCCTTCTGGCGTCAGCAAATCTCCCATCATCTCATCCAGATCGCCGGGATAGTTGGACTGCATCCATTCCATCACCCAGGGGTGGGCGTGTTCGGGGAGGCTGAGGTGGACGTGGAAGTCAAAGATCAAGGCACAACCACCGAGCGTATCCCCTCGCCGCTTCGCAACACGTCCAGGCCGGTGTTGATCTCGTCCAGGGAGAATTGGGCGGTGACCATTTCTTTTACTTTGATCTTGC
>CBDUUP010000417.1:0-3474 GCA_965370435.1 uncultured Anaerolineales bacterium | reverse complement strand
GGGTTGAGATGGTGGTCTAACAATAGCTATCCAAGCTATGTAATGACCGATGGTGCTGACCAACAGGGAGAACAGCAGCGATTGGACCATAGGGTCTCTCAGGGTTTACGTCCACGTAGGGGAAGCCAATGCAGGCGAGTCAGTCATTGAGAGGCGCATTTAACACTTCATCCAGACACAGGGTCGCTAAGGGGATGCCACTTGATAATAGAAAATACCATCTTGCGTCGAAAGATAGATCCGGTTGGTAATCGGATCAAAATCCAATGAGAAATATCCAAGTGGAAGGGAAGGAAGGTCAATCGATTCAAGTACTCCATCCCCATATCTCCAGGCTGCCTCACTCGTTATTATCCAAATATCTTGATTATTATCTTCCGCTAGAAAATAAACTTGTTCCATAGAGTCTATACCATCAACCGCTATTTGATATTTGAATTCAAGAATGGTTTCTAGCGCTAAATTCTCCTGCTGTAAATCGAGACGATAAACCCCATGGGGAGCGCCAAGCCAGACAACCTCATTCCTGGTGATTGCAAAAACCTTAAATCCAGAATTTCTAGGAATCACGAAATCACCGGCCTCAAATACTAATTCCCATTCCAAATTAGCGTCATCTTGGGAATAAATTTCACCGTTGTCTGTCACGACCCATAGCGTCCCAGATTCGTCAGTTGTGACGCGAGAAATTCTGCCCTGTTCAAAATCAAAAGCAACTTCAATAATATCCGATTGATCGTAAATATATAGAGATTTACTTCCCCAAAATACTACTTCTCCATCTGGAAGTAAATTGCAATGAAGGGTTTTCCTATTCAATGCTATATATTCATCAAATAGAGGGAATTCCTCAATTTCCCAAGTATCTTCTTCTTCAAGGTAGACCAAAATATTTTTTCCAGTTTCAAATTTATTATCTACCCAAATTCGATCTGAAGGACATATTTGCGCAAACATCAAACTCTCATCAAGGCGGATCGTTTTAGGGTCACTTAATTCACCATGTTGAATATCCAGAGGGTAATACATGATCTGTTCTGCGAAGAAATCTACAACCCAAACACTGCCATTCACCCGGTTGACGGCAAGGGAGGCTATTTGCGATTCGTCGCTAATTCTTACCCAGGGACTGGCCGGTGTAAATAGTTGACAGGCTCCCAGCAATAGCGATAGGAGCAAAAGGAGCAAGAGAAGGTAGAAACGCCTTATGAACGCTCCATGAGTTTTGCGCTGAGGTTGGGTTAGTTCAATTTTACTATTCCAGAAATCGAACATTGTATACTCTCCGTTCTCGTATTATGTGTCAACCTTGGGGAAGTTGGTACGAGGCAGGCATTCGTAAGGACTCCCACAGGGGTCGGGCAACCACAAGGGTTGCCCCTACGGGTGATCTCTATTTCTCACCTCACCCCCTCGGCGACCTCCTCGCCATAAGCCAGCAGGGCCTCCACCATCTCCATGGAGCGGCCTTCGGCGTAGACCCGGAGGACCGGCTCGGTGCCGGAGGGACGAATCAGCAGCCAGGAGTCGTCGGCCAGGATGTATTTGGTCCCGTCTATGGTGCAGACATCAGCCACGGTCTCGCCGCCGATCTTGGCGGGGGCGTTGTCGGCCAATCGCTGGGTCATCACCGCCTTCTCCACTGGGCGGGTCAGGCGCAGGTCACGCCGGGCGTATTCCGCCGGGCCGACCTCCTTGAGCAGGTCTTGCACTAATTCATAGAGGGTGACGCCAGAGACGGCGACGATCTCGGTCATCAGCAGGCCCATCAACACCCCGTCCCCTTCCGGGATGTGGCCCTTGAACGAAATCCCGCCCGACTCCTCCCCCCCGATGAGGACATCCTCATTGAGCATCAATTCAGCGATATGGTTGAAGCCCACCGGCGTCTCGTGGACCTCCAGGCCGTAGCCTTCGGCCAGGCGGTCGATCATCCGGGTGGTGGAGACGGTGCGCACCACGCAGCCGGACATCTTCCGCTTCTCGACCAGGTGGCGCAGGGCCAGGGACATGATCTTGTGGGGGTCTACGAAATTACCCCGCTCGTCCATTGCGCCCAGGCGGTCAGCGTCGCCGTCGGTGGCTATACCCCAGGCCCCCATGCCGGTGCTGATGGCCCCGGCCAGCGCGCCCAGGTATCGGCCAATCGGTTCGGGATGCACGCCGCCAAACCCGGGGTTCATCTCCCCGCGGATCTCTTGCACCTCGCAGCCGGAGCCTTGCAAGATGCCCTTGATAACTCCTCGCCCGGAACTGTACATCGAGTCCACCACGATCTGCTGAGGGTTCTCGGCGATGGCGTCGAAATCAATCAGGGTGCGCAGGTGGTCGTAATAGGCCGGGATGGGATTGAAGCGTTCGAGAAGTCCCAACTCCCGGGCATTGATGTAATCCATCTGGTTGGGGCCGCGGCCCCGGGTCTCGTTATCGTTCAAGTAAACTTCCACCCGGCGGCACTGCTCGCGGGGCGCGGCCCGGCCTTCGGCGGACTTGAGCTTGATGCCATTGTAGCGAGGCGCGTTATGGGAGGCGGTGATCATGATCCCGGCGACGGCATTCAGGTTCCTGACCGCGTAGGAGATCGCCGGGGTAGGCGAATCGGACTGGGCCAGGTGGACGGTGTAGCCGTTTCCGGCCAACACCCGGGCCACATCAATCGCGTAGCGGTCGGAGAGGAAGCGGGTATCATATCCCACCACCATCTTGCGGGGGTCTATATCACTGGAGGCCGAGTCGTCGTTCTCCCGATACTCTGAAGCGATGGCGTCGGCAATCGCCTGGGTGACCAGGCGCAAATTGTGGAAGGTGAACGTATCTGAGATCACGGCTCGCCAGCCGTCGGTTCCAAAATGGATGGGCATAGGGAACTCCTCTTATGGGTATATTAGTAGGATTTTATCACTAACAGGGAGGAGTGGACAGTGGGCAGTGGGCAGTTGTCAGTGGGAAGAGGAGTGAGCCACATCCCCTGAAAAAATTTTATTGCCCCAATGATCGCAATGTGAGACAAAGAAAAAACTAGAAAAAGACTTGAATCACTCTTGAGATTCAATGGAAAATTTATTTCCCTCGGGGTCGCTTCCATCACAAACGGAGACGCCTGGCGCAGGGGATCGAATTTCGCCAAGAGGAACACCCTTTTGGAGGAGTTCCTCTCGAATGGCATTTACCTCCTCCACGCGAAAGACAAATTTTGGCGCATCCTCACCCAGGCGACGCTTACCACCGGCATGCAACGCCAGCGTGCAAGGCCCGGTATCCATCGCCACCCAAGACTCCTCCCGAAATTTTGTCACGCTAGGAGGATAGCTCACCTCAAACCCAAGCGTATCTCGATAGAATTCCACTTGAGACTGCATATCTTCTACATAAAGTATGATTTCAAAAATGTCGCCAATATTCATGATATTGCTCTCCTAATTTACATTATGTACTTTTCGGAGGCTAATTGTATGATATTGGTATTATCTGGTC
>CBDUUP010000416.1:0-3496 GCA_965370435.1 uncultured Anaerolineales bacterium | reverse complement strand
CCCTTCATTGCTCCCCGTTGAGCAGATCCTTCTTTTGACCCCCTGAACACTTACTATCTAATAAAGTGCCTGCGAAGTAAAAGAGCATTCATATGAAGTCACAAGAAATGAATTCGTACAAGAGAATTTATGAATAAGTGTTAAATTCCCCGGGGGCGCAGAAATTTACATTCTTATCCCTTATATTTGCATTTTTGTTTTTAATTTACTGATGAATTTTCCAGCTACCCGACAGTTTTGCGATCACGACCCTCGAAATAATCACATATTTCAAACAAATCACCGCAGAGGCTGCACTTCATCAAAAGAAAATCGAATTCCTCGCCAATAATACCCCAGATCCTCACCGGATGCAATTTCTTTCCTACCCCGGTCGCGCGCTGGTTCGGGCCAGAGACCTGACAGGTTTTTAAAAACCTGTCAGGTCTTGTTTCCCCACCAAGGCACAAATTCCCTCTTGACAACTTCTCCAAAACGATGCTATACTGAACATGTTCAGTATATATTCAAAAAGGACCCATGATGAAAGAGACCGACCTGGCAGCCAAAGAACGGATCATCCAAGCCACCATCGCCCTATTGAACGAAGAGGCAGACCCCGACAAGCTCACGGTTCGACGGATCGCCGAACGGGCGGAGGTCGGCGTCGGTACGATCAACTATCACTTCCAGACCAAAGAGAACCTGCTCAACCAGGCAGTGGGCCTCATCATGCGCGAGATGGCCGCGAAGTGGACCGCGCCGCAAGAGCAGGCCGAGACCGACCCGGTCGCCAGATTGCGAAACCTGCTCAAAGAGACTTCCGAGGTCGCCTTCCAATTCCCCGCCCTCTCCCGGATCGCAATATCTCACGCCCTGATGCAAGGGAACATGGAACCGGCGCTACTCACCCTCCCGATGCTCAGAGAGATCTACGGCGCTGAGAAGAGCGAAACGGAACTGAGGTTGATCGCTTTCACCCTCATCACGGCCACCCAGGTCATCTTTTTACGCGCTCCCGCCTTCCAACTATACGCTGGCATTGACTTCTTTGACCAACAACAAAGAGAAGCCAGCATTGACATTTTGATCGACAATCTAGTTACAATTTAGGAGCTATACAATGAAAAAACTTACCGGTATCCTTATCCTTGGGGCCGCCTTACTGGCGCTATACCTCACTTGGATTCGACCCTGGCACCTTCGATGGGGAGCAACCGACGAAGAGGTTGCGATGTCTTTGCCGGGCGATGGGATCGCGCAGGACCCTGATTTCAATGCCACCCGGGCTATCACGGTCAATGCCTCTCCTGAGGACATCTGGCCCTGGATCGTGCAGATGGGGTTCAACCGGGGCGGGTTTTACAGCTACGACTGCATTGACAATCTATGCCGTCCCAGCGCCGACACCCTGCTCCCCGAATTCCAAGACCTGGCCGTTGGCAATGCCGTCCCCATTAGTAAATGGGTATCTATGACAGTCAAGGGTTTCGAGTTAAACAAATGGATCCTGTGGGAAGGCGCCGAACAAGACGGCTCCTGGCTGTGGTTCCTCGACCCTATAGATGAGACCCACACCCGCCTGATCGTCCGCATGCGCTTCGCCTACCACTGGACCTCCCCCTTCATCGCCGCGGAGCTTGCCACCGACGTGGGCGATATCATCATGCTGCGAAAGTGCATGCTGGGAATCAAAGATCGGGCGGAAACCCTGGCCTTACAGGGTTGACCAAACCCAAACTTCCCCATGATAAAGAAGACCGTCTGAACTCAGGCGGTCTTGCTTGTTTAATATCCTTATCGAGGGGTACAATTAGTTCACCTGCATCAATAGCCTTTTTGGCCTAAGATAGACCGCCACCATACAAAGCTGACGCTTCGTCATTCAGAATAGGAAGAAACACATGCCAACTCTCCTAATAGCTGCATTATCAATCGCTGCAATTCTAGCAATCTACCTCCTCTGGCTCCGCCCCTGGCAGCTTCATTGGGGCGCGTCCGGCGAGGAGGTCAACCGCGCCATGACCGGGGACGACCTGGTGAAGCGCCCCACCTTCAAGGCCACCCGGGCCGTCACCATCCAGGCGCGACCGGAGGAGATATGGCCCTGGCTGGCGCAGATGGGATGCACCCGGGGCGGGTGGTACAGCTATGACCGGATCGACAACCAGGGCGTCCCCAGCGCGGAACGCATCTTGCCCGAATTTCAGCAGATAGAGGTTGGTGATCTGATACCAACAAGCGGAGATGGGGAACGAGGCTTCACGGTGCGAGGCTTCGAACCCAACCGGTGGATGTTGTGGGGAGACGAGGAATACTCCTGGTGTTGGGGGCTGTTTCCCCTTGATGAGGGACGCACGCGCCTGGTCACTCGCCTGCACGTCAAGTATAAGTGGCTGTCCCCATGGATCCTGATGATGCTGGCCTACGACGTTGGCGAAATCCTGATGATGCGCAAGTGTTTGTTGGGCATCAAACGTCGGGCCGAAGCGCTCTCTCACGGGGGATAATTATCGTCCAGTATGCGGTACAATCCTCCCTGCGCCAAACCTGCAACTTTCAACCTTCAAACCTTCAACCCAAAAAAATGTCCCTCACCGTACACATCCTCCACCCCGCCACAGAAGACAACCTGGACACCCTCCGGGCTGACCTGAATCCCGGCATCCAGCTCACCACCGGCGAGGAGGTCCCCGTCCCCGCCGAGTATGAGATTCTGGTGGCGGGCCGCCCTACCCGAGAGTTCCTCACCGCCAGCGATAAGTTGCGCGCCGTCGTCATCCCCTGGGCGGGAGCGCCTGAGGCCACCCGTGACCTGATGGTCGAACTTCCCCACCTGAATCTCCATAACCTTCACCACAATGCCGCCACCACCGGCGAGACGGCCCTGGCGCTGCTGTTCGCCGCGGCCAAGTTCATCGTCCCCCACGACCGGAGTCTGCGCAGGCACGACTGGACGCCGCGCTACCAGCCCAACCCCTCAGCGCTGCTCCAGGGTAAGACCGCCCTGATGTTGGGCTACGGCCACATTGGGCAGCACGTGGCCCGGGTCCTGCAGGCGATGGGGCTGCGCATCCTGGCGGTGCGCCGGAACCCCGGCGCGCCCGCCCCGGAAGACATCGCCGCCGAGATTCATGCCCCCGACGACTTGCCCGGCTTGCTCCCCCAGACCGACGTGCTGATGGCTTCCCTGCCGCTGACCGAAGAGACCGAGGGGATGATCAGCGCGGAGGAATTGTCCCTGCTGCCAGAAGGGTCACTGCTGGTCAACATCGGGCGCGGCCCGGTGATCGAGCAAGAAGCCCTATACAAGGCTCTGCTGGACGGCCCCCTCTACGCCGCCGGGGTGGACGTTTGGTACAACTATCCTCCCGACCCGGAGAGCCGCGCCCACACCCCGCCCGGCGACTTCCCCTTCCACGAGTTGGACAACCTGGTGATGAGTCCCCACCGCGGAGGCGGTTCGCGGGAGACCAACGCCCTGCGGATGACCCATCTGGCCGCCTTGCTCAACACG
>CBDUUP010000415.1:0-3500 GCA_965370435.1 uncultured Anaerolineales bacterium | reverse complement strand
CCTGGGCCACGTCAACGAATTGGTTGACGGGGATTGGAACCTGGAGAATGAGATTTGGCGAAGGGAATGATAAGCCACCGGGAGCGTCTGGAGACCTGTCTATCTGGAGAGCGGCCTGACCGAACGCCGGTCGCATTGTGGCGGCATTTCCCGGTTGACGACCAGACACCGGGTGGGTTGGCCGCGGCGACCGTTGCTTTTCAGCGGGCCTATGACTTTGATCTGGTGAAGGTCACTCCGGCCTCCTCCTTCTGCATCAAGGATTGGGGGGCGCAGGATGAATGGCGAGGCGCAACCGAAGGCACTCGCGATTATGTGGGGAAGGTGATTCAAACCCCGGAGGATTGGATCAAACTTCCGGCGTTGGATCCCCTTGCAGGAAAGCTGGGAGAGCAATTGGAATGTCTGCGCTTGTTGGCGGCGGAATTGGGGGATGAGGTTCCTATCATTCAGACCATATTCAGCCCCCTGGCGCAGGCCAAGAATCTGGCAGGTCGAGAGACTGTGCTGGTTCACATGCGCCAAAATCCTGACGCGCTGCAAGTTGGATTGAAAGTCATCGCCGAAAGCACTCAAAAGTTTGTAGAAGCTGCTCTGGAGACCGGCATTGACGGAATCTTCTACGCGACCCAGCACGCCCAATTTAGTCTGCTCTCGATTGAGGAGCATGATATTTTCGGGCGACCTTATGACTTACAAATCCTCGAACCGGCTCAAGATGCCTGGTTGAACATGCTTCACCTGCATGGGTATGAGGTGATGTTTGACCAAGTGGTTGATTATCCGGTACAGATCATCAACTGGCATGACCGGGAGACTCAACCTTCCTTGGCGGAAGCCCAGAAGCAGTTCTCCGGGGTGGTGTGCGGCGGCTTGCAGCGGAATGAAAGCATGGTGTACGGCACACCCGATTCGGTTCGGGCGCAAGCCAGAGATGCCATCGAAGCCACCGGTGGGCGGCGGTTCATCCTGGGTACGGGGTGCGTGACGCCTATCATTGCGCCGCACGGCAATATTCTGGCGGCCCGCCAGGTTGTGGATGGATGAGCAGGCTGCGGGTCATCGGCGGTAAACTGCGGGGGCGAAAGCTCCGTTTGGTCCCCGGCGATAACACTCGCCCGATCATGGATCGGGTGAAGGAATCGCTTTTTAACATTATCGGCGGCGATATTCGAGAAACCGCCATGCTGGACTTGTTCGCCGGAACCGGCAGCGTCGGCATAGAAGCCTTAAGTCGGGGCGCCGATTTCGTCCGGTTTGTTGACTTGAACCGCAATGCAGTGAAGACGGCGCTGGAGAATCTGGCAATAACCGGATTGGAAGAGAGCGCTGAAGTTCTCTTGCTGGATGCGTTTGCTTTGCTTGAGCGTCAGCCGGACCGGATTTTTGAATACGTGTACGTTGCTCCGCCCCAGTACAAAGACATCTGGAAGCGGACTCTGGTTTCCCTGGATGCCCATCCTTCTTGGCTCGCCGAGGATGCCTGGGTGATCGCTCAGATTGATCCGGTTGAGTATGAGCAACTTGAATTGCGTAATCTGGTCGAATTCGACCAACGGCGTTATGGAAGCACCCAATTAGTTTTCTACGAAAGAGTGATCTCTGAAAATGGATAGTAATCCCCAGATCTCCCGCCAAATCCTTCAAAAGGCTTTCCCCGGCATGGCGGACAATGAAACCGATATGCTTATCGCCAATGGGAAGGTGATGGATTATCCGCTTGACACGGTCTTATGTCGAGAAGGAGAGATCGAGCATAAATTTTACATTATCCTGGAAGGGCAGGTGAGAGTCAGCAAGAAATTCACCGCTGCAGAAGACCGTTTCTTGAAGAATCTTGAGGCGGGTGATTTTTTTGGGGAGATGGGCATTATTCACAATGCCCCCCGGGCGGCAACAATCACTACTACAAAACCCACCAAAGTGCTGGAGGTCTACAAGGAAGGTTTTGAGAATGCCCTCCAGCAGAGCGCCAGTTTGTCATTGGCTATGGTGCGGGAGGTCAGCCGCCGCTTGCGGGAAAACGATGAAATGGCGATTGAAGACCTGCGCCTCAAGGCCGGGGAGTTGGCGGGAGCCTACCAGCAATTGGCCGAGCAGGAGTTGGTCCGAAGCGAATTTTTGACCACTATCGCCCACGAACTGCGCACCCCCCTGACCTCGGCCAGCGGTTTCTTGCAGGTCGTCACGATGGGGATGATGCAGGGAGAAGCCCTGCAAACCGCGCTCAAAACGGTGGCCCGCAACGTACAGCAAATCGTCTCGCTGGTGAACGACATCCTTTTCTTGCAGGAAATGGATCTCATTTTGTCAGATTTTGAACCTATTGACGTGGGCGCGGTGGTGGCTTCAATTGTTGAACAGGAGCGCGGCGCAGCAGAGAAGAGCAGCGTGGGTTTTAACATGAATATCGTCCCCAATTTACCCAAGGTGTCTGGCGACGCCAAGAGCCTGGAGAGAGCTTTTGCGGCGGTATTGAACAACGCAGTGAAGTTCAGCCCGGATGGCGGCGAGGTGAATGTGGTTGTCGGGTTTGAGAAAGGATGGGTGCAAGTATCCATTCGAGATCAGGGGATCGGGATATCGGATGAGTTTCTGCCCCGGATATATGACCGGTTTTTCAGGCTGGAAGAGTTTGAGGGGAATTTGTTTGGCGGGGTGGGATTGGGGCTTTCTATAGCCAAACAAGTTTTTGAGCAGCATGGAGGCGAGATCAAAGTGGAGAGCGAGGCGGGGAAGGGGAGCGAGTTCGTGATTCATCTTAAGGCTGCGGGGGGATTATCCGAGGAAAAATTTATTGGTTGACTCAGCGACTAAAGTCGCATGACGACTAAAGTCGTTGACATTTACGAAGTCCGCCCTTCGGCGGACTGTAAGCTGGCTTTCGGAGCGTAATGGTTAATTTCCGAAAGTAATGATTAACTGATCTTGTTCATTGTAGGCGTAGTGGGCGGAGAGGGGCGGGTCGCCGGGTTCAAGGGCGAGGATGCGGGGGAGGAGGGTGTATAGGTCTTCCACCAGAGGGAAGTTTAGGATTTCGGATATAGGAATCCATTCAAGAGCGCCTTCGGGGGAAGGAGTTGGCTCTCCGTCTGGGTGTTCGCCGCGCAGGATGTAGAGGGCGATGCCAGTGTTTTCGCCGGTGTCTATGGTCACGGTACCGCATAGCCAGAGGGCTTTGACCTGGAGGCCGGTTTCTTCAGCTAACTCTCTCCGGGCGGCGGTGAGGACATCCTCGCCGCGTTCAATGTGGCCTCCTACGCCATTGTAAAGGTTGGCCCATAACCGTTTCTCCGGCCCACCCTTGAGCAGGAGCACGCTGCCTCCCCTGGTCAAGAAGATCAATGTGCGGGGAATGAGGGTGTAGCGGTCAGAAGAAACGCCTTGGTCGGATACGGGCATAGATATATGTCCTATTGCTTGGTTGTGAAATACATATCAATTATACAGGTAATGATTTTGCCCGTGGTGATTCAGCGACTAAAGTCGCTCTGACATTT
>CBDUUP010000414.1:0-3503 GCA_965370435.1 uncultured Anaerolineales bacterium | reverse complement strand
ATCCCAACGATCTATTCTTCTCATCACGGTGATAGCCATCATCCTGGTTGCGCTGCTGGCCGGGCTGAACCAATTTAATTATCGCTATCTCCAACAAAACCCGGATGAGGGGGTGTTTCTCCCTCGATGGTTGGGGACCCGCTTGTATTTCACTCAGGGTTGGAACCCTTATAGCGCTCTGACCAGCCTGGAGATCCAGACGGCTTTTTATGGCCGTTCTGCCAACGTGGATGAAGACCCGAAATTGTTCCTGTATCCGGTGTATACAATGTTGTTCTATGCCCCGGTAGCTTTCATTGAGGACCTCACCCTGGCGCAGGCCTGGTGGATGACGGCTTTAGAGGCGGCCCTGCTCCTTATTGCAGCATTCAGTATTTCCGCTGTGGGTTGGCGTCCGCCAGTCTGGCTTATGGGGGCATACCTTTTGTTTGCGATGTCATGGCACTACAATGTGAGGCCAGTTTTAACCGGCGACCTGTCGGTGGTGAGCGCGCTGTTCATAACCTTGACCCTCTACCTTTTACACACCAAGAAGGACGCCCCAGCTGGGTTTATGTTGGCCCTGGCGACAGTCAAACCCCAAATGGTTTATCTATTGATCCCTTTGGCCCTGGGATGGACGTTTTTCCAACGACGTTGGGGGTTCATACGAGGTTTCTTGGGCAGCCTGGCAGCTTTGGTTCTCCTGGGAATGCTGGTCGCGCCAGATTGGGTGCAGCTCAATGTGTGGCAGGTGATGTACTACGTGAAAAATACCGTCTTGAGCGCATCGGGGACGATGCTGGAGGCCTTGTTGCCCCGAGGAGGCGAGAACCTGGGATGGGCGCTGACCGGGATTTTGGGGTTGGTATTAGTTTGGGAATGGGTCGTAGCCTGGGGTAAAGATTTTCGCTGGTTTCTGTGGACCGCCTGCCTGACTCTGGCGATCAGCAGCCTGATATCTATCCCTACGGCCACCGTAAACCAAATTGCCCTGCTGCCTGTAATAACTCTGGTATTTGCGATGTGGGATACCCGTTGGGATAGGGGGGGGCGTTGGCTGATCGTTCTCTTAATGGCGCTGCTGTCCACCGGCGCCTGGACTGTTTATAACCGCGTCCTTGAATCAGCTCAAGGAGCTCTGCCTGTGGATATACCGATTTTATTTTTCTTCTTGCCAATGTTCTTATTGTTCAATTTGTACTGGGTGCGCTGGTGGGCGGTCCGCCCTCGACGGACTTTATTAGAAGACCTGCGTACCTACGAAAGACTATAATCTCAAAATAGGCTGACTTGAAACAAGCGAACTGCCATCAAGAAATTCTCAGAAGATGGACTTCGAATGAGATTTATTGAATCATAACAGCTTCGTTTTAATCTTCTGAACCTGTTGCTTGCATGGTACTCCTGTGCTATACTCTCATCAGGTCGTGTTCTGGTTTTTGTAGCTAACAGTGAGATATAAATGAGCAAAATAACAATCGTTGTTGTTGACGATCATCCGCTCTTTCGACAAGGGGTTGTAGACGCTTTTTCGTTGGAGGATGACCTGGACGTTGTGGGGGAATCTGCCAGCGGAGAAGAGGCTGTGAATATGATCCGCGAACTCCGGCCTCAGGTGGCCGTGGTGGACGTGAACTTGCCCGGCCTCAACGGGCAGCAAGTGACCCGCCAGATCGTCTCTGAAAAGCTAGAAACTCGAGTGGTGCTGCTGACTGCTTACGATGACTCAGAGCAGGAAATTCACGCCATGCGCGCCGGCGCGTTTGCTTACTGCACCAAAGACGTTTTACCTGAAAAACTCGTTGAAGTCATCCGCAGCGTATCCGAAGGAAAACATGTGGTCGGCAGCCAGATATTTGATGAAGCTGGGCTGGCGGCCTGGGTGAATGAACGCACAGAACAGGCCATGCGGCCATACAGCGACCCTGGCGAACCCTTCCATCCGTTATCAAAGCGGGAGATGGAAGTATTGGAATGTGTCACTCTGGGCAAGAGCAATAAAGAAATTGCAGCCCAATTAGGGATCAGCCATCAGACCGTGAAAAATCACGTCACCTCAATTCTGCGCAAATTGGGCGTGGATGACCGCACCCAAGCAGCCGTATACGCTCTGCGGCGGGGATGGGTTCGGCTGCACGACCCAGATTCGCAGAATATTTCGAAGCCTAAGGAGTAAGGGATGGTACTGAGCGACGGTCAAGGAGACAATGGGATGTGGGAGGGGATCAAGACGGATATCCAAGAACAACTTGATCAATCTCGGCGCGAGCTGAGAGAGATTGAGATGATGCTGGAACAAAGCCAGGTTGAGGTGGATAAACTGGCCCAGCGCAATACCTCCATCACCTCCCATTTGCAGCAGATCCAGGCCAATTTTGATAACATGCCCCGCTCCGACATCCGCACCGCCTACGACGCGGCCCTAGATGCCCAGCAACGATTGGTGACCATGCGGGGCCAACTTGAAAAACTACAAAGCGACCGCACCCACCTGGATCGTTACAAGAAAATATTAGAGCAAGTGCAGAATGCCATTGAAGGCGGACCGCCGGAAACTACATCCAGCACCGGTACGTTTGCCTCTGCCGAAATGATGATCCAGGCCCAAGAAGCTGAACGCCAACGCCTCTCGCGCCAAATGCACGATGGCCCCGCACAGGCTCTCTCCAACTTCATCCTGCAAACTGAGATTGCCATGCGCCTATTTGAGGTAGACCAGGAGAAAGCCCGTGATGAACTCGGCAATCTGAAGATGGCCGCTACCAACACTTTTCAACGCGTTCGAGACTTCATTTTTGACCTGCGCCCCATGATGTTGGATGATCTGGGCTTGGCCCCCACCGTCCGGCGCTATACCGATGCGTTCAAAGAAAAATCGGGCATTGACGTTAGCGTGACGGTGAGCGGCGCCGAAAGGCGGCTGGAATCATACCTGGAAGTTTTAGTGTTCCGCGCCATCCAGGACTTGCTCAACAACGTAGCCCAGCACAGCCAGGCCACTCAGGTAAAAGTGCAAATTGACATGGGTGAGAGTGAAATCCGCGCCAGTGTGGACGATAACGGCAAAGGCTTTGACACCCAGGAATTAGGGCAGCAAAGTGGATTGGGATTGAAGCTCATCAAGGAACGCGTCGAAATGCTGGGAGGCCAGTTTGAAATAGACAGCGCCATTGGACAAGGAACCCGAATCGGGGTTCGAGTGCCTGTGGGCGGCGGCGCAACGGTCTTTGCATAAATGTAAAGTGAATAGTCCCTCCATCCTATTGCATTTCGCCTCAAATTCCTATATAATAAAGTCACTCTGATAAAGAGAATCCTAAGAAAGGAGGTAAAGCCCCCATGTTGTTTGCACCGAAAGAAAAGGGACAAGGCCTGGTCGAATATGCATTGATCCTGGTTCTGGTCGCCATCGTCGTGATCGTCATCCTGGCTCTGCTTGGACCCGCGATCTCCAATATTTTCCAAGATATCGTAGACGCTCTCTAATTATTTTATCGGATGATTATTAATTCTAAGTCATT
>CBDUUP010000413.1:0-3520 GCA_965370435.1 uncultured Anaerolineales bacterium | reverse complement strand
ATTTGGGAACAGTATGAGGAATATCCTGGCAGAGTAGGGTTAATGTGTTAGTAGAAATCTATCACGCCGGGCCGATGTTTGAGAATGGCCCGTTGATGTAGGGGAGCAGCGCGCTGCTCCCCTACATCAACGGGCGACAATGATGACCTGGCTTTGGGGTGAGGGTTTTGCATGCATGAAAAAATCATCACTGTTCCTGCAATCACCGTGTATAATACCCTCATGTCCCTAATCCTCTCCCCCAACAAAAAACCCCTCCGCCTCCAACTCCAGCGCGACCTGGTGCGGGCCGTCAAGCGCGGCCACGCCTGGGTGTACGCCGACGCCCTGCGCATTCTCCCGGAGGCTCCTCCTGGGATGCGGGCGGTTCTCCTGGACAACCGGGGCGGTCGGGAGATCGGGCGGGGCTTCTACGACCCCAACGGCCCCATCGCCCTGCGCATCTGCACCACCCAGCGCGAGGAAGCCCTCACCGAAGCCTGGGCGGAAAGCCGCATGCGCCGCGCCCTGGAACTGCGCCAGCCCCTCTTCGATGAAACCACCACCGGCTACCGGCTCTTCAACGGGGAGGGAGACGGGCTGCCCGGTCTGGTCTGCGACCGCTACGGCGACCACGCGGTTCTCTCCTTGGATGGGGAGGCGGCCAGCGCATTTTGGGATGCGGACGGGATCGCCGCCTGGCTGGCCGAGACCCTGGAGTTGAAATGCGTCTATCAACGTCCCCGCCGCCGGGAGGATTCCCCTGGAACAGCCTTGTTCGGCGGCATGCCCACCAAGCCGGTCCCCTTTCTGGAGAACGGGGTCCGCTTCACCGCCGACCTGCTCCACGGACAGAAGACCGGCTTCTACCTCGACCAGCGCCAGAACCGGGCCAGGGTGGGCGCGCTGGCGGATGGGCGGCGAGTCCTCAACGTCTTCGGGTACACGGGCGGGTTCTCGGTCTATGCTGGGCTGGGCGGCGCGATCCATGTCACCACCGTGGACACCGCCAAACCGGCCCTGGAGGTCGCCGTCCAGCACTGGACGCTCAATGATTTGCCGAAAAATCAACACGAAACCATCCCCGCCGACGCCTTTGACTACCTGGCAAGCGCGGTCCGTAAAGGCCAATCCTGGGACATGGTCATCCTCGACCCGCCCTCCTTCGCTCCCTCCAAGGATGCGGTCCCCAAAGCCCTCTCCGCCTACCGCAAGCTCATCGCCGACGGGGCTGCCGTCACTGCGCCGGGCGGGATATTGGCGGCGGGGTCCTGTTCCAGCCACGTCAGCATGCCCGATTTCCTGCAAGCCTGCGAGGAGGGCATCTCCCAGGCGCGCCGCAAGGCCGCCACCCTCGGCATCCACACCCAACCTCCCGACCATCCCGCCCCCCTCGCCATGCCCGAATACCGCTATTTGAAATTCGTGATAATGAGAGTGGAAAAATAGAGATAGACGGCTCACCGTAAATAAAAACAGACGACCCACCGGGTCGTCTCTACGAATAACGTCTTCGCAATCCATTAAATCACACCCTCAACCTTGAATCTTCCACCTGCAAACTTGCCACTTGCAAACTTGCTAATGGCTAACCTGCCACCTGCAAATCTGCAACTTGCTACCCTTCCACCTGCAACCTGAAACCCTCCACAATTTCCCCCTTCGCCACAGTCACCGCTTTCCCGCTCAGGTACACCCGGTCGTCCGCCAAACGCAGACGGGCGAACCCGCTCCGTGCGCTGGCTTGATAGGCCATCATCTCTTTTTTCTCCAGCCTTGCTCCCCAGAACGGCCCCAGACAGCAATGGGCGGATCCCGAAAATGGGTCTTCGTCAATCCCATCTTTGGGCGCGAAGAAGCGGGAGATGAAATCGTACTTGTCGGAATCGGCCCGGCTGGTCACGATTACGCCCCGGTTGGGGAGCCTGCGCAGCCGGTTGAAATTGGGGGTCAGCTCTCGCACGGTCTCCTCTGAGGCCACCTCCACCAGATAGTCAAACCCATTGGAGCCAACGTACCGGGGCACCGCGCCCAGCGCAACCACCAACTGCGGAGGCATTGAAACCGGCTCCTCCGGCATGGCGGGGAGGTCCAGTTCGATCCATCCCTCCTTGCGCCTGGCGACCAACTTCCCGCCGCGGGTGTGGAACTGGGCCAGGTCGTCAGGGCCGAGTACGCCGTTCTCCCACAGGATGTGGGCGCAGGCCAGCGTCGCGTGCCCGGATAGCTCCATCTCGGTGGCCGCGGTGAACCAGCGCAGGTCGAAGCTGCCATCCTCTCTGGGCAGCAAAAACGCCGTCTCGGAGATATTCATCTCCCGGGCCACCAGCTTCATCCACTCCTCCTCCCGGTTCTCAGGCAGGATGAAGACCGGAGCCGGGTTGCCGGTGAAAGGTTTATCGGTGAACGTGTCAACGCGAAAGAATTCTAAGCCCATTGAGTCCTTTATGATTTACAAAGAGTGCGCGAAGTTAATTTTCGAATAAACAATCGCAATTTACACCCGGTCTTGCTCTCGCTCGATTGATGTTTTAATGCCTCTGAGAAAACCACGCGCTTCTTGGATCGGTGTTTCTGGAATTAACACAATTCGATCTGATAAAGAGATCAACTGTAATTTTTGGCCCGGTTGAATATTTAACAACTCGCACACTTTGCGAGGAATGATTATCTCAAAATTCGGAGAAACTTTTACGATTTCCATAAACATCTCAGAGTGACTGGTCGAGTAATCTTAATTGTATCCCAGATTGGCGTCTTAGCAACCGCGAAACCGCTATCTCGCTCACCTTACCCCCTTTCATCCTTCCGCCTTCATCATTCATCCTTTCTCCCTCATCCCCTCATCCTTTCAAACAATCTTCCTCCCCGCCTGCAACCTCATCTTCTCCCTATCCGACAAGAAAGCGATCTTCAACGCATTGCGTTGGGCCTGCTTGATCTGGGCCTGGCTCAATCCCGCTGCCGGGGCCGCCACGTTGTACTCGTAAGGCAGGTCAATGGCGCTGATGCCGGGGTCGTCGGTGTTGAGGGTCGCCAGCAGGCCACGCTCCAGCCAGCCGCGCAAAGGATGGCTGATATAGTCAGCTACCGTACTGGTCTGCACGTTGCTGGTCAGGTTGGCTTCTATGCCAATCTCCTTCTCAGCCATGTGATCCAGCAAAGCGGGGTCCTGGTTGGCGGCGATGGCGTGCCCGATGCGGGATGCGCCCAGCCCATCAATTGCCTGCCATACACTCTCCGGTCCGGCAGACTCTCCTGCATGCACGGTGATCTGCCACCCAACCTCACGGGCTTTCTTGAAATGCTCGACGAACAATTCGCCGGGGAAATTGGCCTCATCCCCCGCCAGATCGAGCGCAGCCAGCTTGTCCTTATGGGAGAGCAGGGCCTCCAACTCCTTCCAGCCCACTTCCGGGCCGTAAGTGCGGCTCAATATGCCGATTAGGTTGGTCTGTACCCCGGTATCTCGCTGGGCCGCTTCTACCCCGTCCACCAGGGCCTCCCCCACCCCCGCGGGGTCCAGTCCATGCGTTTCGGC
>CBDUUP010000412.1:0-3566 GCA_965370435.1 uncultured Anaerolineales bacterium | reverse complement strand
TTTTTTCAAATGGCATCGCCATTCTCCTTCTTCATTCTCGTTGCGTAGGGGCGCTGCATTGCTGCGCCCCTACGCATCATGTATCTCCTAATCCCCAATCCACTCAATGATCGTCGCCTCCCCCTGACCGACCCCCACACACAGCGTCGCCAAACCATAATACGGCCGCGGCGCTTCCGGCGCACGTCGGCGCATTTCGTGAAGCAGGGTGGTGAAGATGCGCGCCCCGGTGCAGCCCAGTGGATGCCCAAGCGCGACCGCTCCGCCGTTGACGTTTACGATCTCCTGGTCGAGGCCCAATTCCTTGATGCAAGCTAGAGCTTGCACCGCGAAGGCCTCGTTGATCTCTGCCAGACCAATATCCTCAATCGTCAACCCGGCCCGTTCCAGGGCTTTGCGGGTTGCCGGAATAGGGCCGTATCCCATAGTG
Source organism: uncultured Anaerolineales bacterium (assembly GCA_965370435.1). Lineage (GTDB taxonomy): Bacteria > Chloroflexota > Anaerolineae > Anaerolineales > UBA11579 > CBDUUP01. The sequence goes on along the minus strand of CBDUUP010000412.1, from coordinate 3,136 downwards.
CGCGGCTCAACCCCCGCCGCCGCCGAAGAGATCACCCGGGCCAACGGCTTCAAGCCCAGGGCTTCCGCTTTCTCCGCGCTCATCAGTAGTACCGCCGCGGCCCCATCGTTGATGCCGGAGGCGTTGCCCGCGGTGACAGTGCCTCCCTCTTTGCGGAACGCCGGGCGCAGCTTGCCCAATTTCTCCAACGTCGAATCCCGGCGGGGACGCTCGTCCGTGTCCACAATGACCGGATCGCCCTTTCGCTGAGGGATGCTGACCGGGAGAATTTCATCTGCAAATCGTCCTGAGTCAATCGCCTCTAATGCCCGGCGGTGGCTCTCGGCGGAGAAGGCGTCCTGCTCTTCGCGGGGAATATCGGTCTCATCGAAGATGTTCTCCGCGGTCAGGCCCATCCCTTCGTTACCGTATTGATCCTTGAGCTTCTGGTTGGGGAATCGCCAGCCGATGGTGGTGTCCCAGGCGGTGAGGTTGCCCCAGGGGAAGGCCCGATCGGCCTTGGGGATGGAGATAGGCGCACGGGACATGGATTCCACGCCCCCGGCGATGAATACGTCTCCCTCGCCGACCTTGATGGCCCGAACCACATTGTTGATGGCATTCAAGCCGGATGCGCATAGCCGATTGACTGTGACCGCCGCCACCGAGACCGGAAGACCGGCCAGCAGCGTCGCCATCCGGGCCACGTTGCGGTTGTCCTCGCCCGCCTGGTTGGTGCAGCCCAAATAAACCTCTTCAATTTCGGCGGGGTCAACCCCCGAACGTTTTACAACTTCAGCGATGACCAACGCGGCCATATCGTCCGGCCGGACCGAACTCAAGCCTCCGCCGTGGTTGCCGATGGCGGTGCGTACTGCCTCAATTACGACTGCTTCTTTCATAGGTACTGCCCTCCGTCTACGGTGATGATTTCGCCGGTGAGGTGCCGCGCTCGTTCGCTGCACAGGAAGGTGACCACCCAGGCCACTTCCTCAGGCGTCCCCAACCGGCCTAATACGATCTCGGCCAGGGCCATCTCGCGCACTTTCTCCGGCGCTTCTTTTACCATGTCTGTTTCTATCAGGCCGGGAGCGATGGCGTTGACGTTCACGCTGTAGCGGCCCAATTCCCGCGCCACGGTCTTGGTCAAGGCGATCACTCCGCCTTTGGCCGCGGTGTAGTTGGACTGTCCGAACTTCCCCCGCAGCCCGTTGATCGAAGTGACGCTGACGATCTTCCCGGACTTCTGCTCTTTGAAGATAGGCGCGGCGGCGCGGATGTAGTTGAAGGTGCCTTTCAGGTCAATGGCGATCACTTCATCCCATTGAGCCTCCTCCATCTTCCAGATCACGCCGTCCCGGTTGATCCCGGCGTTATTTATCAGGATGTCCAATCCGCCCAGTTCTGTCACTACGGTTTCGGTCATCCGCTGGGCGTCCTCGAAGGAGGCCACGTCAGCCTGCACGGCCAGCCCCTTCCGACCCATCGCCTCGATCTGACCGATCACTTCCGCGGCCGCCTCCACCGAGGTGCGGTAGTTGATAGCTACGTTGGCCCCGTTGCTCGCCAGGTCCAGCGCGATAGCGCTCCCGATTCCCCGGCTGCCCCCGGTGACAATGGCAGTCTTACCTTTCAATAATTCTTCCGTTGTTGAACTCATGATTTTATGCTCCTCGACTCATTCCGCCGTCCACGAACAGCGTTTGTCCGGTGATGAACGAGGCTTCGTCGGAGGCCAGGAAAACGTGAGCGGCGGCGATCTCTTCCGGCTCGCCTAACCGCTGGAGGGGGATAGTCGCTAATATGACATTCTTGATATGGTCCGGGATCCCCTCCACCATCCGGGTTTTGGTGGGGCCTGGCGCGACGCAGTTCACCGTGATATTGTAGCGCGCCCACTCCAGCGCCAGAGTCCGGGTCACGCCGATCACCCCCGCTTTGGAGGCCGCGTAGTTGACCTGTCCAATATTGCCCAGCGCCGAGATAGATGAGGTGTTGACGATGCGCCCATATTTCTGCTGGATCATGGGCACTGCCGCCAACTGCGCGCAGAGGAAGCTGCCTTTCAGGTTCACTTCCAGCACCGCGTCCCACTTTTCCTCGGCCAAGAGTTTGACCTCGCCCTCCTTGATGCGGGTGGTCAAGCCGTCTCGGGTGATCCCTGCGTTGTTGATGAGGATGTCCAGGCGATCAAATTTCCCCGTCGCGGCGTCCACCATCTTCTGCACGTCCTCGCGGGAAGCCACGTTCCCCACCACCACGGCGACCTCCGCCCCCGCCTCCACAGCCTCCTTTTGAGTTACTTCCAACCCCTCTTCGTCCAGGTCCGAGAGCACCAGCTTAGCCCCTTCCTGGGCAAACCGCAATGCAGTCGCCCGCCCAATCCCATTCCCCGCCCCTGTGATTAAGGCTACTTTATCTTTTAGGTACATAGTTCATCTCCATTCTTGTGCGAATATTCCTAACAACAAAATATATCGAACTTTATCATTCCGAGCGCTCCACAGCGCCAAAAGCCCTGTTCAGTGGAAAAGAAATGCCATCTCTTCCGTAGGGGCGAAGCGCTGCTTCGCCCAAGCGCCTTCCAACTCACATAGCCTTGCCCAGAAGCCCTCAAGTTTCTTAGTAGGAGGGCAGCTTCACCGCCCAAGCCTGTCCTGAGCTTGCCGAAGGAAGGAATCCTTGTGAACGTGTGTTTATTTTCCTCACTGGGAAAATAAATAGTTACGGAGTTATCTCGTTTCACTCCTCGCTCTCTCGTTTCATCAACAGCGTCCACACACCTTCCTGAACCACCTCGTCATTCTGGTTGATGACCCGTGAAGCGAACTTCACCACACCCCGGTCAGGCTTAGAAGTAGGATTCAACTCAACCACTTCCTGCTCCAGGTGAACGGTATCCCCGAACTTGACCACGCCTTTATACTGTATGGTCTGTTCCATCAAGGCCAGGGTAGTGCCCTCAAAGATGCCAGTCCAATTCGCCATGCCGGTCGCCATCGCCTGGATCAACATCCCGTGGGCGATGCGCTCCCCAAAGGGCGTGCTCTTGCCGAACTCGGCGTTGGTATGCAGGGGGTTGAAATCCCCCGACAGACCGGCGAAATTCACCACGTCAGTCTCGGTGACGGTCCGCGCTTGTGAGACGAAGCGCGCC
>CBDUUP010000411.1:0-3587 GCA_965370435.1 uncultured Anaerolineales bacterium | reverse complement strand
AAATAACATGTTTTTTTTATAAATTTTAATTTTTTTGTGGTTTTTTTTGGTTTGGTGCTTTGCGGGGGGGGTTTTGTGACATTCTTCCCCGCAAAACCCCTCGACTCCATCACCATTGGGAAGATTCGTCAGACCCCGGCCTCAAAGAATGCGCTGAAGCGCTAGTTCTGAACATGAGCCAAGGTTTTTCAGTGGTTCAGTTTTTTCAGTGATTCAGTGTTTCAACGCCTTAAACTGGTCTTTTTCGCATAATTAGCTGAATTAGAGGCTCAATTAATTTGACAAATCACACCTATCACAGGTATAATCTGTCTGGCGTTGTAAAGCAAGCTTGTGCGCTGTACAAATACACTTTTCAAAAGGAGTGTGCGTATCGAGTAACGATAAAGTTTGGTGAACCACTATATCCTTGCCAAACTCGGCTGCCTTTCAACGCTGGCTGGGTTTTTTGCTTAATTAGGCGTTCGTATGTCTAAAGACCAAAATAAAAGGAGGTGAATGCCTTGCCCACCGTAAAGCTCCGCCCCAACGAGTCGCAGGAACAACTTCTGCGCCGCTTCCGCAAGACGGTTATGAAGAGCGGCGTTCTGAAATCCGTGCGCAACAAACGCTGGTTCGTCTCCAAGAGTGAACTGCGCCGTATTCAGAAGAAGAAAGCCATCCGGCGGCTGCAACGTCGTGCTAGAAAACGACCTAATCGCTAGAGCTATACCCCATAGATCCTGGAGGTACAGATGGCTAAACAGATAGCTAAGAAGAAAGAAGAAAAGATCAAGGTTGAAGGGACCGTCACCGAGGCGCTGCCGGGAACTCAGTTCAAGGTGCTCCTGGATAACGGCCACGAAGTCTTGGCGTATCCCGCCGGGAAGATGCGCAAGTATTACATCCGCATCTTGCTGGGAGACCGGGTAGCCCTGGAAATGTCGCCTTACGACTTGACCCGGGCACGCATCACCTATCGCCATAATAAAGCCCGCCCCCGGCCTGCCGAACGACGCTAAGAATAGCCAACTGTCCTGGATTTATCCTTTATCATTCGGCTGCCTGTTGGCAGTCTGAAGCCCCTTACCTGCATGGTGAGGGGTTGATTTTTTTACCACCAAGTCACAAAGACACTAAGAAAAACAAAAAAACTTTGTGCCTTCGTGACTTGGTGGTTATTGTGTTTATTAAGATGAGAAGTCTAACGGTATAATCTCCCTGTATGGATAGACTTACCCAAGAAGCCCACGACCTGTTCGGTATAACCCTCACCCCCGCCCAGACCGCTGCCCTGGAGGTCTACGCCCGCGAGCTGGAGGACTGGAACCGCAGGGTCAGCCTCACTGCCATCCGCGACCCGGATGAGGCCCGGGTCAAGCATTTCCTGGATTCGCTCTCCTGTCTGATGGTCATGCGCCAAACACCTATACAGCGGGTGATTGATGTAGGTACCGGGGCTGGGTTCCCCGGCCTGCCCCTCAAGATCGTCTGCCCCCAGATACACTTGACCTTGGTCGAGTCGGTGGGCAAGAAGCTGGAGTTTTGCCGCCACATGGTTGAGACCTTGGGACTGGAATCGGTGGAATTGATAAACGCCCGCGCGGAGAGCGTAGGCCGCATGGACGCTCACCGGGAGACTTACGATTGGGCGCTGGCCCGTGCGGTTGCCAATCTGCCCGTTTTGGTGGAGTACCTGCTGCCGCTGGTCCGCATCGGCGGGCGCATGCTGGCCCAGAAAGGGGAGACCGGCCCCGCCGAAGCCCTCTCCGCCGAGAACGCCATCCAGCATCTGGGAGGGCGCATCCACCAACTGATGCCCTTGACACTGCCAGGCGTCGTCGAGCAGCGCTATCTGGTGGTGGTGGACAAGGTCGCCGCCACCCCGGAGAAGTATCCCCGGAGGGTGGGGGTGCCGGGGAAGAGACCGCTGTAGGGGTGGGTTGAAAGTTGGCAAGTTGCAAGTTTCAGATTGGGACAGGTTGTTGAAAAAGGGGTCTAGCCTATTCTGTTCGACATTCTTTCAGATGACATGTTTAGCAAGCTCTTTCGGGATATTTATTGTGTTTTTTGTCATATTTGTTGGTATAATCTTTTATCGTGAAATTTATCCATAGTAGGCTGTAAATTTGATTTGGATACAATGGGTTTCGTTGAAATAGACCATTGAACGGAACGGCGAAAAACAACAATTAGGAGACAGATGTGAAGAACTACTTACTCTTGCATTACGGATTTGAAAAACCCACGCCCGAAGAAATGGGCGCATGGAACCAATGGTTCGAGGCGATTGCAGACAAGCAGGTCGACAGGGGAGGGCTTCGTGTTGGACGAGAGATCACCCACTCGGGGACCCAGGACCTTCCGTTCGCCAAAGACTCCCTCACCGGCTACACCGTCATCCAAGCCGAAAACCTTGATGAGGCAGAAAAGATCGCCCAGGAATGCCCGATTGTCGCCAGCACCAGGGTTTACGAAATAAGCAAGTAGGCTCTCGCAAATTTTGGCCACCCTGAAAAGGCATCCTGGGGGAGGGTTGAAGATTGGCAGGTTGCATGTTTGCAAGTTAGCATGTTGGGGAATTGCGGGTTGCGGATAACGAATAATGAGGACTTGGGAAGCGGCGCAGCTATGACCCTATTTGTTTAGCGTGAAAATGTGTTATACTAATATAGAAAAAAGTATAACGTTGATAAAAGGTGTAGTTATGACTGATTTGACAGTTTCGACGAAAGGATGGGTTGTGATTCCGGCTGCGTTGCGGCGGAAGTATGGGCTGAAGCCGGGCACTAAAGTAAAGATTGTTGATTACGGGGGAGTGCTGGCATTAGTCCCCCTCTTTGAAGATCCGATCCAAGAGGCTATGGGGATGCTGGCCGGTGATCCCTCGCTGACCGACGCCCTGCTGGCCGAGCGCAAACTCGAGACGGACCGTGAGGGGTGAGATGGCGGGAATTGTTTTAGATAGTTACGCGGTCCTGGCATTCCTGGAGAGTGAAAGTGGAAAAATTCGTGTACAGGAAGTTCTGGAAACCGCGCGCAGAGGAATAGTTAGCTTGTATTTTCCGGTGATCAACCTGGGGGAAGCGCTTTACATTGTCGAACGCAACCGTGGGTTGGATCAAGCGCAGCATGTCCTCGCGGTTGTTGAGGAGTTGCCTCTGGAGATTTTGGAGGCCTCGCGGGAGCGCGTCTTGGCCGCCGCTCACCTCAAAGCCCGTTATCCCATCTCCTATGCCGATTCATTTATCGTAGCCGCGGCTCAAGAGATGAATGCAACTATCCTAACCGGCGACCCCGAATTTCGGTTAGTTGAAGATATCGTGTCCGTAGAATGGCTGGGGTGAATATCGTTCAATCCCTAATTACCTAATCCCCTATTCACTAATATTACAGCGCAATGTCGCGATTAACCGTTCAAAAATGAGCACAGATGCCCTTTTGAGTGGTGCTTTTTGCTGATTTCTGTATGAGTTTTGAATGGTTCTGGTGGATCCGGACATCATTTTCATGCCTTTTTAGTGAACCTTGCGCTGTAATACTAATTACCTAATATTACAGCGCAATGTCGCGATTAACCGTTCAAAAATGAGTACAGATGCCCTTTT
>CBDUUP010000410.1:0-3626 GCA_965370435.1 uncultured Anaerolineales bacterium | reverse complement strand
CAAATAGCCTTGCCCAGAAATCCTGACTTTTCATACTGGGAAGAGAGATTCCAACCTCCATCGAAATAGCCCCCTCACCAATTTATGATATACTGCCAGTGGATGAATTTTAATTTAGATACTTAATGTCTGATATTCAGAATTAAGTTTTTAGTTTGGAGGAATGCAGAATATGAAACATATCATTATCGCCGCTGTTTTGGTCATCATACTAACGGCTGGCATCCTCCTCCTGGTTCCTAGCCCCCAAGGATTTCTGCCCGACGCTTCCAGTGCAGAGGCCGGTCCTATTGATTCATTATTGGGCTACCATTACTATCTGATCGTTTTCCTATTCTCCCTCATATCTGTCTTTATCGTTTACTCCATCGTCGTCTTTCGTCAGAAAAAGGGAGCCGATGCATATGGCAAGCATATTGAAGGCAACACACCCTTGGAGATCGTTTGGACCTTGCTCCCCCTGGGGATTGTCCTCGCCCTGGCCTTCTTGGGCGCCGAATCATTGGGAGACATCACCCGGCGCGACCCCGGCGCGCTGGAAGTGACCGTATACGCGCAAAAATGGGCCTGGTTGTTTGAATACGAAGATGGCGCCGTGACCTCCGATACCCTCTATCTGCCCAAAGATCGCCAGGTAGTGCTGAATTTAACCTCCCTGGATTACATCCATTCATTCTGGGTGCCGGAATTCCGAGTGAAACAGGACGTTCTCCCGGGGGAGGACTATATCCAAGAATTGCGCATCACGCCGACCCAGATCGGAGAATTCAAGGTGCGTTGCGCAGAACTTTGCGGGACTGGCCATTGGAGCATGTTGGCTGACGTTATCGTTATGGACGCCAGCGACTTTGAGGACTGGTTGGCTGCGGAGCTTGCCAGAGACCTGGAAGACCCGGTGGAGCGTGGTCGTCAATGGGCGACCGAAATGGGTTGCTTTGGTTGTCACTCGATTGATGGCTCTTCAGGAGTCGGACCGACCTGGTTGGGCTTGTTTGGTTCTGAAGTGCCGCTAGATGGAGGCGAAACTGTATCGGGTGATGAAACCTATATTCGCAACTCGATCCTGGATCCTGACTTGCAGATACGCGATGGATTCGGCGCGGGTCTCATGCCTCCTAATTATTCGGATAGACTCACCGAGGATCAAATTGATGAAATCATCGCCTTTATCCAGAGTCTGGGCGAGTAAAAAATACTTGCGTATTGTTCTAAAGATTTGGAGGACTGCATGAAGAAAATATTATCCGTCGGAATAGTAAAAGCTTTGCTGTTCCAGATAATAGGTACCACCCTCGGCGTTGTGATCGTTATTGCAGTGCGTCTTCTCCTCGGCCTGGAGCTAGAACCCTGGGAACCGGCGGTTGCCCTGGGCGGATTCTTGGGCGTCATTGGCTTTATGATCGGCGTCGGCGTATTGGGCGACTGGTTCAAGTGGGCCAAAGGCGAGAAGACCGCCGACCATCACGACCTCGGCGATACACCCACTTGGAAGCGTTACCTGGGCGTGGACTACGACCACAAGGTCATCGGTGTGCAGTATGGGGTCACCTCCCTGGCCTTGCTAACCATGGCCGGTATCATGGCCCTCATCTTCCGCACCCAGTTGGTCTGGCCCGGCGGAACCGACGAACCACTGATTGTGGCCGATACCTTCAACACCCTGATCAGCCTGCATGGCATGGTGATGATCGCCTCCATCCTGCTGGGCGTCGGCGCGATGATGAACTTCCTGGTGCCCTTGATGATCGGGGCCAGCGACATGGCCTTCCCCCGCCTGAACTCCTTCGCCTTCTGGATCAACGTGCCCGGCGCGCTTCTGGTGGTGAGCAGTATTTTCCTGGGCGGCGTGGACGCCGGATGGACGAGTTATCCGCCCCTGAGTTCTAACCTGGACAAGATGGGCTACCAGGTCTTCCTCATGGGCGTTTACTTCGTTGGTTTATCCTCCGTGCTGGGTTCGATAAACGTCATCGTCACCGTTATACGGATGCGCGCTCCCGGCATGAGCTTTTTCAAAATGCCTATTTTCGTGTGGGCCGCCCTGGCGACTTCCATCATTCAATTGACCGCCACCCAACTCATCGGCCTTTCCTTTCAGATGGTGATGTTCCAGCGTTTGTTCGGCATGGGTTTCTTCGACCCCATAAAAGGCGGCAACGTCCTCTTGTTCCAGCACCTATTTTGGTTCTATTCTCATCCGGCGGTATACGTATTCGTCCTGCCCGGTCTAGGCATCATTAGCGAACTGCTCCCTGTGTTCAGCCGCAAACCCCTGTTCGGCTACAAATGGATCGCCATGTCCTCTATGGGGATCGCATTGGTCGGGTTCTTCGTTTGGGCGCACCACATGTTCGCTTCCGGCATGGAGGAATACCTCCGGGTGCCGTTCATGTACAGCACCCTCCTTGTCGCCATACCTACCGGGGTGAAGTTCTTTAGTTGGGTCGCTACTATGTGGGAGGGCAAGCTGTCCTTTCCGACGCCGATGCTCTTCACCATTGGGGCCATATTGGTCTTCCTGTTCGGCGGCCTCACCGGCCCCCCCAACGCCACTGTAGCGACCGATCTCTTCCTCCATGACACCTATTTCATCGTCGGACACTTCCACAATACCATGTTCGGTGGATACGTCTTCCCGCTCTTCGCCGCCATTTACTTTTGGTTTCCCAAAATCACCGGGCGTAGACTCAATGAGAAGCTGGGCAAACTCCACTTCTGGTTGATGACGCCCAGCTTCCTGGCCATGATGAGCGGACAGATGCTCTCCGGGCTGCGCGGGATGCGCCGCCGTATCTATGGCTACGACCCAGCCCTCGGCATCGACGGTTTGCAGATGATGGTCACCATCTCGGGCTTCCTGATTGCGATTTCCATCACCATCTTCATGTTCAACCTCATCCGCAGCCTGCGAACGGGCGAGATCGCAGAAGGCAATATCTGGAATTCGCGTTCGCCGATGTGGCAGCTACCAAACCCGGCTCCGCTGCATAACTACCAGGACCACCCCTTTGAAGTCGTCGGGGAACCTTATGACTACGGCGAAGGTCGTCCCGACTATGTGAAGATGGGGTCAACTTCTAGTCCTAATTCAACCGATTGAGCTTGTGACTCCCAGGAGATAATGATGGCTGAAGAGATACAAGAGAAAGAAACTAAGCTGAAAGAAGCCTATGCTCTGGGCGGCTTCGTGCTGCTGATTTTGGCCGTGTTCACCGTTGGCGAATTCATCCTGGCGACTATTGCCACTTCCTGGGGTGGGGTGCTGTTGTTCATCGCGATTGCCAAGGCGTTTTTCGTGATCCGTGACTACATGCACCTGCCCCGGCTTTTCTCTGAAGAGGAGGATCACTAATGGCTGAACATACAAAAAAATTAACCGAATACAAATATAAACTGGTCAACAACCGCCTGGGGTTATGGCTGTTCATCCTCTCCGATAGCTTTGTGTTCGGCGGATTGTTCATCACCCGGTTTTTTTTGCTGCCCGGTGTTCGTCCTGAACTGAACCAATTCCTGGGGCTGGCGGTCACCGCCATCTTGTTGGTCAGCAGTTTCTTCATGAACCGCGCCGAGACCGCTATGGCTCATGGCGATAGAAAAGCTTTCCAGCGCGGAGTGTTAATTAC
>CBDUUP010000409.1:0-3696 GCA_965370435.1 uncultured Anaerolineales bacterium | reverse complement strand
AGCCCACCCCCACCCAGCCGTTCATCGTAAGCCGGGGTATTTCCCTCCATCCCTCATTGGCCAGGAACGGCACGCAGGTGAACAGCCATCCGGCCGCCATCACGTAGAACATCATCCTCGCCGCCGGATGCTTTCTCAACCCCCGCCGGGACATCACCGAGAACACCGCCCAATTGACCGAGCTTATCAAGATCAAGATGTCCCCCGGCGCGCCGAATTGCCCGCTGGCCAACGAAGTCAAGTTTCCTTTGGTCACCACCAGCAGCACCCCCAATGTCGCCAACCCGATCCCCGCTGCCGCATCCCAACCAAATCTTTCCTTCAAGACCAACCACCCCAACAAAGCGATGAAAACCGGCGTGGTCGCCACGATCCAGGCCGTGGTCGTGGCCTCCGAGGTCACCAACCCGGTAGATTGCAGCCATTGGTGGAAGGTGATGCCGATAAATCCCAACAAAGCGAAATACCCCAGGTCTTTGAAAGAGGGGAACGACAACTGCTTCCGCAAATAGACCGCCGCCCCCAATATCACCACCCCCATGCTGAACCGCAGCCACACCACCGTCACCGGCGACACCTCCCGCAAAACCACCTTGGTAGCGATGAACGAAGCCCCCCAAACTGCCACCGCAAAGCTGAGTTTCAAATAAGCTAGGGTTCTCTCTCGCTGCATAATTCCCCAATATTACCAGACTCTTCCACCTTTATCGTAGGGGTGGGTGGGAACCAAAGGTTCCTGAGACCCACCCCCTACGGCATCCTCAATACACTACGGCCAGGGAATCGTCACCGGATCCGTGTAGCCGTGCTTCTCGACTGTGTAAAGCAGCCCGCTGGAAGGCGTCGAGCAAGTCGTCTCGTCGTAGAAGGACATCTTGGTCCCATCCGAATGCTGCGCCAGGGGGAACACCAACCCGTTCTGGCAGACCTGAGCCTCGATCATATACCCGCGGTCGTCATCCTCCGTCATCCACACCGCCGTCCAGTTGATGGTGACCGTATTCCCCTCCCGCTTCGCATAGACCTCCGCCGGCGGGCCGTACAAGACCGAGTACGGCAGCGGGGAATCATACACCAAAAGCGCCATGATGTCCCCATCCAAGATCTCAAACACCGAGGCGGAAGCCCAGCAATGCCGGTCCACCGTGTCGGGCTGAACCCACAACCAGGCGCCGTTCCAGTTGCGGTTGTGGGCTACCGCATGGTCGCCCTCATCCAACTGGGCGGAGAATAGATAAGCCGACCCCGGCCCATAGCGGCAGAAAGCCAGGCTCTTGGCGATCAGGTCCGGGAAGTCATAGGTGGGCGTGGGTGTGATGGTGGGCGTGTCGGTGATGGTCGGCGTGAGCGTATCGGTGGGGGTGAGGGTGATAGTGGGCGTATAGGTCAGCGTCGGCGTCATGGTCGGCGTGAACGTAGGCGTGTGCGTCACCGTAGACGTGAGTGTCACCGTCGCCGTCAGGGTCGGGCTGGGCGTCGTCGTCGCCGTGTCCGCCGGAAACAAGGTTCCGCAGCCAGTCAAGAGAATCATCCCTAATCCTACCAGTCCAATTTTCAATATCGATGTTTGTGTCTTCATTGTTTTTCACCTTTCCAACCAAGCATACTACCCATAACAGATCAAGCTCTACATCGGATCACAAGTCACCCCATTGAGGCAGTAATATTTCAACCTCACACCCCATCATAATACAGAAGTACACAAACTTGAATAGCCCAATCTACCCAATCACAGAAGTATTCTTACGTAACGCTAACCCAAAAACCCGCCATCTTCCGTTATAATAATATTGGTAAATACGGTCTAAATAGGACTAATATAATGAAGATAAAATCTTCCGAGATCACCCCCCAGAGCCTCTACCTCTCCCGCCGGGATTTCCTCAAAGGCGCAGGGCTGCTGGCAGGCAGCGCGCTGCTGGCCGCTTGCAGCCCCAATGCCTCCGCCGGGGAAGCTCCCGCCAACCTCAACGTGACCTCCAACACCGACGAGCTGGGCGACCCTCTCACTGCCTACAATTCGATCATCAGTTACAATAACTTCTACGAGTTCTCCACCAATAAGGAATCGGTGGCCGACCTCTCCCAGGATTTCATATCCTCCCCCTGGCAGGTCGAGGTCGGCGGATTGGTCCGCAACCCCAAAACCTTCGGCCTGGAAGACCTCCTCACCCAATTCGACCAGGAAGAGCGCATCTACCGTATGCGCTGCGTGGAGGGCTGGTCTATGGTGATCCCCTGGCTGGGCTTCCCTCTTCGCAAGCTCCTGGACCAGGTCGAGCCGCTCTCCGAGGCCAAGTACGTCCGCTTCAAAACCCTGGACGACCCCGAACAATTCCCCGGCCAGAACAGCGGTATTTATCCCTGGCCCTACACCGAAGGCCTCCGCCTGGACGAAGCCATGAACGACCTCGCCATCCTCTCCACCGGCCTGTACGGAGAACATCTCCTCCCCCAGAGCGGCGCCCCCATCCGCATGGTGGTGCCCTGGAAGTACGGCTTCAAGAGCATCAAATCCATCGTCAAGATAGACCTGGTGGAAGAAATGCCCGTCTCCCTCTGGATGTCCACCTCTCCCAACGAATACGGCTTCTTCGCCAACGTCAATCCAGAGATGCCCCACCCCCGCTGGTCGCAAGCCACCGAACGCCGCATCGGCGACCTCGGACGCCGCCCCACCCTCATGCTCAACGGCTACGCCGACCAGGTCGCCCACCTCTACGACAGCTTGGACATGGAAGTTTATCTGGGTGGAGCAAGGTAATCAGGCAACAAGGTAATTAGTGATTAGTGGACAGTGGACGGTGAACAGAAAAAAACACCCCAATTCACAATCCACGACATACTTCTCACTGACAACTACCCACTGACTACTGTCCATTGACCACTATCCACTATCCACTCCCATGAAACTCACTCGCCTCCAACTCCTCACCCACCTCGGCGCGCTGACCCCGTTGGCCCTGCTCATCTGGGACTACGCCCACAATAACCTGACCGCCAACCCCATCCAGGCGGTCACCCTCCGCACCGGGAAAACCGCCCTGGTTCTGCTGGTGTTGACCCTGGCCGCATCGCCTATCAACACCCTCTTCGACTTCCGGCAGGTTCTGCGACTGCGCCGTCCTCTGGGATTGTACACCTTCCTCTACGTCAGCCTGCATTTCCTGGTCTTCATCGGCCTGGACTACGGCTTCAACTGGAACTTGATCTACGAAGCCACCTTCGAGAAACGCTACGCCCTGGTGGGTTTCGCCGCCGGCGTGATCTTGTTTCTCCTGGCCCTCACCTCCACCAATTGGTGGAAAAGACGCCTGAAGAAGAATTGGAAACGCCTGCACCGCCTGGTGTACCTGGCGGGAATTTTGGCCGTCATCCATTACCTCTGGAAAGTCAAAGCCGATTATCGCCAACCCTTGGCATTCGGCATCGTCGTCCTGCTCTTGCTAGTTGCCCGCATCCCGGCAATACGCACAAAACTAAGCCGCCTCCGCTTCCACCTCCAACGCCTGGTAAATCGAGACAATCAAGACAAAGCAATCCAGCAAAAAATTCTCCCCTCCCAATAAAATCGCCCAGCTTGAAACCATCGGCAGACGATATAATTTTATAGTCGGCGTAGGTCGACTTCGTAAAACGTTCGAGCGACTTTAGTCGCCCCGACTTTAGTCGCCCTCCCCTAAACCTGCTCCCCTT
>CBDUUP010000408.1:0-3710 GCA_965370435.1 uncultured Anaerolineales bacterium | reverse complement strand
GAAACCATGGATGCGGTAGAGAAAATGGACATTTTTATGCAATTGATGGGATTGTTCCCGATGTTTTCGGTGATTGTCATCACCCAGGGAGCGATCATCGGTGAGAAACAATCCGGCACCGCAGCCTGGGTATTGTCCGCGCCGGTCTCGCGAAGCGGGTTCATCCTTTCTAAATTCATCGCCAACGCGATTGGGTTTCTGGTCACCCTCACCATTGTTCAAGGGCTGGTCGGCTATGTCCAAATTTCGCTGTCGGAGGGCGGCTTCTCAGCGCTGCCGCTGGGGCTATTCCTGACCAACCTGGGTTTGCTGAGTCTGTACTTGCTGTTCTATCTGGCCTTAACTTTGATGCTGGGCACGATGTTCAATACCAGGGGGCCGGTATTGGGGATTGCTATTGGAATCGCTATTGGCAGCATGATGGGTATGGGGAACTTCTTCGCCGGGTTTTTGCCCTGGTTGATCTTGATCTTGCCGGAGGGGATTCCCCTGCTGGTATCCGCATTGGTGCAAGGGGAAACGCTGCCGGATGTCTGGCCGGTTCCTATCATCGCCATGACTCTGTATGTGGTGATATTTGTTGCGGCGGCGATCTGGCGATTCAAGCGTGAGGAATTTTAGAGAAGTCAATCACGAGATTTGATTATAGTAATGTTCTGGCATTACTATTAGGAGAGAGAAAATGACAAAAAATGAGAGGTTTTTACATATGCAGGGTTCATATATTTCTAGGTTGGTTCTATTTTTGATGATCATGGCTATGACGATGATAGCCTGCGACCTCAGTGTTGATGATCTGAGTGATATGAATGTCACTGTGACCTTGTCCGAAGATACCGTAAACCAGCTTCTTCAACACAGTTTCGTCGAGCAGGATGAAGACAATCTGTTTGACAGCATTTCCAGCATTGATATGCAGCCGGGTCTCATCCGCATATTTGGCACGTACACGCCTACTGACAGCGCCTCGGTTTCGGGCAGCGTGGATATTTCTTTCTCGGTGGAAGATGGAATGCTGAACGCTGAAATCACCGCCGTAGACATTGCCGGACTGGACATCGATTCTTCCCGCGTGACTCTCATCAACGAGGTGATGGCGGAGGCGTTTTCCGCCGAGGCTTCGGGTAACGATAATGTTGAGTTTGTAAGCGTGAATATCACCGAAGATGCCTTTGAGATTACGATCAGAGTCATCATCGAGTAGCTCTTCTGGATGAAGGGAAGCAATGGGAAAGCGTCGCTTCAAGTTTGGAGAGTCTCATGCAAGCGATCCGTCTGTTAGATTTTTTATCGGACCATAGCTCAGACGAGAAGGTGGTTGATATCCGGGTTGAACCGGAGACTATTTATTTTGAGGATGGGCGGGACGCAAACTTTCTCAATTTTGATTTTGTCCTTGAAGGCCGAACAGAGAAGCAGCTTGAAATCAAATTTATTAAAGTTGCCGTTTACGATAACGACGACCGGCTTTTGACTTATCAATATTTAAATCATAATGCGGTGGGGCCTGCGGGGATCCACACCCTTGGGCAATTTGAAATAAATGGGAAAGAACAATTTGACTTGTATAACCCGTTCTATCGCTTTCCGAAACATTTGAACATCGGGTATCTGAGGTATATGTTCACTTTTTATGATCCTGAAACAAAGAAGGAATATTATGCGGGGAATGTCATGGTGAAGCCTGAGTTCTATGACCAGCAGGTTCGGTTAGATATCCCCTTAAAAGGGGTGATGACGATCCTTGACGGGCATGATTATTACTCTCACCATAGACGGTTCAGTATGACGATTGTGAGGAAAGTGACGGATAATCATTTCTGGTCAAATTTCAGCCGGTATGCGGTGGATCTTGTGGTGATCGGGGAGGATGGAAATCTGAGGAGGCCTTCTGGGGAGGCGGAGGAAGATTACGATTTTCATTTTGCGGATGTGAAATCTTTTTATACTCACGAGGCCACCGTTTACGCGCCTGCGGACGGAGTTGTGGTCGAGGTGGTGGACACGCTGGAAGATCTTTATGACCGGAAATTTGATTCGGACGAGGCTTTTCAAGAGGGCCGCTATAAAGATTTGGCCGGGAATTATGTCATCATCCAGCACAATGCCACAGAGTTCAGCCATTTATTTCACTTGCTCAAAGGGAGCGTTCTGGTGGAGGCCGGTGAAGAGGTGAGACGAGGGGAGGAGATCGGGAAGGTTGGTTTTTCCGGGGCCGCGACGACTTATTCTCACCTGCACTATCAGTTGATGGATGGGCAGGATTTTTTGCGGGCCAATGCGCTGCCGTGCAAGTTTTCAAATGTGAGTTTGATGTTGGGAAGTGAAACGATCCATTTTCCTGAAGCTGTGGTAGATACGGGGGATGTGATTGTGAATTGATGGCAGAGGGTAAGCGATCTTTGTGGTGGAGGAAGGCGAAATAAAAAAACCTCCCGCAGGTTTGGAACCTGCGGGAGGTTGGTGTTTCGGAGATGGTTTAGCTTTTTAGCGCATCCCAACCGGCGTAGCGGGCGGCGTCGCCGAGTTCGGTTTCGATGCGGAGGAGTTGGTTGAATTTGGCGACCCGGTCGGAGCGAGCCGGGGCGCCGGTTTTGATCTGGCCCATGTTGAGGGCGACGACCAGGTCGGCGATGGTGGTGTCTTCGGTTTCGCCGGAGCGGTGGGAGGCGACAGCCCGCCAGCCAGCCCGGTGGCAGAGTTCGACGGCCTCGATGGTCTCAGTGAGGCTGCCGATCTGGTTGACTTTGACCAGGAGGGCGTTGCAGGCTTTTTCACCAATGGCGCGGCGCACCCGCTCTGGGTTGGTGACCAGCAGGTCGTCCCCTACGATCTGGATGCGGTCGCCGAGTTCTTCGGTCATCAATTTCCAACTGTCCCAATCGTCTTCGCCGTGACCGTCTTCAATGGAGACGATGGGATACTGGTCCACCCAGGATTTCCAGAACTCGACCATTTCTTCACCGGTCAGCTTGCGCCCCTCCTTGCGGAGGTTGTAGACGCCCTCTTCCTTATCATAAAACTCTGAAGCGGCGGGGTCGAGGGCGATGGATACTTGCTCGCCGGGGGTGTATCCGGCCTTCTCAATCGCCTCCAAAATGACTTCCACGGCTTCGTGGTTGACCTTGATGGCAGGGGCATAGCCGCCCTCATCGCCGACCAGGGTTGATAGGCCGCGGGCTTTGAGGACGCCTTTGAGGGTGTGGTAGATCTCGGTTCCCCAGCGAAGCCCTTCGCTGAAGGATGGCGCGCCCAGAGGCATCACCATGAACTCCTGGAAGTCCATTGACTGCCAGCCGGTGTGGGCGCCGCCATTCATGATGTTCATCATGGGGACGGGAAGGGTGTGAGCGTAGACTCCGCCGATGTAACGGAACAGGGGGAGGTCGAGGGCGTTGGCGGCTGCTTTGGCGACGGCCAGACTGACGCCGAGGATGGCGTTGGCGCCCAGGTTGGATTTATTGGGCGTGCCGTCCAGTTCGATCAAATCCTGGTCAATCATCTTTTGCTCGGCGGCCTCACGGCCCAGAAGCATCTCGGCGATGGGGCCGTTGACGTTCTCCACCGCCTTGAGCACGGATTTCCCGCCGTAGATGGATTTGTCGCCGTCGCGCAATTCCAGGGCTTCGTGTACGCCGGTGGATGCGCCGGAGGGCACTGCGGCCCTGCCCCAACTGCCATCCAACAAGGTCACTTCAACTTCGACGGTG
>CBDUUP010000407.1:0-3728 GCA_965370435.1 uncultured Anaerolineales bacterium | reverse complement strand
CCCGGAGATGCCTAAAACTCGCACCCCACCGTGATGGGCCACAATTACCTCGGGAACGGTGGACATCCCCACCGCGTCCACCCCGGCATCACGCAAAAAGCGCAGGTCGGCGGGAGTCTCGTAGGTTGGCCCGGCGAGACAGACGTAAATGCCTTCCCGCAAGGTCAGATCATTCTCGGCCGCGACCTGGCGTGCCAGGTCCAGGTATTGGCGGTCATAGGCCCGGCTCATGTCGGGAAAACGGGGACCGAAGTCGTCCAGGTTTGGCCCCCGCAAGGGAGTCTGCCCGGCCATGCCGATCAGGTTGAGGTGGTCGGTGATCAACATTAAATCGCCGGGGACAAAATCCGGGTTCACCCCTCCGGCCGCGTTGGTGACGATCAGGGTTTCGACTCCCAGGCGCTGCATCACTCGAACCGATAAGCCAATCCGGTTCATGCTGTACCCCTCGTAAAAATGAGTGCGGCCCTGAAGCGCCATAACCTGCTGGCCTTCGAGTTTACCCAACACCAACCGGCCTACGTGCCCGGTCACGGTGGAAACCGGCCAACCGGGCAAGACATCTATGGGGATTACATCGGGGTCTTCCACTGCTTCGGAAACCGGTCCCAATCCGGAGCCGAGGATCATGCCCACCCGGGGGGTGTAGGCTGTGCGGGATTGGATTACTTGAACTACGGCGTCAATTTCTTTTAGGGTAAGGTATTCTTCGGTCATATTCATATTCATTTTCACTTTCAAGCCGCTAGGGCTTCAGTTGGTTCTTGTTTCAAGCGGCGCAGCAAAGCCCGGGTAGACAGCGGATTGCGGTGTCCCAGGCTGTTCTGGATTTCCTGGAGGCCGCTTCCGGCCTCCAGCATCCTCCGGACGGCGGTGTGTCGCAGGAGGCGGGGGGAAAGTTTCCGGGAAAGCCCGGCGGTATCTCCCCAGTTGCGCAGGACCTGCCAGACGCCCTGGCGGCTCATGCGCCCGCCCATCTGACTGACGAACAGGGCCGGCAGGGCTGTAGAGCGCACCAGGTCAGGGCGGCTGGTTTCCAGATATTTGATGAGGGGAGATTTTGCGCTGCCCAGGGATAATGTGATCTCCTCCTCCTCTTCAGAATACAATCTCAGGCGTCCGGCCCGCAAATCTAAATTCAAGAGGTCCAGGGAAACCAGCGCGCCAACCGACAAGCCTAGCTCCAAGAGCAAGGCCAACATGGCTGCATCGCGCCAGGCGCGAGGGTTTTGAGCCTGGTCAAGCGCTCGCCAGAGGGAGGCAATTTCATCGCTTTTCAGGTAGTCCACGCCATTTTCTGCCGGGCGGACGATGTCTCCTAGATTCTCAAAAGCCTGACAGTTGAGCAAGGGGTTAGGGGCGAGTTTGCCGGTTTCATTCAGGAATCTGGCGAACCGCCTTAAGGCCGCCAGACGGCGAGAGAGGGTGCTGTGCTGGCGTCCGACTTGCTGCTCGCGGCGCAAATAGCCGGTGACGTATTGGCAAGTGAGGTCAGGGACTTGAGGAGAGCGTTCCAACGCTTGGGTGAGGTATCCCACAAAGCTGCGCAAGTCGTTGGCGTAGGACAGCCGAGTATTGCGAGAATACTCGGCCGCAGATTCTAAACCGGTCAAAAACAATTCTACTTCGGATTGCATAGATTACAAGATACCCATAAAATTATTCAACCGCTCACTTTAATATTTGTCGCAAGTTCAAATCATGGCAAAGATCGCTTACGCATTGAGCAACAAAATTATATCACCGATATGAAAAAAAGAAGACATAAAATATATTGGGGTTCTTGCAATGGTTCTAGGCCAATCGCTAAGTCAATCATAAAACTGAGGAAAAGCAATACTTTTCGTGAACACTAGACTCGACAGGTATAAAACGATGATTTTAAGGTGAAGTTCTTACAATTCTGTTAATTTCTTCTTCCCTGGCTCAGTTTTGACTCGCATTCTCCAAAACTTGTTGTACAATTAGCGGTGATATTCACAGACATAATCTTCTGCTTGCCCAAAGCGACCCACTACTAAATGAAGCCTGCCAACAGCCCTCTTGCTCATCTCACCTCAAAAGAAAGACAGACATTGGTTAGACCGGCTGTCGCCATCGCTATCGTGGTCTTGTCCAGCGTATTATTGCAAAGCCTCAACCCATCTCTAGACAAAGAAGCCCGCATGACCGGCCTGGGGGTCGGCATTTTGGGGATTTTTTATGCCATCCTGCTGCACCAATATTTTTTCCCCCTGGCCCGGCGTTACCAGCCTCTTCATTGGATATTTGCGGTCGCCCACGGAGCGGGGAATGCTATCTTGCCCGCCTTGATCCCGATCTCACCGGTGGCGATCAGCGCGATTTTGGCAGTCGTCGTGATCACGATAACGTCCCTTCTGGGCGGGCGTTGGCCGACTTATCTTTTTATCCTTATTTATACCGGCCTGAGCTACACGGTTTTCAAACCGGTCATGCCGCCCAACGCGTTCAACGACATTGACGCCCTCATCCTGCCATTTGCATCCATCATCATCATCGAAACTGTGCTGCGCTTGGGGGAAACAATCAACGCACGGGTCACCCGCCTGGAAGCCATAAACCAGGTGACCCGCAAAATCACTACGACGATTGAAATCCACCAGGTTGTGTCGCTGGTCAGCGCGGCGATCCAGGACACTCTCCTGGCGGACACTTATTTTGTGGCTTTATTGGACGAACGGAACCGCGAAGACATCACCGAAGAAACGCCCATCTCTCTGGAATTGTTTTACGACGATGGAGAGTTTTTCCCCAAACAAATGATTCCCCTGGGCAATGGGCCGGGAGGCTGGGTGATCCGCCATTGTGAATCCTTATTGATCAATGATCTCCGAATAGAGGCGGAAGCGTTGGGAATAGAACTGCGGATCGTGGGTAAACGAAAGGCCAACCTTTCGTGGATCGGCGTGCCGCTAAGTGTGGGAGAACATTTACTGGGAACCATAGGCGCCGGAGCTTACCGCCGGGGCGCTTTTGATGTGAACGACCTAGAAATTCTCGAAAGCGTAGCCTATCAGGCAGCCTTGGTGATTGATAATGCTTATCACCACACCGAGGTGGAAGAGCAGTCTCGAAGAGACAGTCTCACCGGGACGTACAATCACCGCCATTTTCTCACCAGGCTGGAAGAAGAGACCAACAAGTCCAAGCAAGGCAAATACCCCCTGGCACTCATCATGCTGGACGTGGATTTCTTCAAGCGGTACAACGACCAATACGGCCATTTACTGGGAGATCAAGTGTTGGTAGAGTTGACCCGGACGATGCAAGAACACACCAAAGATGGGGACTTTATAGGACGCTGGGGCGGCGAGGAATTCGGTATTGGGCTGCCTAAGGCGGATGGGCTGGAGGCTTATGAGGTTGCCCGGCGCATCCAGGATGCTTTGAGCAAATTGACTTTGACGAACCGGGATGGCAAATCGGTTCCCCCTCCTACGATCAGCCAGGGGATCGCGGTATGCCCATTGGAGACGGATGTGATGGAAGCTCTTATCCATTTAGCCGACAAGCGGTTGTATGTAGCTAAGGAACGGGGGCGCGATCAGATTGAGCCGTCTGTGGAGCATTGGGGAAATAGTCAAGATTAAAAAAATATCACCACAGAGACACAGAGAACGCCGCTTCGCTAAGAGAGAAAAACTAAGAATTTTTCTAGCCACCGGACACTTTTAATATATGCTTGAAACTTGTCGAAAAATCTAGAA
>CBDUUP010000406.1:0-3749 GCA_965370435.1 uncultured Anaerolineales bacterium | reverse complement strand
CCCCGGCCGGGGGGGGGCCGCCCCGCCCGGGCGGGGGGGCCCCGGGGGGGGGGGGCGGGGGGGGTAGGCGGCGAGTTTGGATTGGAGGAGGCGGTGAGGGGTCATGGAGGCGGGGTTTTGCACCCCGCCAACGTAGGGGCGCAGCGCGCTGCGCCCCTACGCTGGCGAAGGCGATCCGATCAGATGCTTTGCCAGGCGTTTGGCGAGGCCGATGATGGTAAGAACGGTGGGGCGGTCGAGGGCTTCGGGGAAGACGCTGGCGTCGCAGACGTAGAGGCCGGGGGTCTCGGTCTGGAGGTCGTCATCCAGCATGACGCCCAGGCGAACGGTGGCGCTGGGATGGGTGCCGCGCAAGGGGGTCATGAAGATGGTGGAGGGGTCGGCCCCGGCCTCGAGCAATATCTTGCGGCAGACCTCCTCGGCCTGTTCCAGGCGGGGGCGGTCGTAATCGGTCAGGGGTTTGCTGATCTTCCCGTTGGGGAAGACGCCGCCGGAAATTTCGTCCTTGAGCTTAATCATCACGCCCAGGAGATTGTTCCAGCGGGGCCAATAAGCGGCGTATTTGAGGCCCTTGAGCATATTGATGAGGGGATACAGCAGCCAGGGGTCGGTCAGGGTGCTGAGCATGTAGCCGACCTCCGGGTTCTCCCAGGACCAGGTCATGGGCGGCTCGTTGCCGGTGCCGCGCTCCTTGATGAAGCCGTAGACCATGACGGTGGTGTCCATCGCCATGCCCTGCCCAGCTTCCTCAAAGCCGGACGCTTGCATGATACGGGGCGTGCCGATGCCCCCGGCGGCCAGGATCACCCGCTCGCCGCGGGCGGTGAAAGGTTTTCCGGCCAATTTCCCCGCCACACCAACCGCTTGGCCGTCCTCGATCAAGACTCGGTCAACTCTGGCGCGTGTTTGGAGGTTGGCTCCGGCTTGGACGGCTTCGTCCACGTATTCGGCGGCGGTCCATTTGGCCCCGCAGCGGCAGCTCAACATGCACTTGGCCCCGCAGTCAAATTTCTGGGCGCGGGAGGGTTTCATGAATTTGAGCTGGGGCTGCCAGTCAAATCCCAGGGCCTGGCCCGCATGGGCGATGCGGGTGGAGGCCACCCCGCGCAGTTCGGCGGGTAGAGGGACGATCTCCAACTCCTCCATAGTCTGGGAGACTTCTTGGTCAATGTCCAGGCCGTATTTGTCCTTGAGCCAGTCGGGGGGCGGGGCGGCGCAGCCGCAGTACATATTGGTGGCCCCGCCGACCATCAGGGGGCGGATGATGTTCAATCCTTCCTGGGTGAACAGCAGACTCCGGCGGTCGGCGTAGATCAATGCGCCCAGGTAGGTGCCGTAATAGCTGCGCTGGCGGTGGTCGATGCCGCGTTCCAGCAGGAGAACCTCTTCCCCTTTACGAGCCAGCTCACGGGCCAGGGTCGCGCCGCCAGGGCCAGAGCCGACGATGATGGTTTTGGATTGGAGGGTGATTGGCATAGGTGAGTTCTCAGTAGGCAGTTGTCAGTTGGCAGTAGTCAGTGGACAGTGGTCAGTGAACAGTGGAAAGTGGACAGTGAGTAGAGAAAGGAGATTGGTTTCGAGAGGCAGTTCACTAGTATCCATTCTCTATTCTCTAATCTCTTTGTTTCAGTGAAGTATGACCTAATTTTGTGGATTGCGCAAGGGATAAAAATATGACTACGTGCTATACTTGTTGGCATGAAGCGGCCTGTTTTTTCAATTCGATAGATCGTCGTGTTGGTGATTATTCTCTTGGCGGTCTCCTGAGCTATGGTAATTTGGTAATGTTATGAGCGACTCTGACGAAAAGAACAAGCAACCATTGATCTTCCCGCCCGAAGTGGAGAAATATATTTCGCCCTCCTTGTGGCGGAAACTCAAGAGCGGAACGCCCCGGCGGGGCGTGCTGGTCAACGGGCTTGAGCGGCTGCGTTCGATCCAATATCTGCTGGCGACCTATATCCCCAACCACATCGTCCAGGAGAAGATGCGCCGCCCGGTTCCGGGACTGGTGGGCGGAGAATACGTTAACGGCAGCCTGCTCTTCGCCGACGTGAGCGGCTTCACGGCCCTATCGGAGCGGTTGGCCGACCTGGGCCCGGAAGGGGCCGAACACCTGACTGAGATCATGAACCGCTATTTCACCGCCATGCTGGAGATCCTGTCCTGGTCGGGCGGCATCCTGGTGAAGTTCGCCGGGGACGCAACCCTGGTCTATTTCCCGGAGCAGGAAGGCGGGGCGCAGGCCAACTGGGCGGCGCGGGCCGGTTTGCGGATGCTGCGAGCCATGAAGGATTTCTCCAAGATCGAAACGCCCAAGGGAAACGTCAGGCTGCGGATGAAGATCGGGCTGGCGACGGGGAACTTCCTATCGGCCAGTGTCGGGTCGGCCCAACGCATGGAATACGGCGTCATTGGCCCGGCAGTGAGCGACACGATGAAGGCGGAAGGGGCTTCGGCGATAGGCCAATTGGTGGTCAACAAGGAGACCATAACGACCCTGTCCTCAGAGCTGACCGCCACGGAGAAAAAATCGGGCTATTACGTGGTAACCCAGGATGCGGACGGAGTACTGGATGACTTTGAGATCAAGGCCGAAAGGCGGCGGGCCAGGGGAGCGATCCCCTGGGATGCCAGCCCCCAGGCCATCGTGGACCAGATGAAGGAAACGGTGCAGCAGATCCAGGCTTTATCGCCCTATTTGGCGACCGAGTTAGCAGACCGGATCATCGCCCACGCCAGGGAACGCCGGGTGGAAAGCGAATACCGCCCCACGACAGTGCTCTTCTGCAACTTCACCGGGCCGGAAGGTCTCTTGATGGTATGGGGAAAGGACGGCGCGGATAGAGTGACCAGTTTGTTGAGCGCATATTTCAACGCCATGAACGAGGTCATCACCCGGTATGGCGGCATCGTCAGCCGGATCGACCCCTACAGCAAGGGCACCAAGATGCTTGTATTGTTCGGCGCGCCGGTGACCCACGAAGACGACCCCCAAAGAGCGGTCAGCACGGCCCTGGCGATGAACGCCGAATTGGCGGCCTTGAACGAGCGATGGAAGCAGCGCTTCGCCCGCCACTTGCCGCCCAACACCAAAGGGCCGCTCATCCAACAGCGGATCGGCATCACCCAGGGGATCACTTTCGCCGGGCAAGTCGGCTCTTCCAACCGGCGGGAGTACACCGTAATGGGCGACGACGTCAACCTGGCGGCCCGGCTGATGGGGGCGGCCAAGAACGGGCAAATTTTATTGAGCCAGTTGGTCTACGATGACGTTTCCAACTATTTCGTCCTCGACCCCCTGCCGGCCATCAAGGTGAAAGGCAAAACCAAACCCATCCCCCTCTACCAAGTGGATGGGCCGAGGGATGACACCCTGGTCAACCGGGTGGACAGCCGGGGACCGTTGATCGGGCGGGACAAAGAACTCGGTAGAGCCGAAAAACTTATGGAGAAAGGGTTGGGCGGGGACTGCACCATGCTGATGGTCCGGGGAGCGGCAGGTATCGGCAAGAGCCACTTCGCCGACGAACTGGTGAAACGAGCCTTATATCGGAAAGCCAGGGCGCTCTCTTTCCAGTGCCGCTCTTACACTCAAGACAATCCTTACGCCGGATGGAGCGCTATTTTGCGCTCGCTGGCGGGAATCACTTCACTTGACCACGCCCAGGTACACCACGAGAAACTGAAAGAGTTATTGGCGGAATTGAAAATCTCGGAGGACGAGGAAGCGCCGCTGGCGACGCTGA
>CBDUUP010000405.1:0-3751 GCA_965370435.1 uncultured Anaerolineales bacterium | reverse complement strand
TTAGGACTTACGCAGTTGAAAGATTTAATGGCAACCTTGCGAAGGTTTCTCTGATTATGAAGTGATTTTATACTTTACAATCGTTTGCATACAGTCATGATTTCCAAAAAAACCTTCGCAAGGTTTCTGAAGCGCGTAAGTCCTAAGTTTTGTGAATGGGCAAAGGGTTGGCTAGATAGGGCTTTTGGAAAAACCAAAAGCTTATTATTCAGAGGAGGATAGCGAAGCTGGAGGACGAAGAACCCACCCGCCTTACGGGAGGAGGATGATTTCCCATAAGGCGGGGTGAAGATTCGGCTCCAGGGCGCGGAGTCTGATCAGTTGAAGGTCACCTGAAAGAGGGCGCCCTCATCATCCGGGGCGATGGGGACGGTGAACATTTTCACGGTCCCCATTTTTGGGTGTTCGAATTCATAGTTTTCTTGGGGGAGGTGGAAATCTTTGGGGCCGCGGAAGATGAGCGAGAAGGCCTGGCGGCGATCCGACCCTTTCTCCGGTTTAGGCCCCACTTCTACCGCTTCGATCAACTCAGCTTCGAGGGTGTTTTCGTCGTCAATCTTGATCTTGAATTTCTTGTTGAGGTGGGCGGCGAAGTCTTTGTGTTTTAGTTTGGATAACATTTTCATGCTCCTTTTAGGTTGAACGTTATAACGTTTGAACGTTCAAACGCCAGAACGCCATTCCATGAATTGGTAAACGCAGGTGTCGCTGACCGGTTGAAAACCCAGGCGGCGGTCGAGGGTCATGGCGGGGTTGAAGTTTTCGACGTGGATGCGCACCGGCAGGCCCTGCCCTTCCGCTTCGGCGAGGATGTCTTTTAGCAGTCCGGTCCCGATTCCCTGGCCGCGGTGTTCGGGGAGCAGGGCGATGTCGACAATGCGGAACTCCTCCGGGTGGCGGTCGAGGTAGAGGCGGCCTACGGGCTGGTTGTCTTTCAAGATGAGGAGGAATTCAGCCTTCAGGTAATTCTCCTGGTAGTAGGTGTGTTGGGCGTCGAACTGCATCTGGAGGAAGTCCTGTTTCTGGGCTTCGCTCCAATCAAGCACGGCCAGTTCATCTTGCCGGGTGCTGGCATAGACCCGGCAGAGGAAGTCCTGGTCATCGAGGGTGATGGGGCGGAAGGACAGGTTGGGTTTCATATTTACATTACCTCAGGCCCAGCCCGGGTTTAGGGTCGGGAGGGATAGATGCCTTGCAAGGCAATGCAGAAATTGACGACCTGGTAGGGTTGGCGGTTTTCGTGGGCCTGGCCGCCTCCGGCGGGATCTATGCTATCGGCGCGCATGTTGGCGTCGGGGGCATCGTTGGCATAGGGGGCGCCGCTTTCGGCGACTCCCCAGATGTTGCTTTCGGGGGACGCCTCGCTGCCTTCTTCTTTGTAAGCGCGGGCCTGGTGGGTGTGGGAGGGTATCTGGGCGGTTTGGAGGCCGACGGTTTCATACCCACCGGTATACCCGATCGGGTAGTTGGTCAAGCCCGGCCCCTGGCCGAAGTGCATGGGTACCCGGCCTCGCAAGTGGGGCAGGCCGAATGTTGACCGGCCATCTCCGCCGTAGTAGGTGCCGAGAAGGGAATAGAGCGCGGAATACTGGCTGATGGACAATAACTGTCCATTGCAGAACGCCCAATCCCGGGGGGCAAAAGTGAACCCAAACATCCGAATTTCGCCGTAAAATGGATCTGACATGATCAGTCTCCTTATAGATAGTTGACAAATACTCAGGCCCTGTTTGAGTCTAGTTTCTGGAGGGATAGATGCCATTCAAGGAAATGCAGAAATTGACGACCTGGTAGGGTTGGCGGTTTTCGTGGGCCTGGCCGCCTCCGGCGGGATCTATGCTATCGGCGCGCATGTTGGCGTCGGGGGCATCGTTGGCATAGGGGGCGCCGCTTTCGGCGACTCCCCAGATATTGCTTTCCGGGCTGGCCTCGCTGCCTTCTTCTTTGTAAGCGCGGGCCTGGTGGGTGTGAGAGGGCATCTGGGCGGTTTGGAGGCCGACGGTTTCATACCCGCCTAGCGCTCCGATGGGGTAGTTGGTCAAGCCCGGCCCCTGGCCGTAGTGCATGGGCACCCGGCCTCGCAAGTGGGGCAGGCCGAAGGTTGTGCGGCCATCTCCGCCGTAGTTGGTGCCCAGAAGGGAATAGAGCGCTTGGTACTGGCTGATGGACAATAACGTTCCATTGCAAAACGCCCAACCCTGGGGGGAAAAAGTGAACCCAAACATACGAATTTCGCCTAAAAATGGATCTGACATGATCAGTCTCCTTATAGATAGTTTACAAATACTCAGTCTCTGCCCAATCTAGTTTCTGGAGGGATAGGTGCCTTCCAGGGCAATGCAGAAATTGACCACCTGGTAGGGTTGGTGGTTTTCGTGGGGCTGGCCGCCTCCGGCGGGATCTATGCTATCGGCGCGCATGTTGGCGTCGGGGGCATCGTTGGCATAGGGGGCGCCGCTTTCGGCGACTCCCCAGATGTTGCTTTCGGGGGACGCCTCGCTGCCTTCTTCTTTGTAAGCGCGGGCCTGGTGGGTGTGGGAGGGAATCTGGGCGGTTTGGAGATCGACGGTTTCATACCCACTCAAAGCTCCGATGGGGTAGCTGGTCAAGCCCGGCCCCTGGCCGAAGTGCATGGGCACCCGGCCGCGCAAATGAGGCAGGCCGAAGGTTGTGCGGCCATCTCCGCCGTAGATATTGCTGAGAAGGGAGTAGAGCGAGGTGTACTGGCTGATGTTCAGTAACTGTCCATTGCAGAAGGCCCAATCGCGGGGGGCAAAACTGAACCCGAACATCCGAATTTCGCCGATAAAGGGATCCGACATGATGTATCTCCTTATAGATAGTTTACAAATTGAAGGGATAGGTTATTGGGATAAGTTGGGTGAACATATCAAACCATAGACACCTCCCGGGTTGGGCATAATAAAACCGGATAAACTTTGCTTTGAAAATCATATCACAAAACGATAACTTGGCGGCAATTTTCACAAAGAATTGCACTAGATTGAAAATTAAAAGACTGCACAAGCCTCTACTATTAATATCCCTATTAAGGCCGGAAAACTTTCATCCGTTTCGGGGTTCTGACAAAATTGATAGGGGGTTTGGGATCCAGGAATATCACCCCTGTGAGCAAAGCAGCAGGCCTGAGCCACTCATTAAAGCAGTTCCTGTTTCTGTACCAGTGGAATGGGAGGGGATTAAGTATTCAATCTTGTATAGTAAATGAATACTTAAAATTTGGAATCAGAAAGATCCAAGGAGCCCATTTACCGGGTGATTGACGGTGGCGCTGATGATACTACTTCAAGTTATCACCGTCAATCACCATGAAAAATCGTTGATTTTGTATTATATTCATTTACTGGAAATTTGAAAGGATATAAACGATGAGAATTTTCAATCAAAAAATGGCGGTTCTCCTGGCGCTATGCACACTCTTGGTTACATCTTGTTCAAGTAAACCTAATCCTCCACCCTCAGACTTAGACTTCCTTAAATACGGGATGAGTGTGGATGAAGTCATCGCTCAACTTGGACCTCCAGATAAAGATATAGGTTCTGGAGTACCTGCGTTATTATTTACTTTGGAGGATGGCTCCTATCTCGTTTTAGAGTTCCTTCGTGGTGAATTGGTTATGGCTTCACATCGTTACCCTAACAGTGACGGCACTAGTTATGAATACGAAAAATATGACCTTGAATGACGATAAGATGGTAGGGTCAGCACAGAACCATCAAATTAGAGGTC
>CBDUUP010000404.1:0-3757 GCA_965370435.1 uncultured Anaerolineales bacterium | reverse complement strand
GCTTCTACTTGTAGGCACCACCTCCTCTGTATCTTTATTATCAACGATACCCTGTTGTTAGTCTAGGAAATATACGGATCAGGAACCAAGTATCCAAATTGGTTGAAGTTTTTTCAAATATTGAACTTTGTTAATTGGAAATATCTTTTTGATAATGTGTGACGAATATATTGTAGTTTTAACATTAGCATAATATTAGTGAAATTTGTCCCTATTTCCAGGGGACAGATGTCATCTTCACTAAATTGCTCCACATTCACGAATTATGCACAAAATGGTATATCTCGACTCAATCTCCTATGCCCTTGCGCCCAATTGCCAGAAAAACAGGTTTTTCCGGCAACTGGGCGCTTGTTTTACACGACTATACGCAATTCCCCCAGTCCCCTGGTTTTAATTATCCAACGCGCCTTCGATGATCCAATTCAGGATGACCTGGATATTGGCATCCGACATTTTCCCAGCGGTGGGCATGACCATCCCGCTAGTCTGGGTGTCCTGGATCTTCTGGGCCAGCAAGCTGAACTCCACGTAGCCGGGGATCACCACCGGGGCGTTGTTGCCCGTGGTCATAACCGCTTCATAACTGGAAGCATCCCAGCCTCCCTGAGCGCCGTGGCACATGCCGCACTCCGCCTGGAGGATCGGCAGCACGTCATCGGCGAAAGAGACCGGCCCGCCAGAAGCAGCCAATCTCAATTGGCGGATAAAACCAACCAAGTCCTCGATCTGCTCAGAGGTGAGCACCTCCCCCCAGGCGATCATGGCGGTAGCTTCGTGCCCTGAGTTTATCGAATCAAACAGTTCTTGATCAGTAAAACTCGCCTGGAAATCGGAGTCATCAAACGCCGGGCCAATCAACCCTTCCCCAAATTCCCCGTGACACTGGGCGCAAAGGTCAGCGTAGATTTGATCGCCCGAAAGAGATACCGTGCTGAGCTTCACTTCGGGTGGGAATTCCACCGGGGGGTCCATCTCCCATGAACGTAGAAAGGCCACAATGGAATCGATCTGCTCTCCATCCAGAGGCCCGCCCGCGCTCACCCCAAAGGGCGACATACCAAAGTTAGGCTGCCCCTGCTCGATGATGGCCTTGAGGGTGAAATCGTCGCGGGTTTTTAGATATTCGGCGGTGCTGATGGGCGCGATAATGTCGTCTGGACGAGCCGGGTTCGGGCCTCCCTCCCCCAGCGCGCCGTGGCAAACCGCGCAGTATTCAGAGAAGAGCTGCTGTCCAACCTGCACGGTTGAACCACTAGCTGCATCGATAGAATACGCCACCAGCGCTTCCAACTGATCGGCGGTCAACACCTCTCCCCAAACCGGCATGGTTTCATGGGCCCCGCCGCTTTCGATGATCTCCCGGGCCTCGGCAAGCGTCCCAACCAGAGGGATGCGCATTCCGTGGCAGGATTCACAATACTGCTCAAACAACGCCTCTCCTTCGGGAACGTCAGAGGGTGATACCACGTATTCAGACAAAGTCGTTAACTCAGAGTCGCTCAAAGTCTCTCGCCAGGGAGGCATCTCCAGGTGCAGCCCTCCCTGAGCGATGATAGCTTGCAGGTCGCTTTCTTCGCCCCCAAAGGCCACCGATTGGCCGTGACATGGGGAACAATTGACCGCGAACAGGCGCTGTCCATCAGGGGCGATCAGGAAGTTCAACAAAGCCGTGATCTCTGCCTGGCTCATCACTTCCGTCCATTCGGGGATATCAAGCTCTGCATGGCTCGGATAAGCGCTCCCTATCTCCAATGAATTTTTCAAACCCAGCGGGTCGCCAGCCACCAGTTCAGGCGCTTCGTGGCAATCCCCGCAGTTGTTGACGAATAGCTCGTTGCCTTTCGGAGAGAGAATGAATCCCGCCAGGGCGTCAATCTCGTCGGTGGTCAGGTCAGCGCTCCAGGGGGGCATCCCCTCGTGGTTCCCTTCCGCGATCACCGAGTGCAAATTGGTTCCCGCCGGGACCTCAATCGTCGGCCCATGACACCCGGCGCAGTTTTCCGAGTATAAGGCGGCCGTAGGGTCTCCCAGGGCTGCCTCCTGCGGAGGGGGCGCTTCCAGGATAGATAATGCAGACAAAACCACCACTGCGATCACCCCCAAGGCTGTAACCGCGATGACAACCGGCCGGTCCCTGAAGTGTCGAAAACGACTCCGGTCCAGGAAAGGCAGCCCCAGCAGCAGCAAGATCGCCAATGTCGGAAGAACGATCACACCAATCACTTCCAAATCACCGGGGAAATACTTCAGCAGTTGGAACAGGAAAAGAAAGTACCATTCCGGTTTAGGCGTGTAGCTCGTGTCCGCCGGGTTGGCTCTTTCTTCCAGCGGCGCGCCCACAAAGTATGCCAATGCGATCAGGATCACTAAAACCAACAGCGAGACTACCGCATCTTTGAATAGAATGTCGGGGAAGAAAGGAAGACCCTTCTTCTTATCCTCATCGTATTCTTTCAAGTAATCTTGGCGTTCTTTTTCATTCATCTTCTACTCCTCCTCCTGTGACTTCCGTTTCGGAGGCGCGCTGATGCCCAATCGCACGATCAAATACATATGAAGGCCGCATATGAGCAATAGCGCCACCGGAAGCACCCAAACGTGAACCCCAAAGAATCGGGCCAATGTGACCGCCGTCAACTCTTCCCCTCCCCGGACCACTCTCAACAGCCAATCTCCAATTCCCGGAACCGTTCCGGCCATCCGTGTGCCCACCGTCGTCGCCCAGTAAGATTTTTGATCCCAGGGCAAGAGGTAACCAGTAAATCCAAATCCGATCACCACAAACAACAAGGCTACGCCGGTGAACCAGGTCATCTCCCGGGGGAATTTATAAGCTCCAAAGATGATGACCCGCAGCATGTGTAAAACCGTCAGTACGACCATCGCGCTGGCCCCCCAGTGATGCAGCCCCCGGATCAACCAACCCATCGGAATCTGGGTGGTGATGTACTGTACGCTATCATAAGCGTGGTCCGGCGTCGGGACGTAATAGAGGGTCAACAAAATCCCCGTAACCGCCTGGTTGACCGCCACAAAAAGCGTCGCGCTTCCCAGGGTGAATAACCAATTGATCTTGGGAATCTTTCGCAGAAAGATCGCTTCCCAAACCCCTTTCCAACCCACGCGTTCATCAAGCCAATCTCCTATTCGTGCTACCATTTCAACCTCCAAGTATGTACAACTGGCCGTCTTCGATCTTTACCTCGAATTGGTCTAGCGGTCTCGGCGGCGGGCCGGAGACTACACTGCCATCTTTAGCAAATGCCGCATTGTGGCAAGGGCAGAAGAATAATTCCTCATCCCCGATCCAACGCACCCGGCACCCCAGGTGAGTGCAGATGTTGGACATGGCCACAAAATCACGCCCATTGTCAGTCAACACGTATACCGAAATCTCTGTCTCGTTCACGATCCACCCCGCCTGGCGTTCGATCCGGGCCTTGAACAGGGTCGGTGTGCCGATCTCCACTTTGGACGTCAATCCCAGGGGGATCCAGTCTTCAGTATCTTCGCCCTGCGCGGCTGGGCCAATGATAAAGGCGATGGCCGGCAGCCCAAACGCGGCCCCGATCACCCCGCCGATCCCCCAGGTGGCAATCCCCAAAAAGTCGCGTCGATTCAGCTTCTTTTCTTCACTCATCTTTCACCTCTTTATTATGATTTTTTCTCAGAATTGCATGATGAATCGCAAGGTTACAATTCATCGTTTGGAATCCTCATCCTCCCGCCGAAAGGTGAAATGGCAGGAGGAGGT